>NZ_JAMYQH010000011.1:0-188771 GCF_040320765.1 Mesorhizobium sp. M0618 | reverse complement strand
TCGCGGGAATCGGTGACGTTGAACATCACCAGCCTGCCATGACCGCCCTCTCTCAGCGAATTTGCAGAACTCTCAGCACACTACCCACTCTGGCACGCTCGGCCGCCGCACACTGACCCGAGCGAGATACCCTGCATGTTCAAAAAAGGCGCAGCAGTTTCGTGACGATACCTCATGCATGCGCGAAATTCAGTCGGTAGCTATCGGTAATAGAGTCCCGCTTCGCCCAACGTTCATAACAGGATCGAGGCTAGCACGCGCCTGAAAACCTGCTAAGCGCCCACCGAATACGTAGCAGTCAATTCCATACGCCATTTTCTTGATCGACCGGCTTGGAGCGTGCAGAGCCGTAACCTCTCTGGGCGCAAGGTATTCCTGAACGACGTAAGGGTTGAGGGCGGCCCGGGCTATGTGTTCTTCCCACGTCTCTAAGGATGTGAGACGCCCAACCAGGACATGCTCGCCACGCGTCGCGTTAGAGGGCTTCAGAACAAGATCGTTTTTGTTCTTCCGGATGTAGCTGATGAGCTCGATCCGACGTCGTTCTTGGTCAGTCGTTACTACATCTCTCACAAGGCGGGTCCATGGAATGTGGCGTGCAATGAGCTCGATCTGCTCTGCGTTGAAGTTCGAACTGAATTGATCATCGCTGAGTACAGCAAGGATGGCCTTGTCACATAATATCCACTGAGAGATCCACGGGTTTATCGAAACCACCTCTTGAGCCGTGCAGGCGTCTAAGTAGTCTCTTAATTCTCCGGCCTGAATGATGTCCCGGGGATCTACTTTATTGTAAACAAGTTGGATGAGTTGGCCTTCTGGCCCGGCTAGTCCACAAGGTGTTCGCTTGGCCGCGCTAGCATCTAGCAACGCTGCATTGACACCTAAGTCTCTCAGACCATTTACAATCCAGTCTACTTCATTTGTGTACCGACCGCGAAAGTTGACCACAGCGGCACTTTTGAGTTCGCTGCCGGTCGCAGCGTAATAGGTAGACACCAGCTCCCTGACGAAGCAGTTCGGATCTTTTGCGAACGGCTGCTTGCTGACGTCAAGTGAAAGGCCATGTGTCAATGGGTTAGGTATACGGCTCCAGACTTTTGCGGCGAGGCCGTTCTGGATAACACCGCCCGGCGACGATGTGTTGGTTTCGATAATCTTATAATGGCCATTTTTGCCAAACAGGCCGTCCAGTCGACATATTGTGGCAATCGGGCGATGCTTGGGGAGACTAGTGATCCAATGCCCCAAGTGCCTATAGGCAGGAAATAGGTCTTGTACCCTTTCGTTGCAACAATACAGCTCAGCGGCGACATCAAGAAGCTTGACCACAGCCTCAGCGGCAGCGCTGAGCCGTTTTGCCAGATCGCGGTCTATCGCAAGGGGCCGGAGACATACGGGATACGCACGCCCCTCAAAGTGCATGCCCGCCGTTGCAATCGCGCTGGACAGCTCGTCTTGAGCCTCCCAGATCGAGGCTGAATCGCAAGCTGCTAGCTTGCACAGTTGGCGCTCAAGTTGTCGATCCGCTTCGCTTATTACTGGCACCGTCGCGATAGTCATGGGAGGTCCTTCTTGTGGTGTTATGATATTGGTTTACGCCGCCGGGGGTGAATTCTTGGGCACAGCGCGTTCGTAGCCGCCAAGGGTCGGAAGTTGACGGCTCGCTGAAGATGTATCGAGACGGTGACCTTGGTTTGAGTGGCCCTTTGAGGAACCTCTTCGGCACGTACATGCGATGAAGACGGGTCAGCAAATGGACGAGCGCCACGCGTTGGCGCGTCGGCCTCAAACCAGTCATTCGCAATACAGCAACCAGGCACGGACCTCTTGAGGAGACCATGTCCCCATGTTCAACGGGAATGGGGACGATCTTCTCAGGCGCGTGTATCGAGCTTCGCGGTGACGGCAATGGCGTTGCTCCTAGCGCTCTAGGGTGCTTTCTCCGGGTTCTACAGAGTCTGAAGCAAGCTCCGTGCCTTTTTTACTCAAGACTCGACTGCCACCATACTTTTCCAGCGACCCAGGCGTCGCTGAACGAAATCCGCAATCCTTCTTTTGTGCGAAGCTGGACAGGAATGTCGGAAGCCTGATCAATAGGGGGTCCCGTGGGCCGGCGCTACGGAAGGTAGCTCAGTCATTCGGCTTGAGGGTAACCCGCCTCCCATATCCATGCTTGCGCCCAAGTTCGAGTGATGCGCGGAGTGGCAAGGGGGAAGCGCTCCGTCAGGTGTCGAACTCGAACCTGCCAATGCACCGGCTTTTCTGCCTGCGCCGTCTCGGACACCGCAGCCGAATTCTGCCGATGGAATCCGTTGAGCGCTGGGTAGTCGGGCGACCAGCCGTAGTCGCGGTAGTGTCCACGCAGAACGGCGACGAACTACCTGTGCTGCGCAGCCAGTGGCGCGTGCATGAGCCGCCAAGCATCCTAGCGCAGCGCCGTCAGTTTGCGCGTCAGGCGTCTCCGTTCCGTCTTGTGCCTCACGATGAACCCGCCACCCGGGTCCGCCCGCAGTGGTGGGTGAAGCCCAGAAGGCGAAGGGGCGAGTCGCCGCGGCGGCGCGGCAACTTCTTGCGTGGCACGCCGATTGCATGGGTAACCGGTGAAGGACCCGTTACGACAGTCGCAGCCTCCGGCATAGGAGCATATGAGAGTTGCTCGAACAATATCCAAATCAATCCTGGCAGCATCAGTTCACACTCTCTCGGAACTGCCTTAGTGCAGTTGATGAGCTATGTCGGTTTCAGCAGTTTGGAAGGAACAAGAACCCGCTGCTCGGCAACCAGCAGCGAGGCGCGCGGGGTCTAGCGAACTTCTGTTCCCCTCAATCGACAAATTCAGACCGGATACTAATAGGAAAGCAATCGAAGGAGTATCTTTATGCGAGTAGGCATCGTTTGGAACCATGATTATACGGGGGTGATCAACCGTTTCGGTCAGTCTCGTCCGCAGGACAACGACCCAGAGACGGTCCAAGACATGGTTGCGGCGCTGCAAGAGGGCGGTCACGAAACGCTGCTATGCGAAGGCGATAAACGACTGCTCGCTACGCTCGAGCGGTTCATGCCACCCGATCCGCAAGCCCGTCCCTCCGGAATCGTCTTCAACATTGCGGGCGGAATTCAGGGCGATTGCCGAGACGTCCACGTTCCGGCTATGCTCGAGATGGCCGGCATTCCGTACACCGGATCGAGCCCACTCGGGCATGGGCTGTCATCCGACAAGGCCATCACCAAGGGGCTCCTACGCGATGGCGGGGTGCCGACGCCGAACTTTCGCGTAATGCGTCGAGGTACCGAGAGTATCGGCGACTTGCGATTCCCATTGATAGTGAAGCCGCGTCACGAATGCAATAGCTTGGGAGTGCAACTCGTGCATAGGCCCGCTCAGTTGAGACAGGCCGTAGAAGTTATCGTCACTCAATATGTGCAGGATGCGATCGTGGAAGAATACATCGAGGGGCGAGAAATCACCACCGCACTGCTGGGAAATGAAGATCTCCAGGTGTTGCCTCTAGTGGAGCGCGACTTCGGTGACCGCGAAACGCATCTTGCCACATGGGAAGAGACGCCGCACAGGATTTGCCCGGCACGGATCGGAAGCAAGGTTACAACGAAGTTGCGAGACATTTCAGTTGCGACCTTCTGTGCCTGCCACTGTCGGGACTACGCCCGCGTCGACATCCGGATCGACCGCTCCGGCCAGCCCTTTGTCCTGGAGATCAACGCCATGCCGGTACTCAGTAAGCGCTCCCTCTATACTCAGGCCGGGATGGCCGCCGGATACAGCCTCTCAAGCTTGGTCCACCGCATCCTCGATGTTGCTCACACAAGGTATTTCGGAATCGGCATGCCCAAGAACGCGCACGCGTCGAATTTTCTGCCGAGTTAGCCCGTCTTGTGCACAATGACAGGCTCTGACGGGTTGGCAGATACAGCTTAAGCGAAGGGGGCGCGGCTATACCGAAGCCAAAACAAGGCGAAATCCTGGAAGGCTAACGCCGCGTCTGCGCCCGCATCTGCCACGACGATGGGCCTCGACATCCGCTTCATCTTCACCAACCTCGTCACGGCCGAGCACATCTACAACGCGGTCAACTGCGCCCGGGGGGGCCGGCACCTCCTGTGGATCACAGGTCGACACGCCAAGGACAATCGTCAGCGTGTCCGACGGCACCACCATCCGCACCAACGCCAATCGGCGGCGCGCCATTCGCGCCTTGCTCAAGAGCTACAAACACATCGACCTTGTCGTGTGCGAGCCGACCGGCGGTCATGAGGGTCTGCTGCTCAAGGAGTGCCTGCGCGCCGGCATCGCGTGCCACCGTGTGACACGCTCAAGGTCAAGAACTTCATCCGTTCCAACGGCACGCAAGGCAAGAGCGACGCGATCGATGCCGCCATGGCACTGAAGGCGGGCGTTCCGACGAAGACGCATGTGCTGAACCTGCTTCACCGGCTGGTCGACGGCAAACCCTCTGTGCCGCCGACGATCGATGCGCCTCAGGCCTTGACGCTCACCAACGAACCGAAGGCCAATGTCGAGCGCTACGACGCCCTGAGAAGACCGTGGAGGTGCGCCATGCGTCATAATCCCGCCAGTGGCGCCATCGTCATCATGCTCAGGAGCCTCAAGATGCACGGCATGGCCCAGGCCGTCGGCGAACTGACCGAACAGGGTTCTCCGGCCTTCGACGCCGCCATTCCGATCCTGTCCCAGCTCCTGAAGGCCGAAACGGCCGAACGGGAGGTCAGGTCGGTGACCTATCAACTCAAGGCGGCTCGGTTCTCGGCCTACCGCGACCTGAACGGCTTCGACTTCTCAAGCAGCGAGATCAACGAGGCGCTCGTACGCCAGCTCCATAGTTGCGAGTTCATCGAAGCAGCCAACAACATCGTCCTGGTCGGCGGGCCCGGCACGGAAAGACCCATGTCGCGACCGCCATCGGCGTGCAGTCCATCGAGCATCACCGCAGACGCGTCCGCTTCTTCTCCACCGTCGAACTGGTCAATGCGCTCGAGCAGGAGAAGGCGCGAGGCAGATCCGGGCAGATCGCCAACCGCCTCGTCCATTCCGATCTCGTTATCCTCGATGAATTGGGCTACCTGCCGTTCAGTGCATCCGGCGGCACGCTGCTCTTCCATCTCTTGAGCAAGCTCTACGAGCGCACCAGCGTCATCATCACCACCAACTTGAGCTTCAGCGAATGGGCGAGCGTCTTCGGTGATGCCAAGATGACGACCGCATTGCTCGACCGCCTGACCCACCACTGCCACATCCTCGAGGCCGGAAACGACAGCTTCCGATTCAAAAACAGCTCGGCCCAAGAGCCCAAAACCAGGAAGGAGAAAAACAGGAACTTGACCTTCGCACCAGACCCGAAAGAAACATGAGAGGCGGGTCATGTATGGATGCCCCCGCAGGCCGGTTTCAGCCCGTCGATAACGGCCGCCTGACCCTGGCCGGACGGATCTTTTTCCAGTCTGACCCGGCCAGAAGCGCCATCAGCTGGGCGTGGTCGAGACGCATGCGCGCGGCCGATATCGCACACCAGCAGAACATGTGATGTTCCAGAGTCTTCTAATAAAGACAAACCCCGTTGCCGTCCCACCACACGATGCGAACCCGGTCCGCACGCTGACGAGAACGCTTCGGCGACAAGCCGTGCCATCTCTTCGTCCGACCGATGGCGCGGCTTGAGTCGGGACGGCACAGGCTCCGCCGTCAAAATCTCGAATGTTCGATGATGGCTCATACCGTCGCTCATAAATCCCATGGACTGGATGACGGCCGCCGTTTTTTGCAGAATGAGTGGTCGTCCTACCAAGCACCTAATCTGAGGAGACTGCGATGCTTAAGACCGATATCCCGACGACGGCCGTCCAAACCAATCTTGCTGCGATATTTCTATCCTTGGAACTGTCGCCTCGACATGGCTCATCACGTCGCTGTCACCGGGGAATGGCGAGCAGATGTCGAAGCACTCGGTGGAAGCTGGCAATATTGTCGGTCTAATTGAGTTGTTCTCGAAGCTGCGAGAAAGAAGCCGAGCCAGAACGGGGCAGACGTATCCGATCATTACGAATCCAGGAAGCTGGTCTCGACTTTGGGTCCACCGATCGCTCGAGAAAGAAGGCATGGAAAGTCACATCGTTGATGCGGCTTCAATCGCTACGCCTCGGGGTCCGGGTTGTGCGAGTGCGAGCCTGAGCAGGAGACGATCGCCGTCGCAGCCGGACGGGCTCGGCTCATCAATGAACGCGGCCAGCATTCGAGCCGCCTCAAGGGCTTTTGATCACCCAGGGCATCCGCGACTTCAAGACAGCCAGACGGACCTGGCGTGAGCAGCTCGAGACGCTGCGCACGGCTGACGGGAGGTGTGAGGAATAGAAAATGATGAGGCCTTCTCTGCTTGGGTGCACGGTGTGAGCGCAGTAACGTAAACCGAGTGCTCTACCGGCATCAGCAGGTAAATGTGTGAGTTTCTGTCAAGGAACCGACACTTTTGAAACGCGATCTGCGTGTACCCGAGGGTTTTGAATAATTTTGCGTCAACAACTCCTCTAAAATTAACCCGTGAGCCGAATACGGGCTGAACGCTTCCTGCGGTCGGCGCGAATAGACTACGCTGAGACAGCGAGTGAGATGCAACGATGAAAGAGATAAATTCACCCGTGGGACCCCGCCCGATGCATAACGAAGGCGAAGTTACCACCGATAGGGCGACGCTCGCGCCGACAGACGTCCAGGCTGTCTTCCGAGAAATCGTCGCGGTCCAGCACGATGCGTCGGTTGAGATGCTACGGGAGTGGATTGCCCTTCCAACCCTAGCTCAAGAACGCTTAAATGTGTCAGAGGGAGCCGACCATATGGCGACCCTTCTCAAAGAATCGGGCTTTCAACGCGTCAAGATAGTGCCGACCAACGGCTTGCCGGGTGTCTTCGGTACTCTTGACGCCGGTGCTTCAAAATGGCTCGGCATCTACTTCATGTACGATGTGATGCCTTTCGACGCTTCCAAATGGTCCTCGCCACCTCTCGAGGGCCGCATTGTCGACAAGCCGAGCATTGGCAAAGTGTTGGTAGGGCGCGGCGCAGAAAACCAAAAAGGTCCCCAAGCCGCCTTCCTGGCCGCCATTCGCGCTGTTCTGACATCGGGCCGCAAGTTGCCCGTCAACATCGCCCTCGTCGCTGAGGGAGAGGAGGAGATCGGATCACCTAATTTTCGTCAGGTGACGGAAGAGCCAGAAGTGCTGGCCGCGCTGCGTAAATGCATCGGCGTAGTGGTCCCCGAACTTACCCAGACGAGCAGCGGAAGCGTTTCAGTGGTACTGGGCTCAAAAGGCACAGTAGAATTTCAGCTTATCGCAAGCGGCGAGCGTTGGGGACGTGGGCCCACCGTTGACATTCATTCAATGGAAGCACCCCGAGTTGACAATCCGGCATGGCATTTGATCAAGGCGCTGACGACTCTTGTAGAGGCCGATGGACACACGCCCGCGATCGACGGTTGGTTCGAAAATGTGAAGCCGCTGACCCGTCGGCAGCGCGACCTCATCTCGCAAACCGCCCGCATTACCAGCGAAGAAGACGCGATGACGAGCCGCGGGATTAAGCACTGGTTCAATGATGAAGACTATCGCGCCGGTCTAGAACGCCTCGCATCGCAGCCGACGATCAATCTACAAGGCCTGATCGCCGGATATACTGGACCCGGCGGCATGTCGATCTTGCCCGCGCGAGCCGAAGCGAAGTTTGATCTGCGTCTTGTTCCTGATCAAACGACGGGTGAACTACTGTCTAAGCTGAACACGCACCTCCGAACGCACGGCTTCGGTGATATCGAAATGAACGTTACGGGTGGCTACGATCCCACCGAAATAGATGAGGACACTGCGATTATCAGGGCACAGCGCGCGGTACTCACACGCGTCGGCGTCGAACATACGCTTGTGCCGAGGGCTCCCGGCTCCTGGCCGGGGGTGATTTTCACCGCTCGGCCGCTGAACGTGCCAGCTTGTGGTTTCGGCCTAGGTCGAGGTGGGAATCTTCACGCGCCGGATGAGTTTATTATCGTTGAAAGCACAGATCCGAAGGTAGCTGGATTCGACGAAGCTACAATTGGCTTTATTGAGTATCTGTATCAAATCGCATGCGAGGAAAGCACGACAGGAGCAAGTTCGCTCTGATCGATAAGGAGACTCCGGGCATTCTTTTCGAATGTTACCGATGTTGGAAGGGCGCAGCATTCGCATCTCGCAATCGCCATTGCCCGCGCCCTGATCCGCAACGGCTCACGTGGCCGCTTCTTCAACGTCGTCGATCTCGTCAACCGGCTCGAGACCGAGCACCGCGGCGGCAAGCAGGGCCGTATCGCCGACTACCTCACCCGGCTCGACTTCGTCGTGCTCGATGAACTCGGCTATCTCCCGTTCGCGCAAGCCGGCGGGCAATTGCTCTTCCACCTGATCAGCAGGCTCTATGAACGGACCTCGATCATCATCACCAATCTGGCGTTCGGAGAATGGCCCGCCGTCTTCGGCGACGCCAAGATGACGACAGCGCTGCTCGACCGTCTCACTCATCATTGCGAGATCATCGAGACCGGAAACGCATCCTGGCGCTTCAAGAACCGCGCCTGATCACCCCATCAAGCTGCCAAGCGCCATCCGCGCTCGCCCGGCTGCGCAACCCTGACCAGCTCCGCCCGGGCGAACGCTGACCGCCGCGCATTACATAAGGGGGGTCAAAATTGGGGTCTGACTCACATTTGATGATTTTGCATGGCGGCGTGGTGCTGTTTTCTGAGGGGAATCAGCACCATGGTGAGAATTTTGCGTTTGTCGTCCTTGATCCCGGCGGATTGGTCGTCGAGGCCATCGCTGAGAACGAAGGAGTGATCGTCATTACCGCGCGGTCAGGGACGCCGGCGCGGCCTTGCCCTCTTTGCAGCAGAGTGTCGAGCCGGGTCCACAGCCGCTATGTTCGACGCGTGTCCGATCTTCCCTATAGTGGGACGAAGGTAGCGCTCCGCGTCGTCGCGCGGCGCTTCGTCTGCGATGCAACGTTGTGCCGTCGACGAATCTTCGCCGAGCGCTTTGACGACAGTGTTGTCACCGAGCGATCGCGCCGGACCTCGCGATTGGAGTGTATCGTTTATCATCTTGGACTGGCGCTCGGCGGCCGGCCGGCGGCTAGTTTTGCAAAGCGGCTGATGGTTCCGGTCAGCAATGACACGTTGCTGCGGGTGGTGCGGCGACGGGCCTGTTTACGAACAGACCCTATCAAGATTGTCGGCATCGACGACTGGGCCTATCGCCGTAACCATCGCTACGGCACGATCGTCTGCGATCTGGAGCGACGGCGGATCGTGACGTTGTTGCCCGACCGTGAAGTTGCCACCGTCGAGGCTTGGCTTGCCGGTCACCCTGAGATCGAAACCGTCTCGCGCGACCGCGGCGGCGGTTACGGCGAAGCCACCGCCAAGGCAGGGTTGCGTGCTTCCACCAGCAGGGGCACGCCCGCCTCGATGGCCTCATCGCCGGTTTCCATTCCATGATCCGCCCTACTACGATCAGCCCGAAACCGCCGTGGATGACACAGCGCTCGTCGAGACGATGGGTGAGATCTCCGACAGCTTCGAAGCTTACGGCTATCGCCGCATGCAGGCGGCGCTGCGGCAGCGCGGCATCGTCGTCAACCACAAGAAGGTCAGACGGTTGATGCGCGAGCACGATCTGCAGCCCAGGATCAGGCGGCGCTTCATCGCCACTACGGACAGCGATCACGAGTTGCCGATCTTCCCGAACTTGGCGAAGAACGTGACACCCGACGGCCCGAACCAGCTCTGGGTGAGCGACATAACATACGTGACGATTGCGGTGGGCTTCGTCTACGTCGCGGTCATTTTGGATGCCTGGTCACGCAAGGTCGTTGGTACGCCATCGGTCGGTCGATCGACGCGCGCTTGACCGTTGCAGCATTGAAGGCGGCAATCGAACGACGAAAACCCCCGCCGAGCTGCGTCCATCACTCGGACCGAGGCTCGCAAGGCGGATTCAACCGGTCGTCGCAACACTGATTGTGTTCACTCACGACAGCAACTCGCCAAGCGCTTCTGCCGGCGTTTTCCAACCCAGGGTCTTTCTCGGCCGCGCATTGAGGGCCGCTGCCACGGCGGCGATCTCGTCGGCGCTGTGAATGCTCAGGTCGGTGCCTTTCGGGAAGTACTGACGCAGCAGCCCGTTGGTGTTCTCATTGGTGCCGCGCTGCCAGGGACTTTGTGGATCGCAGAAGTAGACTTGGACACCCGCGTCGACTTTGAGACGATCGTGCTGAGCCATTTCGGCTCCCTGATCCCAGGTCAGCGAACGGCGTAGTTCTTCAGGCAAGGTGATGATGGTGCGCGTAATCGCGTCACGCACGGCCTCGGCTCCATGTCCCGCGAGCGCAGGTCCGTTCTTCGTGCGCGGAGCTTCGCCATGCCCCACGAGCCGGGGAAGATGCAGTAGCATCGTGAAGCGCGTCGTGCGCTCGACCAACGTGCCGATCGCCGAGCTGCCAAGACCAAGGATGAGGTCTCCCTCCCAGTGACCCGGCACCGCGCGATCAGCCGCTTCGGCGGGGCGTTGACTGATCATGACCTCCGGCAAGACAAAGCTCTTACCTCGACTGCGTACGCGGGCCCTGGGGACCCGCAGCACGCGCCCCGTTCGCAAGCAGGCCGACAGTTCGCGGCGTAGCGCTCCCCGACCCTGAACGAAGAGGGCCTGATAGATGGTTTCGTGGCTGATGCGCATCGTCTTGTCGTCCGGGAAGTCGATCGCCAGGCGCCGGGCAATCTGCTCCGGGCTCCAGGCCCTGGCCCATCGCCGATCCTTTCGCGGGCCATGTCGGCGGCCCTTCCACGGAACGGCGGGACCAGGAACGGGAGCGCCGCTCGGGGTCACGACGACGCCGGCAAGTCTCTCCTCCACATAAGTGCGCAAGGTTGTGTTGAGCGCAAGCTTGGTCGGTTTGGGCCGACGGGCCGATCGATCCGCATGCCATTGGGCAGTCGTTGCCCGATACTCCAGCCCGCCGCTGCGGGTGGCTGCGTTGCGTCGTAGCTCACGGGAGATGGTCGAGGCGGATCGGCCAAGTCGGCGTCCGATCTCGCGTCTCGAAAGGCCCTGAATGCGAAGAAGTGCGATCTCCTCACGTTCCGCAAACGCAAGGTATCGCTCTGACGTCGGTTTGAAGACCTGAACATCGCTGGTGCCATGCCGCCCGCCTGTCGGAACAATCTGGTTCCAACAGGCTGCGACATACCAGCCGCCAACGCAGCATCTTCGCTGGTCAGCCCCTGCGCTATCCCCAACCAGAATCGCTGGAGTTCAGATCGCCCCGCCACTGGCGGACGTCCCGGTGACGGCAACGGCGCCCGTCCAGAACGGTGTGATCGTCGCTTTCCAATGCCCATCGCAACCTCCTTCGTTCAGGTGTTGCGACGACCGCTTGAATCCGCCCAATATGCCGCACTCCTCGTTCTCGCCGAGCACGATCTTATTGAATCGATGGGCCGGCGCGGCAATCCCTACGATAATGCGAAAGCGGAAAGTTTCATGAAGACGATGAAGGTCCAAGCCGTCTATCCGATGGCCTACGAAACCTTCGCCGACGTCGCTGAGGACCTTCCCCGCTTCATTGATGAGGTTTACAATACCCGCCGATTGCACTCAGCGCTCGGCTATCTCAGCCCGCAACAGTTCGAGGACCAACACGCCCGGCAGATGGTCAAAACTGCGGCTTGACCTTGTCCGGTCCGAGAGGCGCACTCCAATCCGGGGTCAGTTTTGGAAGCCGTTTGACATACATTTGCCGCTTGATGAGTTTGAGCTTGGTGATCTGGCCTTCGGTCTGGCCATTCGACCACGGAGAGATAATGGCGTTGCGGACCGCGGCGATGTCCTTTTCGACCCCGTTCGCGAAGGAGCCGACGAGGCTTGCCTTCGCGCCTTCGAGCCAAGCGTTCAGTTTTGCGACCGCTTTTGACCGGATCATCCGCTGAAAGTCGTCGACAAGCGTTCGCGCGGTGACGAGGTCAGGAACATTGCTCTCGATTGCCGCGATCAGTACAGCGTCCGATTTGGACAGGTCGTCACGCGCCAGCGTCATGAGGCTGGCGATGCTTCGTGCCGAAGGCGTGCGGGCAAGTGCGCTTTCATCGGCCCTTTCAGCAAGGCGTCGGCGCCGCGCCCATTCAGAGACGGCGCCGATCTGGCCACGAAAGCCTTTCTTACGCATTTCGCGCCAGAGCGCCGAAGCATTGCGCGCGCCTTGGTCCCAGCGGCCGTCATGCCAGGGAAGCCATTCCTCGAGCGAACTCTGCCGGACGCGGAACATGACGGAGCGCTGACCGCGCAGGACGCAGCGGACAATGCCCGCCACTGACAGCCTGTCCAGGCGATATAAAGGAGCGCGTCCACAACCGCACGCAGTTCGGTCACGCGTGGTGGTCGTCCCGACGCCTTCACTCCAGCATGAACGAGCTCGATTAACGCCCATTCCCGGTCCGTCATTGCATTTGCATCTTGCTGCCCGCGCGGCAATACTGCCGCCGGGTGGTCTCCGTCCAACCCGTGTTGTGACCTGGTCCGAACCGCAACGGCCACTCAACGGCCTCCACCGCCTAATCTCGAGTTTTGGGTTAGGCACCGAGAGCCGCGAGATCATCACTCCGCTGCTGCAAGCCCCTCCTTCGGGAACTGCGGAATAGATCACCAACGTGTACGCCTCCGGCGAAGCTTTCGATTACCAATATCGTCGGCCGCCTATTGCCCGTATGAATCTGCCCGTGATTTTGTCCGTGACGCCGAATCACGGAGGCAGCACTGATGCGAGACAAAACCAACAGCCGCGAAGCCGCTTAGCGCGGCGGCTGCAGGTGGAAGTTCGCCGCCATCAACACCTTGCCGCCGTGGGTAAGCTACAGTCCTCAGGTTTTGACTTACATCCACGCCCTCGAAGAGAATCCGCCCGCCCGGTCGCGAGCCGATCGACTGGAAGCTGGTGAACAACTTGCCGGCCGAAGATATTTCTCGGCGGCGGCCGAAAAGCTCGCCTGGTACGCCCTGCGCTGGAAGGCGGAGTGTTCCACAAGGTCATGAAGTCCGGCTGCCGTGCCGAGGGGGCAAGGCTCGAAACCGCCGAGAGGCTGGCGAAATTCCTGCTATCATCGCGGTGGTCAGCTGGCGCATATTCCTCGTTACTATGTCGGCGCGTGCCAAGCCAGACGCCGCGCCCGACAGCGTTCTAACCTTCGCCGAGATCACTGCGCTCGACCAGATCGACGCGTGTCCGAACGTGACCATGCCTCCAACGGCCCACGCTCGCCGCCTACCTGCTGCAAATCGCCAATTGGCGGGCTGTCTTGCCCGCAAACATGATCCGCCTCCTGGTGGTCGTCTGGCGCGGCATGACCCGCTTGCACGACATCGCCTTCGGCATCTCCTTTGGATCAAGCCGACGATGTGGTAATCGAAAGCTTCCAGAATGGGTGCACCAACGTGTTGCAACCAAGTTCGAATGTCGCGCAGCTAGCAAAATAGAAATGTCGCCACGAGGCAATTCGCAGGGCAGGACGCAGCAATCATCCTGGCCGATGGCGGCAAGGAGATACTGAGTATCTGGATTCAGCAGACGGAAGGCGCCAAATTCTGGCTGCGCGTCATGAACGAGTTGAAGAACCGAGGGGTCGCCGACATCCTGATTGCCGTCGGCGACGGCCTGAGGGCTTTCCAGAAGCAATCAACGCCGTATTCCCGCCAACGGTGGTGCAAACCTGCAGCTTGCATCTGATCCGCCACTCGCTGGAGTTGGTTACCTGGAAGGATCGCAAGTCTGTGGTGCCAACGCTGCGGGCAATATACCGGCCAAGGACGCTGAAGTCGGCCTGGCCGCACTCGATGCCTTTGACGCTGGCTACTGGGGACCGGTGAGCATATCAAGCAGCAGCGAACCAACCTCAGCGATTCCAACATTCTCGGCGCTGATGCTCGGATGCCGAAGATAATCAGACAGGCTGTCCAGGAACGGTGCACGATACGCCCCATGTTGGTAAACGCCAATACGCTTGCTCGATGCTTCCAGCACATCGCCTTGCTCGATATGTGCCTCCAGATAGCCGACGTAACGCTCCGGCTTGATCAGCGAGGCATCACGCTGGGCCCGAAGCTGTTCCATACGCCTCCGCCAAGAAACGAAGGACCATAGCAGCGGAAATGTCCGCTAGTTATTGACACCACCTGCGCTTCGACTTCGAGCGGTCCACCGCCCATCTCGATGCCCCCAAGGGGCGCTTGGTGCCGGCCAGAGACGGGCATGAGAACCCGGCAGGCGTGTTCCCCGCCCAGAACAGCACCAACGAAAGATTCTGAACAAACCTGCCCGTCTCTGAAATAGGCGTATCGCCGCAAGGCGAAAAACGAAAGGTTTAGATCGCCTGCCATTGGCATTGTTGCTATAGACGATGCAAGTGGCTATGCAAATCGCTATGTCTTAATAGCAGGACCGTGATGGACGATCTCGATCGACGGATTCTCGGCGCACTCCAGAAGAACAACCGCTTATCGTTTGCGGAGATCGCGGATCTTGTTGGTTCCTCGGCAGCTTCGTGCATGCGCCGGGTCAATAGGCTGCGGGCCGACGGCATCATAATTGCCGATATCTCCCTCGTGGATCCAAAGGCGCTCGGCAAATCTCTCACCGTCGTTGTCACAGTAGAGCTCGACCGTGAGCGACTGGATTTGGTTGACGATTTCAAACGAGCCATGCGCGCGGCACGGGAGGTGACACAGTGCTATATGGTAACTGGCGATGCGGACTTCGTACTCGTCGTGGCGGTCGAGGATGTGGAGGCTTTCGACGTTTTCGTGAAGACAAAGCTCTACACGAACCAAAACGTACGCAAATTCAAAAGCATGATTACTTTGGACCGCGTGAAATTCGAGCCTAGGGTTTTGATATAGTCATTGTCGGGTGATCCGTTTCCATCACTTCCTGCTGGTTTTTGAAGCGCGCGTTGCGCGCGTCTGACGACTTTGATCACACCCCACGCGAGTAGTCTGCGATCAAATCCATGCAGCCAAACTGATGTGGCTGTCAGGATCTAAGGGGCGCCGACCGTGCACGCCACTACGCCGGCTTAGGCATGGTCGTGAGCCTCAGCATTATTTGAGCCAACGAACTGCCAAGCTTGCGAGCGCTTGCGGCGGGGGCTCCAAGGCTGGCTAGGTGGTTAACCACTTAGTCTTGCGAGCATGGAGAAAAAGATGACACTCGTCGCGACCGAATCCGTAATGTCTCTACCTACCGTCGAGCAACACCACCGGGATCGTCTGTCCTATCCCTCCGGTGTGGCTTTCCTGGACGGGCAGTACTTGCCGATGTCGGAAGCCAAGATCTCCGTCCTGGATTGGGGCTTTCTACACTCGGATGCCACCTATGACACGGTTCACGTGTGGGACGGCCGATTCTTCAGGCTCAATCTGCACCTCGATCGGTTCTTCCGAGGTATGCAGAGTCTCCGTATGAAGCTCCCTTACAGCCGGGCAGAGATAGAGGGCATTCTTGCCAACTGCGTAGCTCTGTCGGGCCACAAGTGCGCTTATGTTGAAATGATCTGCACGCGCGGTGCGTCCCCGACCTTCAGCCGCGACCCGCGCGAGGCGGAAAACCGCTTCATTGCCTTCGCGGTGCCCTTCGGTTCGGTGGCCAACAAGGAACAGCTTGAGCGCGGCCTTCACATCGCGGTCAGCGACACAATGCGTATCCCTCCAAGATCCATTGACCCTTCCATCAAGAACTACCATTGGCTCGATCTGGTGAAGGGCCTGTTCGATGCCTATGACCGCGGTGCGGAGACGGCCCTGATCGTCGATACCAACGATAACATTGCCGAAGGCCCAGGTTTCAACGTCTTCACCGTCAAGGATGGCCGACTTCGCACGCCGGCCTACGGTGTCCTCCCCGGCATCACGCGCCAGACGGTGATCGATCTTTGCGACCAGCTCGCCCTCCCCGTTAGTGTCGGTGATGTCACGCATCGCGAACTCAAGGCGGCAGACGAAGTCTTTATCACCTCCACTGCTGGCGGGATCATGCCCGTGACCAAGATCGACGACGCCGCTGTCGGGGATAGTAAAGTCGGCGCAGTCACCCGGCAATTGATGGATCTCTATTGGAAGAAGCACGCCGATCCGACCTGGTCCACCGCTGTAACGTACGGCTGATCCCGACCATCGTTGGCTATGTGCTTTGCTGCCTTGGGGATCGCGCCCCGTTCTTCGGGCAATCGCGGTCACGGACAGGCCCTGACGGCGTAGAGCCAATATCACCAGAAGTTCCCCGGGTTGGAGCACTCGCTCCCGTCCGCAAAGACCGGAACGTTCGCATAGAGCGAAAGCCGTCGCCCCGGGGCCGTGTCCAGGGGCTGGCGGGCAGCAGCGCAAATAGACGAGGCAACGTTCGAATCTTCGGGGCATCGTTATGCGGCAATAAAGGCTCTCGCGTTGATTGCCGCGCCGCGCGCGTGAGCGAGGGGCGTAGGGGTGGGTCATTGATGTTATTAGAGAAGACCCACGACGTATCGTCTGAAGATGCTCTCATTCAGATTTCACAAAGAAGTGCGCTTTTTAGGCCAAATGTGTCTGACAGTGAAATGGGGCACGCAGACAGGAGCGTGATTTGCACTACTAGGATCCTGCCCTGGACTAGACTTAGGGCAGACCGTCTGATCGCCGTCCTCACGGACACGGGCCAGCCTACCCGAACCTCATGGCCAGCAGGCGAGCCTGAAGCAGCTTCGAATTGCGCGACCACCGCTAACCCGAAAGAGATCGCCCCAAAGCTACCATCATCGGCATAGTGATAGGGATATTGCCGGTGCTCGAAGCCACCGGATGAGATGCCAGGCGCGCGACTACCATTTCGAGTTGCGGAGCGACATAGAGCAACTGACCGTGCATCCCACGGGCCACAATTGCACCTAGCTCATCATTTGTTACCCACCATTGGCTGCGATAGCCGTATCCACCGGCGTCCTCGCCAGGGGGAAACTTGGACGGGGCCTTCCTGCTTAGCAGGTCCTCTATAAATGAAGGGGGCACAAGCTGTTTTCCGTTCCACTCTCCATGCTGTCGCATAAGCTCGCCGAAACGAGCTAAGTCGCGAGCAGTCGCCGAGAGACCGGCGCCAGCCATCGGCGTTCCTACTGAATCGATGAAGATATACCCATCCTCTTCGCAGCCAAGTGGCGCCCATAAGCGCTCCTGCAGCAGCCGCTCAAACGAAAGTCCAGTTGTACGGCTCATCACCCAGGCCAAGGTGTCGGTCACAACGGTTTTGTAATCAACAAACTCGCCATGCATCCCTTCCTTGCGGATAGTGCGGATGTATTCGCACAAAGTCTGGGGGCCGTCGTATCCAATCGGCCGCGGCCGCCAGCCGCAGGCCCGAGCATGCTGCCAAAAGCTCGAGAGTTTGTCTTCGTAGACCTCATTGTAGGCAATGCCCAACTGCATATCCATCGCCTGCCGCAACGTTGCGTCCTCAAACGCCGTCCCGCTTAGCTCCGGCAGGTAGTGTGCAAGTTCCTTAGATTCATCAAGTACGCCTTCATATACTAGCGTGGCTGCAAGTGTGCCCGTATATGACTTTGTGACCGAGTGCAGTGCATGGGGCAGATGCGGTTGCAGCGCCCCAAAGTAGCGTTCATATACTATGCGCCCCCGATGCAGAACCACTATCCCATCTGTGTAGGTGTCGTGCAAAGCCTGATCGAATGTGCGAACGCTCCCGTTTGCATCGACAAAGGTGATCGCCTCGATATGGGCCCCTGCGGGATTTCCTTCCAACGGCGTTGGCTGGCCCGGTCCGCGCCAGACCGAGACAGTCGGCAAAAGCTCGCGCATGTGGGAGAGCGACCAGCGTAGCTGCGGAAAATTGAGAAACGCATCACTTGCAAAGGTAATGCACTTTTCTGCCGGCGGCGGCGTGCCGCGCATCCAGCCCAATTCATTGGGGTCGGACGCGAGACCGTCGAGATACTCATGTCCCTCGAATTCAAGTGTCCTCATCGATCGAGCTCCAACATGTTTGCATCGTTTCGTGGGTTCATTTAATCAATGCGCAGTGCCCGGTGAGTTATCGCTTATCTCAGTCCTCTGGTTTACCGGCTGTAGGTGGATCCCGCTTACTTCCTAAAAATCGAGTGCTAACTGCTGGCGTCAGTAACCGACCGCCTGGCCGTCCTTCCGCGGGTCGGAGCCGGCGATGTAACACCCGCGCTTGTGGTCGATTACAATCATCTGAGCGCCACCCCACGGTGTCGACGCTGCATGAACGCGGTGCCCCATTAACTTAAGCGTCTCAAGCACCCCGGCACGGATGCCCGCCTCAAACCCGAGGCTCCCGGAATCATCCCAGAAGAGGCGACCGTGATCAATTGCTTCCTGCGGGTCCATGCCATAATCGGCGAAATTCGCAAAGACATGGGCGTGGCCCATCGGCTGGAAGGCACCGCCCATCACGCCGAACGAGACGGATACCTTACCATCTTCCACCGCCATGGCAGGTATGATCGTGTGCATCGGTCGCTTGCCGGGACCGATGGCGTTTGGATGGCCGACCTCCACGCGGAAAGATCCCCCGCGGTTGTGAAGCAAGATGCCTGAACGTGGAGTCGCGATCTGCGAGCCAAACACGCCAGAAATTGAGCTGATTAATGACACGACCTGCCCATCACGGTCTGCCACCGTCAGATAGACCGTATGGGCGCCCGGCAGAGGGGGCAGTTCAAGATCGGGGTTGCGTCGCAACGGATCGATCTTGCCAGCAAGCCTTTCAGCATAGGCTGGACTTGTCAGTTCTTTGACGCTGACCGACATGCAATCAGGATCGGCGAGCATCGTGTCTCGCACCGCGTAAGCTACGCGTGCAGCTTCGATCTCACAATGATAACGATCGGCACTGTCTGGTGGCATCCGCCGTGTTCCCAAAATCTCCAGAAGGTTGAAGAGAATGAGGGCCACCATGCCGGTTCCGTTCGGCGGCAATTCTAAAACCTTCTGGCCTGCATAGTCAGCACCAATCGGCTGGACCCAGTCGGGCCTAACGGAAGCAAGGTCCTCTTCGGTCAAAACTCCCCCTTGTGCCTGCACTACCTCGACGATTTCGGCCGCGACGGAGCCCTCATAGAGTGCCTTCGACCCGAATTTGGCGATCAGACGCAGAGTTGCCGCAAGTGCCGGGAGCCGGATCTTCTCACCTGCGAGCGGCGTTCGACCGTTTAGAAGGTAGTGCTGGCGCGCACCTGCATCACGACCGAGCCTGACAGCCTCTTTCGCCCAGTCGAAAGCCACTCGCGGCGCGACGGGACAGCCATCCTCGGCGTACGCGATGGCATCAGCGAATAGACGTTCAAACGCTATTGAGCCGAACTGCTCGTGGAGCATCTCCCAGGCTCTCAGCGCGCCGGGCACTGTGACGGAATGGGCCGAATGCTGCGGTATTTCGGAGAACCCCGCATCGATGTACCAGTCGAGTTTCGCCCCTGCCGCAGCGCGACCCGATCCATTGAGTCCATGGACTCTCCCGTTCGGTTCGGCAACAATCGCGAAGGAATCGCCGCCGATGCCCGTCATGTGCGGTTCGACCACCGCGAGTGTGGCCATGGCCGCGATCGCCGCGTCGACAGCATTACCGCGTTCGCGCAGCACACTCAGCGCCGTCGCACTTGCCAGGGGATGCGAAGTGGCTGCAATTCCGTTTGCTGCGATCACAGCAGATCGTCCCGGAAGATCGAATCTGCGCATATTTGCTCCTCCAGCTGCTGAAGCCCCAGACTAGCGGTCACACTTGCTCGAATTCATTCAAAACGCGGAGGTCGCTGAAATAGCGATCTCGTAAGGTGCGTGATTTTCATTGTTGAACTGCCGCCAGCGCCATCCGGATCATGCCGTTCTGGCATGGAGAGAGCGGTCCGCCTCACAGCCATGCGCGATCCATCTCGCTTGCGGGGAACCCGATCGATAAGACTGAAAAAGGGCGCCCGGGAACTGGGCGCCCTTCTCATCGACGAAATGCTCGGATTGGAGGTCCGTGATCAAGCAATCCGCCGAAAACCAAATTGAAGGCTATCAGTTACCGCTTCGAACGCGGGACCCGGCCATTCAATCCTCAGAACGAGCGCTGGAAGCGAAGCAGACCGCCGACGCTGTTCTTCTTGTCGGCAGCAGTCCAGTTGCCGAACGGGGTGCCGTCGTTGAAGTGACCAAAGTGATCGTAGTCAACTTCCGCGGTGACCGTGAGGCCGGGGACGACGTCGTAAGCGACGTTAGCCGCCACGCCATAGTTCTTGTCCTGATCACCCGACACCTGGAGGTTGAACGAGGTCTTTTCGTTGAACTTGTAGGTGCCGCCGGCCCACCAAGCCCAGTGACCGCCCCACTGCTTGTAGAAGTCGCGACCGCTGTCGAAGTCGAGCGAATTCTTGTCGGTGCCGTAGCCGAACATGGCGAACAGTGACAGATCGCTGGTCACATTGAAGTCAGCACGAACCTTGCCGGCCCACTCTTCGTAGTTGCTGTCATAGGCGACAACACCGGTGATGGCACCCCACCCCTGCGTGTACTTCACGCCACCGACGACATGCGGAACAAAGCTATCGATTGTGCCCACGTAGAAGACATTGTTGGTGTCCACCGAACCTTCTTCGAGCGAGACCACGGCCGAGAAGCCGTTGCCGGCGTCGAAGTTGTACTGGATGACGTTGGTGTAGAAATCGCCGTACGGAACGATGGTGTCGTTGAGAACGTTGCCGGCATATCCGATGAACGTATCAAATGCCGAATCATCCAAACCGACGCGGAGCCCACCAAGCTGGATCCAAGCTTTATTCAGCGAAGCACCTTTGTTGTGGGCGGGATTACCGTCTTCGCCAGCGTAGTAGGCGCTGTTGCCGAAGTTGAAACGAGTCTCGGTGTAGGTCTTCAACGTGCCGAGCTCGGTCTCCTGGCCGGTCCAGGTCTTCAGCGAGAAGCGGGCATTCTTGTGCCAGGTGCCCTGGTCCTTGCCGTTGAGAACGTCTGTCGAACGTGCGCCATCGAAGCTGCCGACATCGCCAGCGCTGATGTCGTAACGGACATAGCCACCGATGCGCAGGCAGGTTTCGGTGCCGGGGATGTAGAAGTAGCCCGAGCCGTATACGTCGCAGATCTTGACGTATTCGGCCGGTTCCGGCTCGGCGACGACAACCGCGTCGGCGGCGCATGCGCCGGAAACTGCGATCAGGGCCGCAACGGAGCCGAGAAGAAGGCTCTTGATGTTCATAGTTGATCTCCATTCAAAGATTTGAAAAGGGCGAGGACGTCGACAGACGGACCGCTCCCTGTCCCCACGATCGAAAAAGATGCGCATCGCGATGCATCCTTCCCTGCTCGAACGCTATTCATCGGGGGAATTAGTGCAAGTTCAAATTCCGTTAGCCATCCACATAGATAAGTATCAGTTGCTTTTTTATCACTAAATCGGCCGTATTACTTGTACAAATTGGACAACTATACATTTGCTCAAATCGTACAATTGGTACATATGCTGTTTTCGCACATATAGAATGCGCGGACAGCCATCGGCACCCGGCCAAACGTCAGATAGGTCCAATCAGACAAATAGCCTGGGCGGCCGATGCAACGACTTCTTCGTTCATACCCTCTCTGAGCAATTCGATAGGAACGCGACCCTTGAGAAGGGGCGAGGGACTGATCAGCCACAGCCAAGCCAATCTGGGATCGGAGATCGAGGAAAGGACCTGCCTGATTCCGGGCATAGGCCTGCCGTCGATGAACTGAGCCAAGGGAAATACATGCTTGCGGGAGCCTCTCCGAAAGGCAACCACATCATTATGCCGCTGCCACCAATGCAGCGTGGACCGCGGTATTCCAAAACGTCTCTCGAGATGCGTCGACCCCGCAACTGGACCGGCCCACTCTGCAATGCGCGCGCCTTCTCTCGGACAATCTTTCAGAACCGGATGCCCGAGCGGATGATCGGCCGGCCGGAATCGCGAAGCGATCTCGCCCGCCTGGGCGTTTAGCCGTCGCGCTGCTTCGGCCTCGAGCCTACCAAGAAATTCGGCGGCCACGGCGGTCAAATCCTTGGAAGGAGAACCCGAAGGAGCAACAACCGCCTTGTCACCCTGCCTCGCCTCATCGCATTGGGCAAGAATGCGCTGCACCTCCCTCATGACAAAGCTTGAAAGCTCGGTCTGGCGCTTTTCATCCCCAAGATCACTCGACCCCGACATTGGCTTTCCCAGTAGCGTACCCTCAGCAAGCCGCCGAAAGACATGAAGTTTGAAGGACCGCGATACGTCGCTTTTCGGATACTCGTGACTAGCAGCCGTCTCGCGGCTTTAACTTGGGCCTTTCAGCAAGAAAGGGGAGAACATGGATCACTGACGGTCTCTACCCCACGATCGAAAGAGGCACACATCGCCGTGCATCCTTCGCAGCTTGACGCTATCCGCAAAACGGTCTCTGCAAGCTCAACGCTTAGCTTGCCAGCTTATGTAATTTAGACGTTTCTTTCATGCGACTATGTTCTCGGTCTTACTTGGACATACAAGTTTGGGCGACCTGTTCGTTCGACAGCGAATTTGACGCACGATTAGTCTTATCTGCGCCGCACTTCTTATGGCCGGCGGATAAGCTGCCGCGGCGTCAGCGCAGTGGGAGAGCCTTATTGTAGGCCAATTTTCGCCGGCTCCCTCAATCCCGCGCGGGTGATGATACCCGCGCTGATAGCGGCAGGGCGAGAGAGAAACGAATCTCGACCATTGCCATTGCGGCGATGATCGAGACTACTTATCGCAGGACGTAACGTATTTCCCCTCAGCCCTTCTGCATATTCCACATCGGGAGCCAATTGGGCATGCCTATGAGCCCGGTAAGTTCCTTACGACGAGCGATTGGCGTAGTATATACACCCAAGAAAACCCCGCCAACGAAGTTCCAATACAGACGCTGCATCTTCCGAGCTAGGGCCTTGCGCTCGTCGAGCGTTTCCACA
Source organism: Mesorhizobium sp. M0618 (assembly GCF_040320765.1). Lineage (NCBI taxonomy): Bacteria > Pseudomonadati > Pseudomonadota > Alphaproteobacteria > Hyphomicrobiales > Phyllobacteriaceae > Mesorhizobium > Mesorhizobium sp. M0618. The sequence goes on along the minus strand of NZ_JAMYQH010000011.1, from coordinate 165,664 downwards.
TCGGCCCACTTAGCCCGAAGCGCCTCGTATTCGTCATTTTTAGGCCAACCAAACCAAGCGTTTTCCCCATTCGCAGTAAACAGGGGTGACTCGAGTGGAGTTCGGTGGCCAAAGTCGCCGTCGCTGGTGATGTGAATACTCCAACCCCCGTCCTCAACGCTGCCTTTGTTCTGCCGGCGTGCTACGACCCCGCCCCAGTCACTCTGGGCGAGCTCGGCATTGACCCCGATCGTCCGAAGCTCAGCCGCCAAAAACTGCGCGGCATTGCTTCCCTCCCGCCAGTCCGTAGCATCCAGAATGACGACCTTCTCGCCAGCATATCCGGCCTGGTTGAAGAGTTGCTTAGCTTTTTCGGGATTGCCTCCCTTTTTGAACCATCCCGTATTTTCGTCATTAGAGTAGGGCGTCCCATTTCCGAAAATAGAAATGATGGTAGCGAAGTATTCTGGATTGCCAAAGGCCGCGCGCATTACCGCCTCCTGATCGATTAGGTGAAGCAAGGCTTGCCGCGCCTTCACGTTGTCGAAGGGCTTTTGCAGACAGTTCATGCGCAGCCACATGTCCCAGCCTCCCTTATCAAGCACTTGGAGCGCAAGATTAGGATCACTTTCGACAATCGGTAAAAGATCAGTGGGCGGCGTATCGAAATAATCAATTTCCCCTTGCTGAAGAGCTGCCAAAGCAGTATGCTGATCGGCAATATTATTCCAAATGACGCGATCGACGTTAACGACCTTGCCGCCAGCGAACCCATCCGGCGGCTCCTCGCGCGGTACATATTTGTCATTGCGGTCCCACGCGAAGCTCGCACCAGGCTTGGCAAGGGCCTCATTGAACTTGAACGGCCCCGATCCGATATTCGAAGTCACCTGCTCGCTTGGCGGACGATTTGCGTCCTTCTCACGCATAATTGCCAAGAAGAAGCCCGACGCTGCTAGTGTATCGACGAGCACCCCAAGCGGTTCTTTTAGGACGATCATAAAAGTCGTATCGTTCTTTCTGGATATATCTTTTGCTCGTGCCATAATCATCTTACCGGCCTCATCCACCGACGCCCAGCGCCGGATTGAGGCGACGCAGTCCGCCGCAGTTACGGGACTCCCGTCATGAAACCCGAGACCGCCCCTCAACTCGAACGTATAGGTCTTCTTATCGTCGGAGACGCCCCATTTGCCGATCATTTGCGGCTGCGGTTTGAACTTAGAATCTATCGCAAAAAGCGTGTCATAGACAGCCATTGCGTGATCAGTGGTTGGATTGGACGTGGTAACGATCGGATCGAAAATTTGGATGAATCCGCCCTTCACCATGCGGACTGTCCGTGTGACGGTGGGCTCAGTGTCTGCCCGAAGCACGGACGGGGTCGATAAAGCGGCCCCGGCTGCTAGACCCGCTTTAATCAAGTTACGTCGAGAGATCGTCATAGCTATCCTCCCTTGTGCCAAGATTCGGTCGGGCAGCGCCGTTTTTTATCATGATGGGACGGCCATCCGGCCACCCGGCCACCCGCGAAACATAGCACCTCCCAAGGATGGTGTGCGCTATTACCGGATGCCTCATGAAATGCAGGGCTCAAACCGTGGAGGAATTTGAAATAAACCGTATACGCGTTAAATTGATATCAAAGGAGTGGAAACTTAGCCCGGCTTTAGGGTCGGATCGTGTTATAGGAAGATGGTAGTGTAGCTGACGGCGTCGGTCGCCACCTCTCGGGCAGGAAGCCGGGGTGATCAGCGGGCCACGGCTGGCAGGCTCAGGTATGCGAACCAGTGGCTGAGCCCGTCTCCAATCGGCTCGTATCCTTGCGCTCCGGTCGTCTCGTGGACCGCCTGCTCCTGGTCTCCCGGTTTTCGGTTATGTGATCCGGCGCTTCGTGATGGCTACTTCCGCCTCTGGCGTTTGGTGCCGGATTGCTGCCGGTCCGCCAGGCAACGAAGATGTCGAAGGGGAGGCAGAGCCAGGTAGGGCCGCCGGATCGCCTGGCGCCAGCCAGATCGGGAGGAAGGCGAAGAGCCCGACATTTCCATCGCTCAGGCCTCCCGCATGTTCTATAGTGCCACTCCCGGCGCTGGAGAACTGACCATATCCAGCAGGGATATACTCCGTGCGAAGGAGGCTAAGGTTCGGCAAAGGAAGACAAACCCGACCTGATCCCACCAGATACGCTGCATCTCGCGGGCCAGTTCCTGCGCTGGTCAAGCGTTTCGACATCTGCCCATTTGGCCCGGAGCGCCTCGTACTCGTCGCTCTGCGGCCAACCGTACCAACCTTTTTCGCCGTCATTTGCAAGAACGCCGCGCTGATTGGGTCGCCGAACGTGAAATCGGAGGCGCCGGAGATGAAGATGCTCCAGCCACCATCTTCCACCGTCTCTTTCTTGCCCCGCCGCACGGCGAGTTCACTCCACGCCATGTGGGCGAGTTCGGCATTGACGCCGGCCTTTTGCAGCACATCCGCAAGCAACTGCGACGCTAGCTCGCCGTCCCGCCAATCCGTCGGATCAAGGATGAGAACCTTCTCGCCGGCATATCCCGACTCCGCGATGAGCTGCTTCGCTTTCTCAAGATCACCTCCCACCTTGAACCATTTGGGATTGGGAGCCAGAAGGCTCTGGAAAGCCTTCTGGTTGATCAAATGCAGCAAAGCCTGGCGCATCTTGATGTCATTAAAGGGCGGCTGCAGATGGTTCATCACCACAAAGAGGTTCGAACCGTCTTTGCCCAGAGTATCGTTTCGATCGCCGGGAAAATGTCAGCGACCGGCTCCAGCCAGAAATCCATTTCACCCGCCTGCAGCGCCGCGAGCGCGGTCTGCGGATCCGAGATGTTTTCCCAGATGACCTGCTCGGCCTTCACGACCTTGCCGCCGGCAGACCCGCTGGCCGGTTCGCCGCGAGGCACATACTGTTCGTTGCGGTCGTAAACGGTACGCGAACCCGGCCGGGTAAGGTTCTGGTTGAACTTGAAGGGCCCCGAGCCATCTTCGCGGTTACCTGCTCCGTTGCAGGGAGCTTGGCGTCCTCCTCGCGCTTGATGTACAGCGCAGACACGGGAGTTGCCAGCAAATCGAGTAGGAGGCCAGGTGGCTCTTTGAGAGTGATCGTGAAAGTCTTGTCCGCTGTTACAGCGATCTTCGCAGCCCGTTCCAGCAGCAGCCGTCCGGACGGTTTAACCTCGCCCCATCGGCGAATCGAGGCCACACAGTCCCCGCCGTGACGGGCGTGCCGTCATGCCAGCTCAGGCCGTCACGGAGTTCAAATGCATAGCCGTTTCCATTTTTTGATGTTGAGATTCATGGCCGCGTAGAACCCCTCGCACCACGGCCGGGGGTCGATGCCGCCGCTGGGCTTGGTGGCGAAACGGGGCGCATAATCCTGTGGTCTGTCGAAGAGCGTCTCGTTGATCCGGTTGTGGATCCTGGCGACGCTGGCAAACACGGCCTGATCGGTTGCAGATCCTTTGGCCAGGACGTCGGGCCGCAACCCCATGAGCGGGGCACATCCAGTCTTGCGGGTCCGCGAACCGCGGCCCGGTGACCGCCGCCGTTACGAAGCCATCCAGCGCCGACATGGTCCGCACCAGCGGGCGGGGGGCGGGTTTGATGGCCATCCAGGCCTCGAGCTCCTCGTCCGACAGCGCCATGTCATCGATTGCGCTCATGCCGCCAAGGAGAGCGGCATCTCTTCGCGGCGCACCCAGGTCCACGGCATCAGCTCATTCCAGCGCGAAGCTGGCCAGTCGTTCTGGATGCGCTCGGTGACATCGGCCATGTAGGCTTCGGCATCGACGCCGCAGAGCTTGCAGGTCTCGATAATGCTGAGCACGACCGCTGACCGCTCCGCCGCGGCGAAGTTGCCCGAGAAAAGCCAATTGCGCCTGCCAGTTGCCATCGCAGTGTCATTCTGCCCATGTCGGGCAGATGGTGGAGTTTCATTATCGCTGGCATCCATATTACGGCGGTCGTTTTCAGCATGAAGGTCGCGAGGACCGGGCCAATGGCGCGATCATCCGGGTAGAGATCAGGCCGGGTGAGATCATCCAGGTGGCGGAGTGGATGCTGGATCGGGCGTTTTGCGCCGACATGGAGATGGGCGAACCGCGTGTTGCGGTGATTGGGCTTGTAGAGCTTCATAGACTGCTTACCGAGCGCGGTTTCAGGCAGACTTCGAGGGGTGGACTCACGGCCATCCAGGAGGCGCGCCATGAAGGCTTTACCACTACCGCCGACATTACCAGTGCTGACCCAGCAGCTGAGCATGCTGTTTGATACGCCGCAGATGCGAGGCCTGAGCGACGGGGAACGAAGCGTCGTTGTGGCCGGGCTGGCGACCCTCCTGATGGCCGCGGCCGGCGTCGCGACGAAGGAGACGAGCGATGACGGGCAATAATCTCCTTCCAGCCACGGTGCTGAAGCGCAAAGCTGTGGTCTACGTTCGACAGTCGACCCCGGGTCAGGTCCAGAACAACCTGGAGAGCCAGCGGCGACAATATGAACTTGTCGATGTCGCGCGACGCTGGGGTTTCCGTGATGTCGATGTGATCGACGATGACCTTGGTCGTACCGCCAGCGGTGCTGTAGACCGCCCTGGTTTCGAACGACTGGTGAGCGGCCTGTGCACGGGCAAAATTGGCGCAGTGCTCTGCCTCGACGCATCGCGTCTTTCTCGCAATGGCCGGGATTGGCACCATCTCCTGGAACTGTGCGGCCTCGTTGAAGCGCGCGTCATAGATCTCGACGGAGTGTACGATCCTTGTCGGCCTAACGATCGGGCATGAATGGCAGTATCAGCGAGTTTGAGCTCGGCATTTTGCGAACGCGCATGCTTGACGCGGCTCGCGCCAAAGCGCGGCGGGGGGAGCTGCGTCTCAGTGTCCCGATCGGTTATATCTGGCACCGCGACTATGGGCTGGGGCTTGATCCCGATTTGCGGGTACAAGAGTCGATCCGCGTCATCTTTTCGCGCTTCCGCGAGCTTGGCAGCGCCCGCCAGGTGCTGATTTCGCTGACGGCTGATAATTTCCATTTTCCTCGCCCTTCTGACGGGCGCAAAACGGTGTCCTTCGACTGGGTGCCGGTTCGCTATCGAAGCGTTATTTCGATCTTGAAGAACCCCTTCTACGCTGGGGTCTATGTCTATGGTAAAAGCGAGAAGCGAACTGAGATTGTCGATGGCAGGGCGCCTAAAAGCTACGGCCACGGCAAACCCTTTGGAACGTGGGACGTGCTGCTCCAGGATCATCACGAAGGCTATATCGATTGGAGTGAGTTTGAGAGGGTCCAGAGCCACATCGCTGTCAATGCCTTCGGCCAGAAAGGCGGCATCAAGTCTGGTCGTGGCGGCCGCGCGTTGCTCGCGGGCTTGCTCACCTGCGGGCGATGCGGAAGGCGGTTGGGCGTTGTCTACTCGGGGCGGCCTCCCGGGCATCCCTATTACCGCTGCGAACGTATCAATCAGATGCTGGCCAAGCCACGATGCATGACTTTTGGCGCATCTCGCATCGACCCTGCTATCGGCAAAGAGATATTGAGGGCCGTGACGCCGATGGCGATCGAGGCCGCAATGGAAGCTGATCGGGCGCATCGGGATAATCTGGAAGAACGACACCGCATGGTGGAGTTGGACTTGCAGCAAGCCCGATACGAGGCCTCTCTCGCTGAACGTCGCTATGCTGCTTGCGACCCTGACAACCGGCTGATCGCTGCCCAACTGGAGAAGAGCTGGGAGGCAGCGCTCACGCGCGTGGAAGCCTGTGAAGCTGGTTTGGCCCAAGCGCCACAAATCGATCTTGTCACCCCAGTCCCCGAATTTGCTGGCATTGCCACCGATCTGGAGGCCGCCTGGCGCGCACCTAACGTCGACATGCGATGTCGTCAGCAACTCCTTCGTGCTCTCGTGACTGATATCATTGCTGACATCGATGAAGAGCAGCGTGACGTCATTTTGACGATCCACTGGAAAGGCGGCCAGCACTCCCAGCTGCGCATTCGCAAACCCAAAGCTGGCGAACATGGCCAGAGTACTCCGGAGGCCGCCCTTGCCGTCATGCGGTCTATGGCGACCCGGTGGTCCGACACAGACATTGCCGCCACTCTCAACCGGATGGGAATGCAGACCGGGCAAGGCAAAACCTGGACTGGGCGCCGTGTCGGGGCACTGCGCACGGTCCATAAAATCCACGGCTACCGATCCGCCGAAAAGAATGGCGAGTGGCTCACATTGACCGAAGCCGCCAAAAAGCTTGGGGTTACTGCCCATCGGGTCCCGTCGATTGATCAAGGAGGGCGTGCTCCCTACCGAGCAGGTGGTACCCGATGCACCGCACCAAATACGAGCTGCGGACCTGGAAAAGGATCAAGTGATCCAGTTTCCGCGTCACAGAGGGGCATCAAAATGGAAAACCAAAAGTCCCTGTTTCCGGACGTTTGAAGAGGAGGTGCAGTATGAATCGGTCATTGTAAATCCCCGAATGGCGCGCTCCGCGATCAGGTTGTCGGGCTCGAGCTGGCCATCGTAGAGGAGCGATTGAACGCGCGCCATCGCCTGGTGCCGTAGGCGAGGCCTTGGCGATATCGGCATGGAGCGACAAACCCTTGCCTTGGCGCATGAGCTGTCGTCGCAGCGCGCGGATCAGTGGTCGGGTCCGCCTTCGTCGTGCGGCCAATCGCTCGGCGGGCGGGAGCCCCCGTATCCATCCTCGATCGGTAGATCCCCTGGATACCAGCCATCGCCGTCGTGTTGAGCTCGGTCGGCTGACTGTCGTGAACGTCGAATATCTTGCGACGCAGATGGGCCAGGCAGGCTGCTTCTCGAATGGCGCCGCCCTTGTAGAGCTGGTTATAGCCGCTGAATCCGTCGGCCTGGAGGGTGCCAGCAAATCCGGCGAGTTCGCTCATCACGCTCTCGCCGGCGCGGCCCATGGTGGCGCGATACCAGGCGATCGGCGGCTCTTTCGAACCCGAGTTGCGGTCGTCGGCGACGTAGACCCAGAGCGCGCCCTTGTGCGTCTTGCCATTGCCGGGCGCCAGGATCGGAAGCCGCGTGTCGTCGGTGTGAATCTTGCTGCGGGTACGGCCGATCTCACGGATGCGGTTGTAGATCGGATCGAGCAAGGCGGCGGCGTAGCCGGCGCTACGCGCAAGCGTGGATCGCTTGATATCGACGCCCTTGGCGGCCATCATCTGTACCTGACGATAGTAGGGCAGATAATAGCCCACTTGGCCATCATGATATGGGCGAGCGCGGCATAGCTGAGCTTGCCGCGTGCAATGGCCTTGGCTGGTGCCGGCGCGCGCAGATCGCCGCCGCCGCCCGGACAGCATGCGCAAGACGGCTCGCGAACGACCCGCTTGCGCGGCAGGTTGGGGTTGAGCTTACGCAGCGGCAACACCCGGACCTTGTCGCTGTCCGCGACGATAGGCAGTTCGAGATCGGGCACGCTGGCGGCGAAATCGGTCTCGAGATCTTCGAGTTCGAGCTGCATCTGGCCGAGCTTCTCGGAGGAGCGGCCGAAGGCCTTGCGGTGAAGCGATCGATCCGCAGCTGCAGGCGCTGGATGCGAAGCGCGGCCTCGGCGCGCTCTCTTCGCAGCTGCTCATCCCGTTCGGCAATGGCGATGTCACGGCCACAAACCGCCGCCTCCAGAGTGGCGATCCGGGCGAGGAAATCAGCGATTGAGAGAGCTTGTTCCGACACGCCTCCGCGACCTCGGTCACCGACGACCCCGCCGCGCTCGCCAGATCGACCAACGCGCGCTTCTCAGTGCAACTCCACAGCCTTCGTTGCCGCACGCGCCCGCGCACCGTTGCAAGATCTTCGGCCGCCGCGGCGCCGCTTAATTCGGCGACCGTATCGCCCCTTGCATGTTCCAATGTCATGGCTCGAAAACTCCATGTTCATCAGCCTATTGCAAGGCGCCTTGGTGCATCGCTTACGTCGTAGTGTTCGACGGGAGCAGTTTTGCGTCAAAACAACTTCGCCAACGCAACGGAATTTGCAGAGTGCGTCCCAAATGCAATATGCGCTAGGCGATACATCCGGCGCCGGAGCATCGTGAGCCACGACCAGTTGCGTGCGTCAAGTTCTGCAAAAATGGCGTGGCGGTAGCTGTGACGTCGGCGTGTCCGCCGCGCAGCTCCCGTGTTTAGCGGAGCGGCGGACACATGACGGTGCTCAGGCGGCCAAGGCCCTCAGGCTCTCCTTCTTGTGCTCACGCAGATGATCCATGTTGAGATAGCGGGTCGCCTCGAGCCAGTTCTCGTGGATCTCGACCGCCAGCGCCCGAACCAGCCGCAGACAACTCTGCGGGTTGGGGAAGATGCGCACGACCAGGGTGCGCCGTTTGATCTCCTGGTTCAGCCGCTCCAGCATGTTGGTCGATTTCATGTGCTTATGGTGAGCAAGCGGCAGCCGATAGAAGCTCAGCGTCTCCTCGATATTGTCCTCCGCCCAGTTGACCAGCTTCGGCTATTTGGCCTGCCATTTGGCAATCCACTGCGCCAGGTCGCGCTTGACCTCGGCAAGGTCGCGGCGGTCGTAGAACCATCTGAGTTCCATCAGGCAGTCGTCGTCGACCTTGCGCGGCACATAGTCGAGCGCGTTTCTGAGGAAGTGCACGTAGCAGCGGCGCCCGGACACGATCGATCTTGTGGATCGGCAAGATCCGTGCGAGGAGCGCCTTATCGGCGACCGGATCGCCATATTCAGGGATGCGCAACAGCTTCCTGTTGGGACGAGTCAATTCAAAGAACGTCTCGAAATTGGCGATGCCGTAGAATTTAATGCCGGCCGTCCAGAGCTCTGGATATTCGGTGAGAGCCGCGAGCACCATGAAACCGCCGTAGGAATAGCCGAAGACCGCGATGCGCGCCTCGTCGATCTCGGGGAAGAGCGACGGCAAGCCCGTCGAAGCTCTCGATTCGCTCCACCGTTGGCTCTATGAAGTCTGCGGTGTCCACGCCGGCCTTGGAGGCCCTGGTGATCTGCTCCACTTTGCGCTTAGCGACGTCGAAGCGCCAGATGTCAGGCGGCGTTGCCGCGCCTTCGAGGGGGAAGATGAGGCCAGTCCCATCGGGCGTCCAAGCAATTGAGGCGATTACACCGGGTGGAAAGCCCATCGCCTCCTGCTCCGCACCGGTGGCGATATCGCGGATGAATATCCGGTTCCAGCCCTCGTCGTTGGCGACATAGGCGAAGCGCGCCTGGTCGGGAGCCAACGCCATCGCCTCCCGCCCTGTCCCTCGCGCTCGACGTTCCAAGTGAGGCTTTCGTGTAACACTCAGAGATTCCAAGCTGGGTCGATATGACATTGATATCGCATGAGTAGAAACGGTTTCCGCCAAAATGGATCGGCTGCTGAAATGTCGACCGCAAGAGGATTGCCCATGGGGGCGGCCCTATGGGCGAGCGCTCCACGCGGCGCTTACTTATCACCCGCGCACGCGTCGCAATCGAGGGGCTGGCGCGTCCCGGCACAATGGCAATGAACTCGTGAACGCCCTTGGGGCGTCTGTCAAAATCGTAAGGGACGCTAATGTCCACAATGCGAATAAGCTAGTGTGCCCAGTTGAGTTTGGAACGCCGCCGTCATCCGCCCTCACCACGCAGGATCATCTCGGCGGCATCAGCGAGCACCTGGCAGCCGAGAACGATGTCCGCGTCCTTGGTGTTTTCGGTCCAATGATGGCTGATACCGCCGATGCTTGGTACGAAAAGCATACCGGCTCTCAGCTTGCGGCCCACAACCTGAGCGTCATGGCTTGCGCCGCTTGGCATCCTCACAAAGGCACCGGGTGCCTGGCGCGCGGCTGCATTCTCTATTACATCCTGGAAGGCGGCATCCATATGCCATGGCTTGCCGGTTGCGGTCCGCTCGGTCTCGGCGCGGCAGCCGGTTTTGATTGCTGTCTCTTCAACCAACTCCCTCAGCACCGCGTCAAGGCGTTCCAGCGCCGGCATCTCCGAGTCCCGAAATTGGAACAGTATCTCTGCTTTGCCCGGGATTATGTTGGGGGCGCCCGGTTCCAGTGTGATACGGCCTGTGGTCCAGACGGACCGCGGACCTGCCACTTCAGGAAAGCGCTCGGCAATGGCGACAGCCAGAGTAGCCGCTGCCACGCCAGCATCCTTTCGGATAGCCATACGCGTCGTGCCGGCATGATTCTGGATACCGTGAAAGATTATTGAATACTGCCAAATCGCGACGATACTCGTAACAATACCAACCCGCTTGCCTGAGGCCTCCAGCGCGTCACCCTGTTCTATGTGTGCTTCCAGGTAGCCGACATAGCGTTCGGTTTGCACAAAGGATCGGGGAATGCCAGCTAGGCCGGCCGCGCGGAGCGAATCCCTGAGTGGCAGTCCGTGATCGACATTGACCGCTCGGTCGATCTTCTCTTCGTCGATGTCGCCGACGAACGAATGACTTCCTAGCAACGGAACGTAGTGGCCCTCTTCATCCGCCCACGCGACTGTGGCGATGGGAAGGCCGGCGCAGTCCGACGCTTCGGCGAAGGCGCGGGCAACTTCCAGGCCGTAGATCACACCAAGCGCCCCGTCGAGCCATCCGGCATGATTCTGCGATTCCGCGTGCGAACCGATCAGCAACGATTTCCGTTGGGATGATGGTATGCCGAATACATTGCCGACTCCATCGACATGAGTTTGGAGCCCGACCGCTTCGTATTGCTGCGCCAACCAGCGGCGACTTTCCATGTCCTGTGGCGAATAGGTCGGGCGATGAACGCCGGTCCGATATGCGCCAAACTGGGCAAGACGCCTAAGATCCGAAAGCAACCGCCCGGCATTAATTTTTGGCATTACAGCACCACCTTCCTGGAGCGCTTTGTTAAAGACTTTCTTTTCTGACTCGCTTCAAGCGGCCTTCAATGTCGAAACATTAGTGACACGCCTTAGATGCGTATCGGACTCGTCGACTTCGCGCTAACGAAGTCACAACTTACCAAGTTCGTGTAATAGCGGCGCACCCGTACGTATCCCACTGAAGAAGCAGTCAAGCGCCAGATTTTCATTCGGCGCATGGTTCGCCTCGTCATATTTCGCGTATGGCGTTTGGAAGGCAGGTACGCCGAGGATCTTGGTGAAGACATAGCAAGGCAGGCTGCCAAAGCCTGCAGGGACCAGCAGCGCTTCCTACCCTTGCGCGACGATGAAGGCACGGCGAAGCGGCCCGGTGAAAGGGGAGGCAATGGGCGTTCTCGACGGGTACATACCAGTCCCGTGCACCACCAACTCAACGTCTGGCGCGTGTTTTCTACGTGGGCGGCAAGCTTGCGAAGGATGTCTTGAGGATCCTGCGCTTCCACGAGTCCTATGTCGCATTTCACGATGGCTTCGCTTGGCAGGACGGTTTTGCTACCGAGCCCGCCATAGCCACCATGGAAGCCGTTGATCGTAAGTGTCGGGCGGAAGCAGAGGCGCTCGTAGAATGTCATGCCCTCCGGCGCGTCAAGTCTGGAAATGCCCAAGTTTTGCATGACAGTCCCGACATCGATCGGCAAGCGCTCGAATGCGTCAAGTTCCTCCTTTGGCGGTGGTGCGATGTCATCGTGGAAACCGTCAATCGTGATTTCACCATTGGCATTCTTCATGGTGCTGAGCAGATGTGACAAAGTCCAGATCGGATTTGGCACAACGCCGCCGTAGTTACCCGAATGCAAGTCGCCGTTAGCGTGGCGGCAACGCAGATCAAAAGACAGAACGCCAGGCGATCCGAACTTAGTCAAAGGTGCGCCGCTCGCATGGCGCGGGCCATCGGCGGTGACGGCGACATCGGCTTTTAGTAGATCCTTGTTGGCGAGCACGAAATCGGCAATATGCGGGCTGCCGATCTCCTCTTCACCTTCCAACAACAATATGTCGTTGCATGGCAACGTGCCATGTATCTTTAAGTGAGACTCAATTGCCAGGATTTGTGCAAAATGCTGGCCCTTGTTATAGCCGGCACCGCGGGCAAAAAGTCGTCCATTGCGTATAGTGGGTTCAAATGGCGGCGAGACCCACTTGCCGATTAGGTCAGGCGGCTGCACGTCGTAATGCCCGTAGAACAGTACCGTTGGCCTACCGGGCGTCTTCTCCCAGCGCGCAAGCACTATAGGGTGCCCTTCGGTTGGCATAAGTACGGTCTCGAGCCCGACCCCGGTGAGCATCTCGACCAGCAGCGCGCCAACTTCGGCGATACCGACATTCTCGGCGCTGGCCGTAGATAATCGATCAGACGGTCGATAAAGCTGATTCGATTGTTTTCGATATGGTCAAAAACTAGCTTCAATGCTTCAGAAGAGGTCATGTCCTTAATGAGAGCGAGAAGCCAGAGGCACAGGCAGTCGTCAGGGAGTGAATGGCTAAGGCTGCTAGAAACGAGGCCGCGCCGCCACGCCTTGCGAACATAAGTCACGATTAACATGGAAAACTGTCTTCGCAGTGGCCTGCCTCCGAATTTCGGCACGGATCGTTAACGATGGTCGCCTTAGGCGCCCGTCAGCCGAATTCTCTAATCAAAGCGAACCCTCTAGTATTTGACGTCGTCGAGGGGCCAAATGGGGCGGCGGACATAGCGATAAACCAACTTAGACATGGCGGCGGATCCCAACAGTCCACCCCCGTCAACCATGAGCACCTCTCGAGCTATCGGCTCGAATGCCGCCCGGAAATGGTGAGAGGACTTCAGCGCGATCGTCTTGCAGCGCAGAGGGTCGATGCCGAGAGAGGTGAGTTGCGCGAGGTCGGTTGCTTGGCCGTTCCTAGAGAGTACTGCAACTTCGAGGCCACCCACACGCAGCATCAGACTGGGCCCGAAGTCGTTCCAGGCCCCGCCGCCATAAGAACCATAGCATCGAAAATGGCCATCAGTTATTGACGCCACCTCTACCTCAACCTCAAGAGGTCCTCCACCCATATCCGGGTCGTGCTTGCCACCCAAAACGATGCGTCCCCGGTTGCCGACTCCAATCGCAATGCCGGCCTGTACGGCCGCCGGATCGAAGATCGCATGGAAGGCCGCATTCTGGAGGTCGGCGGCGAGCATGGCGCGCAGCAGTTCAGTTGTGTCGCCGTAAGCTCCGCCGCCCGGATTATCGCTGGTATCGGCGAGTATCAGAGGCTTTTCGGCCTGAGGCTCGCCGGATTTGGCGTACTCTACTCCTTGGACAGCATTGGCTGATGCCCAAGGCGCGGAGACAAATTCACGTGTCTCCCACGCGTAATCCATAAATTCGTCGGCGATACGCTGCGCCCTAGTGGTGTCGCCATTTGCGGTGACGGTGACGCTAGGTCCAACATCGTGAATGTCGCTGAGTTCAAAGCCGGCGCAGACGCTGACCGCCAGCGCTTCTTCGGAGGCCTCTAACGCGTCGCCTCGACTAATCAGTTCGCACATCGGACCCACTTGAGTCCGCCCGCCATCGAGACCAGAAAGCATTGGGCGTTTGGCGATCACCGTTCGGGGATGAATCTCGCCGCGAAGGGCGCGGTCGAGCAGTTCTGCCCCCTGCCAGGCTCGTTCATAGTAGTCTATGTGAGGATACGTGCGGACGGCGATCAACGCTGAGGCGTTTTCCGCCATCTTGGCTGTGACGTTGGCATGCAGGTCGAGTGTGGCGACAATTGGCGCGTCAGGCCCGAGAGCGGTTCGTAGGCGCGCAAGGATGTCGCCTTCTGGGTCCTCGTACCCCTCAGCGACCATTGCGCCGTGCAATTCAAACAGCGCCCCACTGCAGTCCTTGGCCCCTTCGAGGAACCAATCGCGAAGCTGCTGAAAAGTGTCCGTTCTCAAGCTGCCTCCTGGATTTGCGCGGGCAACGAGGGGATGAGACAGCGTCCAGCCGAATCTCTCCGCCGCTTCGAACGCAGCTCCCAATGTAGTCCGCGTACCGCGAAAAGCCGGCGGAATCTCAGCGCCCCTGAGCAATGCCGCGGCTCGGAAATTTTGGAGCGTGGTCGGTATCTTGTTGAAGCTGTTTGTCTCTTGGCTGATTTGGCCGGTAAGGACGCGGTAGCTCATGAATGCCTCTTCTACGTTTCCGCCAGAAGTTAAGATTCCAGGTCGTTATTTTTAGACAACTGTCCATTGATAGCGCCATGGAGCGGCCGGTTCGAAACAATCTGTATTGGCTGCTGCAATGAAGTCATCGAATTCCGGCGGCTTCTGAAATAAAACGCCCGCTCCGGTGCGAGGCAATCCTAATGTCTCGCCCAACCTACCCTCGCCCGACTGGCCGTTTACGGCGCAAATCTATGGCGAACTCGGCTCAGAAAGATATGTAAGTCATTCAATGTGAGCAGACTAACTGCCAGACTCGGAGCTATCGGCTCCGCCGCTGGAAGCGACCGATGCTCCGGCGATGGCGCCTGAGGACTGGATCGCTGCGCCATCTTGCGACAATTATTGCAATCCCAACCGGCATCAGCTTGCCGTGATGCCCAGCAGCTTTGGGATTCCATTGAAACCGAACAGGTATTCCACCGCGTACAGCTAGGGTCAGGACTCATTGATCCAGAAGATGAAGGCTGCAGCGAAGGCGATCGCCGACAGGAAGGTGTAAGCACATCGGTCGTACCTGGTGTGGATGCGTCGCCAAGTCTTTGAGGCGTGCGAACATGTTCTCGATCCTGTGGCGTTGTCGGTACAGGACAGGATCGTAGCTGTGCTGAACACGACGCTTGGCATGGGGTGGGATGCATGGCGTGATACCGCGCTCGACGAGCGCCTGGCGGAAGCCGCTGAACTGTAGGCCCGATCGGCCAGCAGGGCGTTGGCGGCGGGCAAATCCTCGATCACTGCCGCAGCAGTCGTGTGATCATTGGCCTGCCCTTCGCTCAGATGCAGCAGCCGCGGGCGTCCCTTGCCGTCACAGACCACCTGCAGCTTGGTGGTCGGGCCGCCGCGGCTACGTCCGATACATCGGGGTAGAGCCCCTTTTTGAGCAGGCTCGCCGCCGTGCGATGCGCTTTGAGATGGGTGGCATCGATCATCAGATTGTCCGTTTGACCGCCCTGCGCGGCCAGTTCCGAGCGGTTGAACACACCCAGCCGACTCCAGCGGATGAAGCGGTTATAGATGGTCTTGTGCGGACCGTAGTCGGATGGGACATCGCGCCAGCGAAGGCCATTGCGGATCACGAATAGGATACCGCTCAGCACCCGGCGGTCATCTACACGCGGAATACCATGCGACAAAGGAAAATCTCGATCCGGCGCATCTGCTCCGGCGTCAACATCAGCAAATCACTCAAGGCGGCACCTCCTGCCACCTTGAATCACTCAACAGACATCAACTCAACAAATTAATAGGTCCTGACCCTAGTTGCTCTGGCCGCATATCGTGACCAACACTTCTTCGAGATGACACTTGCCTGGCGAGTTGACCAGCCCTGGGCGGATCGGACCCAAGCTTAAACGTCACACCGGATGCCGCCATCCTTATGTGCTAGATACCGAAATGGGCCGGCCTTCGCGAGCATAGCCAAGTTGTGTGGCTGTCCCTCAGTTTGATGGTGTTGAAACGGAGTCCGAGCGATCGGCTGTCAATGACCACGGAATCGGGACCCTGGTTTTTCGCGCAAAAGGGGGTCTGACGCACAAGTTCGGGATCATACGGCCAAGCGCGTCCGGAACCGGCTCGCCTCAGCCAGGTTGCGCTTTCCCGAAGCCTGCATTGAGGACATCGACTTTGCCGCGCCGCGCGGGCTCGACCGGCGCAGCACCATGGCGCTCGCCCAGGGCGAATGGCTGAAGGCGCATGAGAACCTAATCGTCACCGGCCAGACCGGAACCGGCAAGTCGTGGCTGGCCTGCGCCTTCGGCCGGCAAGCGGCACGGCTCCATCATTCCGTGCTCTATGTGCGCGTGCCGCGCCTGTTCGAGGATTTGGCGCTCGCTCGTCTCGATGGCCGCTTCCCACGCCTCATTGACAAGCTCACCCGCGCGCAACTGTTCATCCTGGATGACTTCGGACCCACTCCCTCACCGACCAACAGCGCTTCCATCTGTTCGAAATCGTCGAGGAACGCTATCGCCGCAAATCCACCCTGATCACCGCCCAGGTCCGGGTGGCCAGATGGCATGACTTGATCGCGGACCCAACGGTCGCCGACGCCATTTTCGATCGGATCGTGCACAACGCCCACCGTATCGTGCTCCATGGCGACAGCATGCGAAAGCAAAAGGCAGCGCCTCTCTTGACCGGCGCCGAAAACAGCGAAATCAATCATCCATGAACGCAACAAGGCACCCGAGCACCGTCGCCGCCAAACTGTCCCGACATTAGCGAAATCGCTGTCCGGGAATTAGCGGAACCCCTGTCCGGCTTTTGCGAAATGCGCACCCAGATGACGCCGTCCTCGGGCTCGAGACCGAGGGTCAGGTTCTGGATGAGCGCTTCGCTTGTCAAACGGCCTCCAAAACTGACCCCCGATCGGCGTCCAATTTTGGGTCTGACTCAATTTGATGATTTTGCATGGCGGCGTGGTGCTGTTTTCTGAGGGGAATCAGCACCATGGTGAGAAATTTGCGTTTGTCGTCCTTGATTCCGGCGGGATTGGTCGTCGAGGCCATCGCTGAGAACGAAGGAGTGATCGTCATTACTGCGCGGTCAGGGACGCCGGCGCGGCCTTGCCCTCTTTGCCGCAGAGTGTCGAGCCGGGTCCACAGCCGCTATGTTCGACGCGTGTCCGATCTTCCCTGTAGTGGGACGAAGGTAGAGCTCCGCCTCGTCGCGCGGCGCTTCGTCTGCGATGCAACATTGTGCCGACGACGAATCTTCGCCGAGCGCTTTGACGACAGTGTTGTCACCGAGCGATCGCGCCGGACCTCGCGATTGGAGTGTATCGTTCATCATCTTGGACTGGCGCTCGGCGGCCGGCCGGCGGCTAGTTTTGCAAAGCGGCTGACGGTTCCGGTCAGCAATGACACATTGCTGCGGGTGGTGCGGCGACGGGCCTGTTTACTTACGAACAGACCCTACCAAGATTGTCGGCATTGATGACTGGGCCTATCGCCGTAACCATCGCTACGGCACGATCGTCTGCGATCTGAAGCGACGGCGGATCGTGACGTTGTTGCCCGATCGTGAAGTTGCCACCGTCGAGGCTTGGCTTGCCGGTCACCCTGAGATCGAAACCGTCTCGCGCGACCGCGGCGGCGGTTACGGCGAAGCCACCGCCAAGGCATTGCCGCATGCGGTTCAGGTCGCCGACCGCTGGCATCTCATGGAGAATGCGAGCGCGGCTTTCCCATCATTCCTGAGCCGTGCCAGAATCCAACGCTCGACGATCAGCACCGCGCCCTCGACCTTGCCCTTGTCGCGCGGCTTCCGGCTTCGGGTCGGCAGGATGGTGGTATGGTAATGCTCGGCCATGGCTGCAAAGGTCGCGTTCAGCGTCGGCTCGAACCACAGCGCCTTGACGACACCGGCCTTCAGGTTGTCGCATACGATCGCTCTGGTGACACCGCCGAAGAAGGCGAGCGCTCGCACCTGGCCCTCGATCCAGTCCGGCAGCTTTTGGCTGGAGCTGGCAAAGGCGAAGGTCAGATTGGAGGCACCCAGCACCGCGACAAAAATCTGCGCCGGGTAAATGGCGCCGGTCGCCGGATCCATCACCGGCACCGTCTGCCCGGCATAGTCCGTCTGCATCACCGCGCCCGCCGCATGCCGGTTGCGGAATGTGGCGCTCGTCCGGCGCTCGAAAGCGGCGAAGTGCTCGCAGAACCAAGTGTAGCCGTAGCCGTCCGGATGGGCGGCGCGATACGCCTGCCACAACAGCGTCAGCGTCACCCCCTTGCGCTTCAACTCCCTGGCGATCAGCGCAAAGTCCGGTTCGCTCAGGTCTTGCGGCGGACGACCGGCACGGCCAAACAGCAGCCGCTCAAGCGTCGCCTCGTCGTGGCCGGGCGGCAGCGGCCAGCATGCCAGCCCGGCCTCCCGCGCCCGCAGCAAATAGGTCGATACCGTCGTCTTGCTGATCTTCAGCCGTTCTGACACCTCACGCACCGAAAGACCCTGCTCATGGGTCAGGCGCAAGATCGCTTGGATATCCCTCACACTCGTTCGTCTCGCTTGCTTCCGTCTCGGCATGGCCCCTCTCAACGTCATCGTGAGAGGCCAAACTGCCAGAACGGCGCAGCCGAGAACCGACCGTTAAATCCGCTCCCGAGAACTGTCCGGGATTTAGCGGAAACGCTGTCCGCGAATTACCGAAATCACTGTCGGGATTTAGCGAAAAGGGTGTCCGGGAATTACCCAAATACGCAATCTGGGTGTACGGCGCCAACGATGACGACGGGATCTTGGCCTTCACCGATGAAGGCATCGAGGAGGTCAAACTCCTCCTCGAAGAATATCATCGCGTCTCTCCATCGAAAGCTTGACCCCAGCACCGCGGTGCTCAAGGCCGCCGGATACGCACGTCTGCGGTCTTCACCGGATGGGTACGAATCATTGGAATACGCACACAGTTCGCCGCGTTCCCCAAAAGCGTTGCTCCGGCCTGAACGCTATTCGCAAGATTTCATGCTGTGGCGCCTGCATTTCGATCCAAGAACTCACCGGTCTTGAGCATCGAATGCGTTATCCGCCAGTTTGCCCGCACCACAGCCCCCGGCTCGTTTGAAGCCAACCCTCTCCCGGCCCTACGTGCGCAGGCTGCTGTCGATCGAGCTGCGTGTCAGGATGACCGCCGCAGCCTCATAGAGAAGTCCCCCGTAAACGTCGATCGCCGCGTCGGGATATATGGCCGTCATAATCGACTTCTCCCGATTGGTAGCGGCGAGTTGTCAGGCCGATCCAAGCGGCAGCAGAGCGGGACTTCTTGGAGTGCCCGGAGACAGTGGCGAAAGAGGTTGCGGTGATGGCGCCGATGCCGGGGATAGACATGAGTATGCGGCATGCTTGGCTTTGACGTGCATCTGCGACAAGCTGGCGCCCAAGCTCGGCGGCACGGATGCGAATGCTGCGCCAGGCTTCCAACATCGGTAGCACGACAGGAGCAAGCTCCGTCTGATCGATAAGAGGCTCCGGAGATTCTTTTCGAATGACCTCCCTTACAGGCGGGAACGAGCAAGCCCAACGTTTTCATGATCCCTCGGATCTGGTTGGATAGCTCGACGGCGATCCAGACCAGCCGGGTGCATGCTGCCGCGAGCGTGCGGGTCAACATACTGTCGAAGCTTTTCACGCGCACCTCGCCAAAGAACCCTGCTTCAGCAAGACGCGCCAAACCATCGGCGTCATTCGCATCCTTTCGCCGCCATATCGAGAGCGGCTTTGGCATAGCCCTCATCGATGCAGATGGCTGGCAATCCCTCGGCGCGCAGCGCATGATAGAACCACACCGACGCGGGCCCGTTTCGAACACGACGCGCTTTGCGGCCGGCGCCCGGTTGCGGACTGCGGCGGTGTGCAAAACGAGGCGGACCGGGTGGCGAGCGGCAGCTGGTGCGGTCGGAGGCGAGCTGGCTCGTGTGCATCTTGATCAGGTTCTCGGCCTGGCCGCGGGCGTAGACGGGCTAACTGCCAGACCCGGAGCGATCGGCTGTGCGGCGCGAAGGCGATTGGTGCTCCGGCTATCATCCCATTGAGGACCGGATCGTGAGCCATCTTGAGACTTTGCGATCCCAATGCTGCATCAGCTGGCCGTGATGCCCAGCAGCTTTGGAATTCCATTGAAACCGAACGTATTCCACCGCGTACAGCTGATTGCTCTGGCGCATATCGTAACCAACACTTCTTCGAAATGCCACTTCCCTGGCGAGTTGACCAGCCTAGGTGGATCGGACACAGGCTTAAACGTCACACCGAATGCCGCGATCCTTATGTGCTAGTTGCCGAATGAAGCTCGCCTTACCTTCACGCCGGTCTCTACGTCGTTTCGGTTGCACATCGACGGCGCGAAGTCCAGTCAATCCTGGCAAGAGATCGAACTCCGATTCATCCAGCCTTTCAAGCGCACACTTAGACCTTCCGGATCTCGCTGTCCTTCGCGACGGGACTAAGCCTCTTCTCCCTGCGGACAAAAGAGCTGCCGCCTTTAAGATGTTGAAGGCCTGATATGCGCTTCCGACTAGCTTCTCCGGGGCAAGCATGGCTGCAGGCGGATCGTTCCGACGCAGTTGTCGATCTCGATTGCCGTGCCGAATGGCTTAGAAAGTTCCTGAATTCTCCTGAGGATTGACTGTCCTTGCGGCGACGGTGCAAGGCGTGGCACACCGCGGTTGGCAAATCTGGCGGTCCGACGGAGCTCAATTGGATAGAGCCGGATCTCGGCCAGCTGGTTTCCCTCGAAACGGCTCACGCTGACGACGCCTTCGTAGAACTCTGCGTCGCGAAGCGGAATAAATCCCTCTGCTGACGGATATCCCACCGCCATTTCGTGAGCGCTTACCTCAGCATCGGTGTCAATTCGAGGATCCTTTTCGTGCGCGTCGAACATGTCGGCACCGACTGGGGACCTTAAGTCCTGATTGAAGAAATTACCGAGGGCATAGAAAATTGGTCGCCCCTTGTAGATTTCGATACCTCTGACGTGATGGGGCCCATGGTTAATATATACATCCGCTCCAGCGTCGATCAGTTTGCGCGCAAATGCTTGTTCGAAGTCAGCCGGTTCTCGGCTGAACTCCCCCGGCTCGTGTCCGTGGTTCGTGGCTATGCAGAAGTCGCTGAACTGCTTGCCCTGGCGCACGTTGCGCAAAATGTCATCGACATCCCTCGCATTTGGTTCAAAGCTGAAACCGGGTTTTTCCCCTGCTTTGAATACTATCTCCCCAAATGGCCACGGAATGACCACACGCGAAGCGTCGTTGGGAGGGGGCGCATACCAGGGAAGCGCCTCTCGCACCTGCCTTAGGTTTGGAAGCATTTCAGGCGAGACGACGATGCTTTTCGCCAAACGAAGTGGATTAAGCCCTGGTCTGCCCGGAGCCTCGCCCGCAGGATCGCAAGCACGAGCCATAGGTTCGAACGTAGCCGCAAAGGAGACTAGCGCCACTCTACCACGTGGGGTTTCAAGGAACCGGGCGGCACCGGCCTGAGCCAGATTGTCGCCAGCTCCTGCATGGACAATCCCGCTCTTATTTAGCGCGCGGCTGGTTTCGCGCATGCCTTCTACACCCCAGTCGAGTGTATGGTTATTCGCACGGCTGACCATATTGAAGCCCATTTCGCGCAGATCGGGTCCCACTTCCGGAACACTGATCAAATAAGCTCCGCCATACTCAGCTTGAGGGCACCCCTTCGACTCAACCTCTAAGATGTTAGTCTCCAGATTTCCAAACACGACGTCCTTCCCATCGAAAATGTTCAAGACTTCGTCCAAGCCCGGATAATAGCCGTTTTTTACAGGGCGTCCGTAAAGAAGATCGCCGACAGCTGCCATTGTGAAGCCATCAGCAACGTTCGTTGCAATTGATCCGACCTCATCGAACGCATCGTCCTGAATAGGATCACGGATGCCATTTTCGCGTGGATCTTTTTCCATAAACTTCTCACCATTGGATGCCGATCAGCGCCCGTTCTGCGTCCGGCCTCTTTATTTCGAGAACGAAGCACGTGTCTCTATGATCGGAGTGCCTCGATCTCTGGCAATTACATTTGACTGTTTCCAAGCATCTGCAGCCGGAGCGCGCACATGACATGCCAAGACGCGCCCGTCCTCCATCGGCACCAAAGGCGGCACTTCGATGCGGCACCGCTCCACCGCGAGTGGGCAACGCGGATGAAACGCGCACCCGCTCGGCGGGTTGATGGGGCTTGGCACCTCGCCTTCGACGGGCGCCTCCAGACGAACCCGTGTCGGATCCGGCACCGGAGCTGCCGCGATCAGCGCCTCGGTGTAGGGATGGACCGGTTTCGCGAAGAGCGCCTCGCTGGGGGCGAGCTCGACGATGCGCCCCAGGTACATAACGGCAACGCGATGCGCGATATGCTCCACGACGCCAAGGTCATGCGAGATGAAGACGAAGGCGATGCCCATCTGCTGCTGCAGATCCAGAAGCAGATTCAAGATCTGCGCCTGCACGGAGACGTCAAGGGCTGACACTGCTTCGTCGGCGATGATGAGAGAGGGGTTGAGCGACAGGGCACGTGCGATGCCGAGCCGCTGCCGCTGACCGCCCGACAGCTCGGACGGGAGCCTTTGCATCATCTCAGGTGACATTCCGACTTTTCGGAGAAGGTCCGCGGCAAGTGCCTGGCGTTGCTTGCGGCTGAGGCGCTCGAAATTCTCCACGGGTTCGGTGATGATCTGTCCGGCGGTAAGCCGAGGATTGAGGGATGAGTAAGGATCCTGAAACACCATCTGCATCCGACGGCGCCAGGCGTGAAGCGCGTCCTTTTTGAGGCCCGCAATATTGGTCCCGTCGATCAGCACGCGGCCAGCCGTCGGCTCGACGAGCCGCATCAAGAGCCGCGCCACGGTGGACTTGCCGCAGCCGGATTCACCGACGATGCAAAGTGTCTCGCCCGCCTCGACCGAAAAGGATACATCCTGCACCGCTCGGATCACCGGGATGGTCTTCTTCAGGAATCCGGCGCCAAGCGGATAATGCTTGGTCAGGTTCTCGACTTTCAGCAAAGGATTCATGCGCCCATCACCTCTTCCGCGCGCCAACAAGCTGCGGCGTGGCCCGCGCTAACATCACGTAGGATGGGTATCTTCTCGCGGCAAATATCAATTGCGAACGGGCAGCGAGGCGCGAAGCTGCACCCAACAATCGGCTCGCGCAAGCTTGGCACGATGCCGGGGATTTCTGGAAGGCGGCGCTGGCGGCCGCGCCGAGGATCCGGCACCGATCGCATCAGGCCTTGAGTGTAGGGATGCGCGGGAGCCGCGAAGAGATCCGTCACCGAGGCCTGCTCGACAATCCGGCCGGCATACATGACGATCACGCGTTGGCATGTCTCGGCTACAACGCCCAGGTCATGCGTGATGAACATGACGGCCGTTCCCGTGCGCTCCTTCAGGTCAACGATGAGCCGCAGGATCTGCGCCTGGATGGTGACGTCGAGCGCAGTCGTCGGCTCATCGGCAATCAACAGTTCCGGCGAGCAAGCAAGAGCCATGGCGATCATGGCGCGCTGACGCATCCCGCCGGACATTTCATGCGGATAGTTGTTGACGCGACGCTCGGGGTCCGCGATGCGGACGAGACGGAGCATTTCCTCGGCCTTTGCCATCGCAACGGACCGCGAGGCCTTGGTGTGGATCTGAACCGCTTCGGCGATCTGATGGCCGACGGTGTACACCGGATTTAAGCTCGTCATTGGCTCCTGGAAGATCATGGCGATCTGGTCACCGCGGATCTTTCGCATCTCCCGATCTGACAGCTCAAGGATATCGCGTCCGTGATAGCGGATCTCGCCACCGACAGTCCTGGCGGTCAGCTTCGGCAGCAGACGCAGAATGGAAAGCGCGGTGACGCTCTTGCCGCATCCCGACTCCCCGACCACGCCGAGCGTTTCACCTTTCTTCACTTGGAAGCTGATGCCGCCTAAGGCGCGGGTGACGCTTTCCTCGCCATAAAAGTGTGTCTCAAGATCGCGAACGTCGAGAAGCACATCATCCTTTGCAGATTCTCTCATCAGCATGCTCAGCGTCTCCCTTTTGAGCGGGGATCGAACATATCGCGCAAACCATCTCCGAGCAGGTTGACGGCAAGGACCGTGACGGCAAGGCAGGTACCGGGGGCAAAGATCGTCAATGGGGCGATGGCGAGATATAGCCGTGAACTGGCGATCATATTGCCCCAACTCGGAATCTCGGGCGGCACGCCTACGCCGAGGAAGCTCAGCCCCGCCTCCGTCAGGATCGCGCTGGCGCAGACTGTGGCGCTTTGGACCATCAGCGCCGGAACTGTGCTCGGCAGGATATGTCGCCACAGCACCTTCGGCAGGCGCGCACCGCCGCAGACCGCAGCCTCCACGTAGGGACGCTCGCGAACACCGAGAACCACCGAACGAACCAGTCGCGCGACGGCGGGCGTCTCTGGGATCGCGATGGCGACAATGAGGATGCCGATCCCGGGCCCTGTCAGAGAGATGAGAGCAATCGCCAGCAGAATCGTCGGTATCGACATCAGGGCATCCATGACCCGCATGACGACGTTGTCGAAGCTTCGGTTGTAGCCGGAGGTGACACCGATCAGAAGCCCGGCAAGAGCCGCGCATGCCGCCGAGAGCAATCCGACCATGAGGGAGATGCGTGCGCCGAAGATCGTTCGGGCAAACACATCGCGGCCCAGACTGTCGCTCCCGAACCACATCTCGGCTGATGGTGGCTGGAGACGCTTGAACGGATCCATGTTCACCGGATCTCCGGCGTAAAGCGGTGCAACGAGCGCCAGAATAATCAGAAGTGCAAGGAGACCACCACCTACCAAGGCCAGCGGGTGTCGCCTTGCCAGACGGGGAAGTTCGGATAACTGCAGCCGCCTCATCGGGACGGCGTCTATTGGTGCGGAAAGGAGGGCCATTTCAATACCGGATGCGTGGATCGATCAGCGTATAGGCAAGATCGACCGTGAGATTGATAAGCACGTACAGACCCGAAGTGAGGATCAGCACGCTCTGAATGATTGGATAGTCGCGGTTGCTGATTGCATCCACGACCAGGCGACCTATACCGGGTATGTTGAACACTGTTTCAGTAAGGACGACGCCACCAATCAGATAGGCGAAGCTTATGCCGATGACAGTCAGGATTGGGACGCCGGCATTCTTCAAGGCATGGTGGAAAAGCATGGCATAGGACGAAGCGCCTTTGGCAGCGGCCGTGCGCATATAGTCTTCCGATAGCACCTCGAGCATGCTCGCACGCGTGATCCGGGCGATAAATGCAATGTAGCCGAGACCTAGCGCCACTGTGGGCAGGACTAGGTGCACAAACCACGGCCCGAGGCCCCCATCGATCGGCACATATCCCTGAACCGGTAGCCAGTGTGTCTTGATAGCAAAAAAGTATATGAGAAAATAGCCGATGACAAAAACCGGGACGGAATAACTGAGTGCCGAAAAAGCCGCGAGGAGGCGATCGACGAACCCGTTGGCTCGCCAGGCGGCAAAGATACCGAATAAGACTCCGACAGATATAGATAGGAGCATCGTCAGGATCGATAGCGAAAGCGTCGGCTCAAGGCGTTGCGAGATCAGCTCGAGCACTGGTCTCCCAGCAAAGATGGAAGTGCCAAAATCACCATTGAGCATGTCGCGGATCCAATGGATGAACTGGACCGCAAGCGAATCGTTGAGCCCCAGCTGTTCACGGATGCCGGCGATCATCTCTTCTGTAGCCGACCTGCCAGCCATCACGGCCGCAGGGTCGCCGGGTGCTAACCTGAGAAGCAGAAAGACGAAAATCCCCACCATCGCCATGACAGCGACGGTGGAGACCATTCTACGTAGGATGTAGACAGCCATTAAGCATTAGCCTTATGCATGTTCCACATAATGATAACATCGGGCATGCCAATTAGTCCGGTGAGCGTTCTTCGGCGCACAATTGGGGCTGCATATTGGCCCAACAAAACCTCAGGCACATAGTCCCAAGCGATTGCCTGCATCTTGCGGGCGAGAACTTTGCGCTCCTCAATTGTTGCAACTTCGGCCCATTTGGCTCTCAGTGCTTCGTATTCGTCACTCTTCGGCCACCCGTACCAAGCTTTGTCGCCGTTCAACGCGAGATCTGGTGTCGCATGCGCCTCGCCACGCGAGAAGTCGGACTCACTTGTTATGAAGATGCTCCAGCCCCCCTCCTCAATCCGTCTTTTATTTGAACGGCGCGCCGCAAGCCCGTTCCAGTCGCTTGGGGCAAGCTGGGCATTGATCCCAATCTTGCGCAAAGCATCTGCGAGAATTTGCGATGTGTTGCTTCCATCCGGCCAATCTGTTGGCTGCAGGATAACGACTGGCTCACCCGCATATCCCGCCTCCTCGAAAAGTTGCCTGGCCTTTTCGGGGTTGCCCCCCTTTCTAAACCAGCCGGTGTTTTTGTCGTTTGATACGGGATTGCCACTCCCAAAAAATGACGTGACGGTATTCGTATATTTGGGATCAGAGGAAAGAACCTGTAAAAATGCTTCTTGATCGACTAGGTGAAGCAATGCTTGGCGCGCCTTTACATTGTCGAATGGCTTCTGTAGGCAATTGATCCTCAGGAAAAAGTCTTGTCCATATAGCGCCTGGAGCTCAAGGTTTGGATCGCCAACAATCGTTGGGAACAGATCCGCAGGCGGGGTCTCATAATAATCAATCTCGCCTGCCTGCAGGGCTGCGATAGCTGTTTGTGGATCGCCAATATTCTCCCAGATTACCCGGTCGACCTTGACGATTTTCCCACCAGCTAGCCCATCAGACGGCTCCTGGCGCGGCACATATCTATCATTGCGGTTGTAAGTGAAACTCGCGCCCGGCTGGGCGAGCTCGTGATCGAACCTGAACGGTCCCGATCCGATGTTAGCCGATACCGCCTCTGTCGCCGACCTACCTGCATCTTTCTCGCGCATTACGTAAAGCCATTTTGCGAGAAGATCGGGAAGGAGCCCTAACGGCTCTTTCAGCGCGATAGTGAAAGTTTTTTCATCCCTTTTCGATATATCCCGGACCCGCGTCATCATAAATTGGCCAGCCGGGTTGACTTGGGCCCAACGCCTAATAGAGGCCACACAATCTGCCGCCGTGACGGGAGTGCCATCGTGCCAGCCCAGGCCATCGCGCAGCTCAAAAGTGTAAGTCTTCTTGTCATCGGAGAGGCCCCAATTTCCCACCATTTGCGGCCTGGATATAAACTTAGAATCAAACGCAAATAGCGTGTCATAGATCGCCATGGCATGATCATAAACTCCGCCGGCGGTCGAAGTGATTGGATCGAAAACACTCGGGATGGCCTTCGCCATTCGTACCGTCCGAGCGCTGTCCGCTGCAGTCTGCGCACGCAGGACGGAAGGCAGCGACAAAGCCGCTCCGGCGGCGATACTCGCTTTGAAGAGATTGCGTCGAGAAATAGTCATTGTTCAGTTCCCCTTCAAACGTGTGATGCGAAACGGCGACTGCACTCGTTAAGCCATTTAGGCCCTCTCTTTTCCATCTAGCGGTGATGTACCTTAAATTAGCACCCGCGCGTAGCAGATCTACGCCAAAATGGTTCCGCTGTTGAAACGCAGACTTCAGAAAGGGCCTGCGGCATGGAATGTTTTAATGCCTTTGGGTGAAGTCGGCACACACGGTACCAGAACAGGAGCCATGTGCGCTCGAATGCACATTAGTCCACCCCCCTATTCAACATCCGCATGAAATGCGCTCATGTCATGTCAATACGGATCGATATAGGCAAAATTGCTCTCTGGGCTGAGAATTTCGCGTTCTGAATGTCATCATTATAGAATATGCCATGAATAGAGTTGCAAAGCGACAGTCCACCTATAAAGCGTTGGCCCATGTTCTCTTGAGCCGCAATTGCAGATAACACCGATACTGCGACGTAGTCTCTTTTCTGCCCGCGCCAAATGGCAGTCTGCTGCACACCCTCGCGTACTTGCAGAAACTACCAGTACATACGTCTTGCAGACGATGCTAGCGAGCTCAACTCTCACGCGCCTGTCATAGTTTGATGTCGTCAAATGGCCAAATCGGACGACGGACGTTACAGAAGCGTGTTGGTTCCAGTCGCAACATACCCCCGCCATCGACCATGATCACACCGCGCGCGATCGGCCCGAATTCCGCACGGAAATGATGGGACGACTTAATTGCGATGGTCGCGCAATGTAGAGGGTCGATTCCGAGAGATGTAAGTTGCGCCATGTCGACGCATTGTCCGTTTCGCGAAATTACCGCGACTTCGATGCCGCCTATGCGCAGAAGCAGGCTCGGCCCAAAGTTGTTCCACGCGCCTCCGCCGATGTAGGAAGGCCCATGGCAGCGAAATTGGCCATTAGTTATCGAGACGATATGCGCATCGACCTCGAGTGGCCCCCCGCCCATCTCAGGGGCCAGCTTGCCACCGAGGGTAATCCGTCCACTGTTCCCAACGCCGATGGCGATGCCGGTCTGAACCGCCGCTGGATCAAAAATAGCATGGAACGCTGCATTTTGGAGGTCGGCCGCGATCATTGCACGCAGCAGGTCGGTTGTGTCGCCGTATGCGCCCCCGCCAGGGTTATCGCTGTTGTCAGCAAGTACCAAAGGTTTTTCCGCACGAAACTCGCCGGCCTTGGCACGTTCTACAGCTTGCGTAATGTTGGCCTCTGCCCAAGGAGCGGAAATGAAGTCTCGCGTTTCCCACGCATAATCCATGAATTCCTCGGCGATATGCTGTCCGGCAGCTGTGTCACCGTCGGTGGTAACCGTAACACTTGGCCCCACATCGTAAATGTCGCTCAGTTCAAATCCTGAGCACACGCTAACGACAAGCGCTTTTCCCGAAGTCTCCAGCGCCTCACTGCGATCGATCAATTCGCACATGGGGCCCACTTGAGTTCGCCCGCCGTCAAGGCCGGATAGCATCGGGCGCTTGGCAATCACAGTCTTGGGATGAATCTCATCGCGAAGGGCACGATCGAGGAGTTCTGCCCCCTGCCACGCGCGTTCATAATAGTCTATGTGAGGATATGTGCGGACAGCAATCAAGGCCGAGGCGTTTGCCGCCATCTTTTCTGTGACGTTGGCGTGCAGATCTAGAGTAACAACTATTGGTGCGTCTGGCCCCATCAAAGTTCGCAGCCGCGCGAGTAGCTCGCCTTCAGCGTCCTCGCAACCCTCGGCGACCATTGCACCGTGCAGCTCAAAGAGCGCTCCATCGCAATGTTTGGCACCCGCGAGGAACCATTCGCAAAGCTGCTCAAAAGCTTGCGCTGTGACCTTGCCCCCCGGGTTCGCTCTAGCCACAAGTGGATGGGAAAGCGTCCAGCCGAATTTCTCCGCCGCCTCAAAAGTCGCGCCCAACATCGTGCGCGTACCACGTTTGGCAGACGGAATTTCGTCGCCTAACAACAATTCCGAGGCCCGGAAATGTTCAAGTGTGGTCGGATTTTTGTTAAAGGTGTTTGTCTCTTGGCTGACGTGGCCGGTTAAAACGCGGTAGCTCATGGGAACCTCCTCGACGCCAGTTGCTGCCGTATTGGCTTTTCTGGATAAGACAAGAATATGACTTCTGTCTTCCTTCTCCTAACCTATTATGCTTGGTTAGGCGCAATAAGTCTCGGATCGAGACTTAGCATTATCAACTCGCCACTCCAACATTTGGCAAAAGCGCGTAAATCCATCGCGACCATACATCTTGGCTGAGTTGCCATAAACTCGCGAAATAGCTGCCCGTCAGCCGCCGCTACATAGCGTTGAGACGCATTCTTCGGGACACCAACGCCGCGAATTGTAGCGTCTTCGCGGCAGCTTACCTCTCTTTTGCGTGTGCTACCGCCACAATCTAGCATTGCCGCATTGCCGCTCATAACGTTGACATTCACCGCATGAGGCAATCGCACATGAGGGAGGATCCGATCATCTCATTTGCAACCACCAGCATGATCGACACGACCGTGGCCTTACGTGTGGTCCCTCGGCACCTTCTTTGTGATCGATCTGGCGAATACCCGCTCGCCATTTTCGTAGGCGTCGAGGTCAGCATGGATGCGATAGTGATCTCTTGCAATCGTCATAGTGCAATGAGCTTTGTGGAGAATTGTCCAGTCTCCTCTACTCCTCTCATATCTGGAGGTTATCTCGCCAGCGGCACTCGTGGGATCGTCGGGATGAACAGACCATGCTTCGCGGCGCCACGAGCCCGTTAAGAGATCGATTTCCTCGATCCGCTCACGGCCCCCATCGGCGATGATCTCAAGCTCCCACCGGCCGGTGCCGGCATCGAAGTGCGCCGTCTGGCGCATGGAGCCCGCTTCCAGCGTGGTCGCAGGACCTGGGGGGGCGGCCTCCGGCTGACCGAACTCCACGCTGCTGTCATCGAGACGAGGTTGGCGCAACGGCAGTGCGATGCTACTGGTGCCCGGTATAAGCGTCAGAGTGAAAGGCTCCGGCGCCGGCCAGACGATTGGGAAATAGTTGGTCGAGATGGCAACCCGAAGGCGATGGCCGGGTAGCACGCTGTAGGCGGTGTCGTTGAGCTTGAAAGTGACGGTGTAGAGGCGGCCGGACTCCAAGGCGACCGGGTTCTCCTGGTCGTGGAGGTGGCAAAGGTTCTTGACGCCCCAGGAGATACGCGTCACGGCCCCGTCCGGGTGAATGTCATTGAGACGTACCACTGCCTGGGCGACCGGCCGATCGACGGAGAACATCAGCGTTGCGACCGGCGCGCCGAGGAACTCCAGCCTCTCGGCCAACGGCTCGCCATCGAAGCAGAGAGAGCCCGCATCCTCAACCCTCTGGTCGGTAGCGAGATCGGTGCCGGTGTCGTGACGACACCATTCGCCCGCGGCGAATCCAATTTGCAGCGGCGAACGGATCGACATGGGACGACTGCCTCGTTCCTGTTGCTTGTCCAGTACACCGCGATCGTTGAGAGAAAAGGTCTCCATCTGGATGCCGCCGTCAGAGACTGGCCAGATCTTTTCGGCGATCCACCGCCCAGGCCAGTTTTCGACCCTGGCGGCAGGTCGCTCGGAATCCATCATGTAGGCCCGCAGCATCGGCTCGGTCATGATTCCGGTTTCCCTATCCTTCAGCCAGTGGTCCCACCAGCGCAAGAATTCCTGCAGTATCCCGACCATTGGGCCTGGACCGCCGTCCTCGAACCCATAAAAATGCGACCACGCCCCGATGAGTCCGAGGCGCGGCACTTTCAGGCCCGCCAGCAATCTTGGTATCGCGTTCTGGTAGCCGTCGTTCCAGCCGCCGATGGCGAAGACCGGGCACTGAATAGCACCGTAGTCTCCACACACCGAACCGTGCTTCCAATAGGCGTCGCGGCGCTGATGAGAAAGCCACGTTTCCAACAGCATGGGCGTCGCCTCGAGCCGCTTCATCCACATCTCGCGCCAGCCGTCGCCGACCACCTCGGGATCGGGCGGCGGCGGACTCACGCGACCGAACAAAGTCGAAGCCCAAGAGAAGTTGTCGCCCAGCACGCAGCCGCCCATATAGTGGATATCGTCGTTGTAGCGGTCGTCGGTCGAACATGAAGTGATGATCGCCTTGAGCGCGGGCGGCCTGAGGGCAGCAACCTGCAGGCTGTTGAAGCCACCCCATGAGATTCCCATCATCCCGACCCGGCCGGTGCACCAGGGCTGGGCGGCGATCCAAGAGATGACCTCCACCGCATCGTTCTGCTCTTGCGGCAAGTATTCGTCAGCGAGCAATCCGTCGCTGTCGCCCGCTCCCCGAAGGTCGACGCGGATCGTTGCGTAACCGTGACCAGCAAAATAGGCGTGCATGGGCTCGTCCCACAGCCGAGTGTAGTCGCGCCGGCGATAGGGCACGTATTCGAGGATCGCCGGCACGGGCGATGTCTCTACACCGACCGGAAGCCAGATACGTGCGGCGAGCCGAGCTCCGTCAGCAAGCGGGATCCAGACTGTTTCGAGGACCTCCACCTGGTGTTCGAAGTTGGTACGAATTCTGAGCGCCATTTTTTGTAGATTCCTCCTCATTAGCCAGCGCAGACGGCGCGGTTGACCCGTGCTCTTTTGAGCCTATAGGCGCCACGGGCGAAGGACTCGTCTGTCGTTTCGACAAACGCCCGCTCGGGCGGCGGCATGTTTGGAAACGGTAGCAGCCGGGAGAGGAGAGTTTGCGCCAAAATGCGTCGACTGCTGAAATTCGGGCTGCATAAAGCGGCATGATATGAAATGCATCCGTTCCAGCGTGAGCTAGGAGCCAGGGGTACAAGTTTCACTTCGTTACGTTGGCTGATTTCCATGCGCTGAACCTGTTAATGTTCAAGCGCGTCCAGGTTGAAAGGAACGGCCAACTCGCAGCACTTGAGGCTACACCGCCATTCGTCACCAGCGCGAGGTCGGAACCGGATGTCGGGTCTAAGTACTGATAAGTGGTTTTCCATGAGCCCAGAAGGAATCTACTGAGCCAGCGCAGTTTCATAGACAAGCGCGGCCACTTCGGCGGCCGCCCTGGCGCCGTATACGTCGCAGATCTTGACGTATTCAGCCGGTTCCGGCTCGGCGACCGTCACCGCGTCGGCGGCGCGAGCACCGGAACTGCGACCAGGGCCGCAGACGCATCCTCGACGGCGGTGGACGAAGCCTCCTGGCATTTAGCATCTAGCCCGGATATCTCACACAGTTGAAGTGCATCGGGGCTCCGAATCAAAGAAATGCTTCTGCGACAAAGACTTACCTTGAGCAGAGGTATTCCCCGATGCAAACAGAGTGTATACCGGAACGATTTGATTTTGCACCTGTTGAAAGGCGGCGCCGTTGTGGCCGCCGTTGTGGCCGGTTTTGACGGTGGAACGATCACCTCCGATGCCGGCGCGCTTCTGCTGGGGCTGACGGACCGGGCGATCGGGCTGGTCGGCCGCTTTGCCCGCTGCTTCGTGGATGTCCGCCGGCCGGCATTGATCGAGCATGAGGTGAAGACGCTGGTCGGTCAGCGCATCTTCGCGCTCGCGCTTGGCTATGAAGATCTGAACGACCATGACGAGTTGCGCCATGATCCGGTGCTGGCGGTGCTGGCCGGCAAGCTCAAGGCGCGCCGTCACAAGAAATGCGCGGCCGTTGCCGGCAAGTCGACGCTCAACCGGCTGGAGCTGAGCCGGTCGCAGCCTTCGCGCTATCACAAGATCAGCCACGATCCGGTGGCGATCGAGGCGCTGTTCGTCGATTTGTTCATGGGTGCGCACGCCGCCCCGCCCGAAGAGATCGTGCTGGATCTGGATGCCACGGACGATCCCCTGCACGGCAACCAGGAGGAGCGGTTCTTCCACGGCTACTACGGCAACTACTGCTACCTGCCGCTCTACATCTTCTGCGGCGATCACGTTTTGTGCGCCAAGCTGCGGCCCGCCAACATCGACGCGGCCGCCGGCGCGGTTCAGGAGATCGAGCGCATCGTGTGCCAGCTGCGTCAGCGTTGGCCCAAGGTCCGCATCGTGCTGCGCGCCGATTCCGGCTTCGCCCGCGAGGAGCTGATGGCCTGGTGCGAAACCAACGCCGTCGACTACCTGTTCGGTCTGGCCCGCAATGTTCGGCTGGTCCGCCACATCGCGGCTGAACTGGAGGCGGCCAAGGCAGAAAGTGCCCTCACCAGCCGGCCCGCCCGCCGCTTCAAGGATTTCCTGTGGACCACGCGCAAGAGCTGGAGCGGCCGGCGCCGGGTCGTGGCCAAGGCCGAGTGGACGCAAGGCGAGGCCAACCCGCGATTTGTCGTCACCTCGCTCGAGGCTGAGGCTTGGCCGGCGCAATGCCTCTACGAGGACCTCTACTGCGCCCGCGGCGAGATGGAGAACCGCATCAAGGAATGCCAGCTCGACCTGTTTGCCGACCGCACCTCTGCCGCCACCCTGCGCGCCAACCAGCTCAGACTCTGGTTCGCCTCGATGGCCTATGTGCTGATCTGCGCGTTGCGCCGCATCGGCCTGGTGGACACACGGCTCGCCAGGGCAAGCTGCGCCACCATCCGTCTCAAGCTGTTCAAGATCGGCGCCCTGGTCAGCGTCTCGGTGCGCCGCATCAAGCTGGCCATGAACTCCGCCTGTCCCTTCCAGCGCGAATGGGCCCTGACCTATGCCCGGCTCTTGGCAGCCGCCGCCTGAGCGGCCCCATCCACCCATCCCGTCAACAGCAAGGAAACAGCGCCGAACCACACCAACCCGCTCCAAGCGGCCGACATCCCTTGCCCGCAGCTCAAGCGCCTGCAAAATCGCTGCCGCCAGCCTCGCGCCGAAAGACTGTGTGAGATATCCGGGCTAGCCTGAAAAATTCACGGCGGGTTGGCGAGTGTGGTGCAAACCGTTGGAATGACGTAGGATTTGGTTGCTAAGGCCGATCCGACTCATTGCCCGGAGACCACACCCGCCATGAATGATCTTACGCTGCCGCTGAGCGGTTTGTCATCTGTCGGCGGCAAGTCCGTCGTCGCCCGTTTCGACGGCGGCATGCTGTCGTCCAACAGCGGCGTTCTGGCTCTGGCCGAGGTGGAGAAGCGGCTGCGTGTGGCCGACCGTCTGGCGCGCTGCATTGATGATCCGCGCTGCCCGGACCAGGTCGTCCACAGCCTGGCCGATATGATCGGCTTCCGCATGAAGATGATTGCCGCCGGTTATGAGGATGGCAATGATGCCAACCGGCTGCGCTCCGATCCGATCTTCAAGATGGCCCAGGATGCGCTGCCTTCGGGTCGGGATCTGGCCTCCCAGTCGACGCTGTGCCGGCTGGAGAACCTGCCCGGCGTGCGGGAACTGGTCGCTATGGGCCGTGCGATGGTCGACCTTTATTGCGCTTCCTTCCGCCAGGTTCCGAAGCGGATCGTGCTCGACATTGACGACACCTTTGACGCCGTGCATGGCGGCCAGCAATTGCGGCTGTTCAATGCCCATTACGACGAATACGGCTTCCAGCCGATCGTGGTGTTCGATGGCGCGGGACGGTTCGTCAGCGCGATCCTGCGACCGGCCAAGCGGCCGAGTGGGGCAGAAGTCCGCCCCCACCTGCGCCGCCTGGTGCGGGCGATCCGGAGCAATTGGCCGACTACCCGGATCCTGATCCGGGCCGACAGCCACTACTGCAGTCCGCAGATCATCGACTGGTGCCGCGCCAACGATATCGATTTCATTTTCGGCCTGGCGCCCACCACCACATTGCGCAAGCATGTCATGGAGCTGGAAGCCAGCACGACGGCGCGCTTCGAAGCGTCGGCGAAGACGGGCAACGTCCGCAGGTTCAAGGAGTTCGTTGACGGCGCCGCCAGCTGGAGCCGCGTCGAGCGCATCATTGCGCGGGTCGAGGTCGGCGCCCAAGGCGCCGATACCCGCTTCATCGTCACCAACCTTGCCGGTGGCAAGGCCAAGGCGCTCTACGAGGATCTCTACTGTCGGCGCGGAGCGGCCGAGAACCACATCAAGTCCTGGAAGACGCATCTCGCCGCCGACCGCACCTCCTGCACAAGAGCGACGGCCAACCAGTTCCGGTTGTTCCTGCATGCTGGCGCCTACTGGCTCATGTGGGGTCTGCGCGCCGCGATGCCGAAACGCTCGAGCTTTGCAGTCGCGCAGTTCGACACCCTGCGTTTGCGCCTCCTCAGAATTGCTGCACGGGTGGTCGAGATGAAGACCCAAATCCGCCTGCACCTGCCGACATCCTGTCCCGACCAGGCCATCTTGCGCATCGTCCTCGACCGCATTCCGCGGCTCGTGACTAGCCGACGGGGCGCAACGCGCCCCGAAACGAACCCGCCGACCGCAACCCGCAAACCCCGCCTTCCATCACGACGGATCACCGCCGGCGCCCCAACCAGCTTGTCAAAAAGAACCGAAACGGCGACCAGATCACCGCCTCAGGCCGCCAAACGTTCAGCGCCGTGCATAAACCCGGCTAGGCGTCGCGCTGCGTCGGCCGCGAATCTGTGGACAAATTCAAAAGCCAGAGCAGTTAATTCGTCAGCAGGAGAAAGTAAATGAGAGACAGCAGTTTGTTCATCTGCAATGCAAGACAAGGTACTACCTGCCGGCGATCATGGCCGCCGGATCGCCCGGCGCCAGCCTGAGAAGCAGGAAGACGAAGATCCCAACCATCGCCATGACGGCGATCGTCGAAACAATTCTGCGAAGGATGTAATCAACCATCTTGCTCAGGCTTCCGCATGATCCACATCGGGACGATCTGCGGCATGCCGATCAGGCCGGTCAGGGTCTTCCGGCGCGCGATCGGCACGATGTATTTTCCCAACCTCACATCGCCGACGAAGTCCCACCAGATTGCTTGCATCTTGCGGGCCAGGGCCTTGCGCTCTTCGAGCGTTTCGATATTTGCCCATTTGGCCCGCAGCGCTTCATATTCGTCATTCTTCGGCCAGCCGTACCAAGCCTGGTCGCCACTCGCGGGTAGGAGGGGGTCTGTGAGCGGATTGCCGAGCGCATAATCAGATTCGGTCGTGATGAAGACGTTCCAGCCGCCGTCCTCGATGGGGCCTTTGTTTTCCCGACGCGTGGAGAGTGCACCCCAGTCCATCGACGCGAGTTCGGCATTGACCCCAATCTTCTGCAGCGCCGAAGCCAATAGTTGCGAGGCGCTGTCTCCCTCGTGCCAGTCCGTTGGATCGAGAATGACGACCTTCCCGCCGGCGTATCCGGCCTCCTTGAAGAGCTGCTTGGCCTTTTCCGGGTCACCACCCTTCTTGTACCATTCAGTGTTTTCGTCGTTCGAACACTTAGGGCGCGTGCGTGCCGATCCGTCTTATTCGGCATCGTCTTCATCGCTGCTTTGGCGTGTCGGGTTTCAATGCAGATGGCCGGCCATCCTTCAGCGCGGATACCATATAAAGCCAGGCCGCCAGCGAGCAGGCTTCCAGTCCGATGCGTTCCAGCGGCAGATCGACTTTCCGAAGGGCATGAAGAAGCGCCTGTGGTTCACTCGCCGCCCGCCCTTCCTTCACAATCCGGCCGCTCTCATCGACGACGCAGATGGCGGTCTCTGCCAAAGATACATCCAGTCCGGTGGCTGCTCCTTCATGATGTTTGTGGCGATCTACATCGACCACGTTCTCACATCCCGACAGGAGCAGCCGCCCTCATTTCAGCTCGGGGCCCACCCCAATCACCCCATCTGTTGAAGAAGTCAGGCTCTTTCGCACACGAAGCCCGAATCGTCGGCGTTGTGGATGTAGAAGTGGCCGACGAGGCGGCCTGCAGTGCCAAAGACAACCCAGCCGCGGCCACAGGCTGGGTCGTTCTCATCAAGCCCCTCCCACGAGAACTCCGCGCAGGCTGAGGTATCGCGGGTGCCATATCGGACATCGAGGAAGCCCTTGAGTGCGCCGAAGGCGATCTCGCCATCCGCCGAACCCTTGAATGTCAGATGCGCTTCCTCAACGAGATCGAGGAAGTCGTTATCCCAAACATCCATCTCGACGATGCGCCAGCGTCCGGCAAAGGCCTTGGCGAAGCCAGGGAACCTTGGCCATCAGCTGCGCGCCAGCGCCACCTTGGCCTTCTTCATCCCGGCCCGCCGGGCGATCCGCATCGCTCAGCTTTTCAGCTCCGTGCATCCCTTGAGCGGCTTCACCAGCATGATGTGGGCGGGCCTCATAGAGCGCCGTGCGCACTGCAGCATCCCGATCTTGCTGATGCGGCCGCTATAGTCCGTCTCGCCGGATTGATACCTCTTCGGCGTCAGGCCGAAATGCGCGCCCGCCCGCTTCGACGAGCGAAAGCGCCGGGGTCGTCGATCGCAGCGGCATAAGTGAGCGCCACGATCGGACCGACTCCCGGCGTCGACATCAACCGCCTGGCCCTGGCGTCAAGGCGCACCAGCGCGCGAACCTTTTTCTCGAGAGCCTGGAACTCGCGCAGTAGCACGGCGTGCACAGAAAGCAGCACCGTGGCCACCGTCTTCAGGTTCGGATGGCCAGCCACCAGGTCACGGATGTGGCAAGCAAAGTCGCGCGTTGTTGTCTTGCCGACCTGAGCCCGAAGCCGCGCAAAATGCCACGCACACTGTTTTCTCTACATCCCCTCAGCTTCGATTGAATGAGCTTGCGCGCCGTCAATGTTGCGTCTCCAGCAGCTCGACCGACAGTCCCGCCTGCCGCATCGCCGCAAAGAGCCATTGCGACAGCGGCCCGGCTTCCAGCCCGACCCGCGCCAGAGAAAGGCCGAGCGAGGCAAAAAGGCAATCAATGCCTCCGGCTCGCTCGCCACCCTGGTTCGCGAACGATCTTGCCGCTTGCATCGACAACGCACACGCTCGAGTATTCCAATGACACGTCGATCCCTGCATAATGCTCCATGGTCGTCTCTCCTTGATGCTTGGAGCGGGCCTGCCCGACTCCGTTAACACCATCAGTGTGAGGGACGACCACCTCATCGCCAAGCAAGCCGCGAGCGGAGCGCGCCACTCAAGCGCCGTAGCGAAGTGAGCGGCCCGCTTGGCGGCACGTTACCCCATCTAGCGAATACCGATCCCGAAATACCGCGTGTGAGCGACATCGAGGATGCGATTGATCAAGCTCGAAGAGCTGTATCCGGCGGTGGTGGCGGCTGAGGCATAAGCACTGGTCACACCGAGTCCCGGCATGGTGTTGATCTCCAGAACAAACGGCTGCCCGCAACGGTCGATCCGGAAGTCGACGCGGGCGTAATCCCGGCACTGGCAGGCGCCGAAAGTCGCAACCGAAATATCCCGCAGCATCGTCGCAAGTTTACTTCCGATCTGAGCGGGGCAAATCTTTGGCGGCGCCGCGAGCGCCATGTGCTTCGCTTCCCAAGTCACAAGACGCGTTTCGCGGTCGCCGAAGTCCTGCTCCACAAGAGGCAACACCTCGAGCTCTCGGTTTCCCAGCAGCGCGACCCAAATTTCTCGCCCCTCGATGTACTCTTCCACAAGCGCATCCTGCGCAAATTGCATGACGATCACTTCTACGGCCTGCCTCAACTGAGCGGCATCATGTACGAGCTGCACTCCGCAGCTGTCCGATTCGTGACGCGGCTTCACCACCATTGGGAATCGCAGGTCCCCAGTACTCTCGGTGCCGCGACGCATCACGCGAAAATTCGGCGTCGGCACGCCGCGATCGCGGATGAGCCTTTTGGTGACAATCTTGTCGAGCGCCACCCCATGCCCGAGCGGGCTCGATCCGGTATATGGGATGCCCGCCATCTCAAGCATGGCCGGAACGTGGGTGAGACGGCACTCGCCCTGAATTCCGTATGCCATATTGAAAACGAATCCCGAGGGGTTGCCTTGGGACCCGGGTGGCATGAACCGCTCGAGCGTAGCGAGCATCCTTTTATCGCCTTCGCACAGCAGCGTCTCGTGGCCGCCCAATTGCAGTGCCGCCGCGACACTTTCGATGGTCTCGCGGCCGTATACCTCCGGACAGGGCTGACCGAACCGGTTGATCACGCCCGTATCGTCATCGTTCCACACGACAGCTATTCGCATGAGATACTCCCTGGGGCCATTCGAATTTATTGATCGAAGACGAAGCTCGTCTGGGCGCCGCGTGTGCCCCGCCGGTGCGACCGTCCAAGCGGCGAGCGGGCTTGCTTCCTCCAACTGGGGAAACCGAGACACTTGTCTCCCACTATTTCCCGGCCATTAGTGGCGAACCGCATGGCAACTCGTGCGGAACTGCGGTCCGCCAGGAGCACCAACAGGAGGATTGCAAGACCGAGGGAAAGCCAATAATTTGCAACGCCACCACTATCAAGAAGCCGATCAGCCAATCGATCTCGGGCAGCGCGGTTGCCCTCTGTGTGCCGAATGACCAGCTCGTTGCCAGAACGAGTGCCCAGCCCACCAGCAGAGTCACGACAAGCGTCGTCCCATAATGCCGATCGGTGCGTCGAGTTGCGTGGTCAGCGGCTCGTGCAACACGAACTCGATAACTGCCGCTGTAATCCTGCCGCGCCGCGCGCGGCCAACCGGGACACCAGTACTCCGACGGGCCATTCACCTCGCCTGCCAGCTGAGGGCGCTGCCAAAGGGTGTAATTCGCATGCAGCACCGGCAGCGGCGTCAGCCGATCCGCGCGGTCTTCCCGGGCCAGAGCGCAGAGCTCGCGCGTCAGCACTTTCCGGGCCCAGTCGTCCAAGAACATGTAGTTCATGGTGATCAGCAGCGCATTATCGTCCGCCGCCAGCCGCACCAGCCGTCCGCGTATCCGTGGGCTGCCTTCCTGGCCCAAT
This sequence comes from Mesorhizobium sp. M0618, assembly GCF_040320765.1. Taxonomy (NCBI): domain Bacteria; kingdom Pseudomonadati; phylum Pseudomonadota; class Alphaproteobacteria; order Hyphomicrobiales; family Phyllobacteriaceae; genus Mesorhizobium; species Mesorhizobium sp. M0618. The sequence goes on along the minus strand of NZ_JAMYQH010000011.1, from coordinate 125,851 downwards.
GCTGCCTCCGCTTCAGGGCGCGGCAAATCCACGCATGTAGCCTCCACATCAGCCGTGGCCAGAACGCTCTGTTTCAGCGGCAGGCCGACGTCCGCCGGCCCGATCCGCTGGAACGGCTCGCCGTCATGTACCCGGAAGATGGTGCGCACCTTACGAAGGGTCCAACCCCTCCGAGGCCAACTGCAGGGCCGCCACACCTTGAATGTGACTGCCTTCGATGCCACCCTCAGACGGGATAGGAACCAAAGCCGCTGCTGAAAGAATGACAGCGGCAGTAACGGACGCGGCAGAGCATCAAATGGCGGTACCGCATTCAGTGCAGGGCCTATTGCTTTGATTTGGATCGTTCCATGAAGCTTCATTTTAAATCTCCTCGGCCGGAAATTCGAGATCGCTTTGGTCGAAGCGAATCCTTTGCAATGTCCGTGCAATCGGCGTGCCACCAGAGAGGTGTGCGACCAAGAGGTGCAAAACCACATGTTTCGCGTGGAACGGCGGATTGTGGCATGTTCCGAACATAGACGCCTTCAACAGTATCTGGTTGACCACGGCAGCGAATGACGAGGATCGCCTGCCGGAGATTGGGAATGCAGGGGGGCTCGTTGGCATCTTGGCGATCGAGTGGATCGGATCCGGCGCTTTTTGAGTCGATGATCCTGTTCGATCCGATTGTTAAGATCGGCCTTTGCCGATGATCGGCTTCAAAGTTCGACCGATCTCGCACGTAGCTCTCGGCATCCCAGGCAATGATTACCTCGTGATTCCTCAGGCTGCCGTCGATGACGATCGTTCCGGTCTCCCATGACGCTTAAACGCCTTTCGCGGAAAACGTGCGGGCCGCCAACAGATCATGGCACTCGATGAAGAAGAACTCGACGGTATCGCTGACGCTGTCGATGGCTCCCTGCCTCGGATTTTGATATAGGTTTCGTCCATGTGCCATTCGCCGCCCGCGACACGCATGCGTCGATCGGATCGTTCCACGAGCAACTTCTGGCAACACATACGACCATGCCGCCGCGCGATAAGCTGGCAACGGAAGCAGTGCCACCAGCAGGATCGGGACTGTTCAAGTTCAATCACGCTCTCGCCAGGCCGGGCGCAAGCTTCACTTACGACCGCAGTGATAAATATGCGCCACGCCAGGAGCGATCCCGCGGCCGTAATCGCGGGCCAGTCAACCACGGCGGAAATGATCGCAAGGCGCTGTCACATGATTGAGCGGTAAGGAAATTGAGGTAGTAGCGCGCCAGGTGATTGTGAGTGCACCGGCCTACACGAACCACTCTATCCGATCGAAATCGTGGCCCCGTGCTGTCTGGCTCTACTCCGCTTCAATCTGAACTGCGCGATGTCGAGGAAATGCTGCTCGATCGCGGGATCGTTGTTTCCTACGAGACCTCCGCCGATGGTGCCGAAAGCACGGCCCTGATTATGCGCGCCACATACGCCGCAAGGCGCCGACGAAAAGACGATGTCTGGCACCTCGATGAAGTCGTGCGCATCAACGGTCAGAAATGCTGGTTGTGGAGAGCGGGTGATTTGGACGGATATGTGCTCGACGAGATCGTCAGACGCGCCAACACAAGGCCGCCAGGCGCCTGCTGACGTGACTTCTGAAGAAGCAGGGTCTGCCGCCAAAGCGTATGATCACCGACAAATTACGCTCCTACGGGGCCAAACGCCAGGTCATGCCGAACGTGGAACACCGCTCCCATAAGGGCTTGAACAACGGGCGGAGAATTCTCCCCGGCTGTTCCGAAAACGGGAGCGAACGCGACAGGTTTTCCGGCCGGTCGGCTCATTGCAGCATTTCGTGTCGATCTTCTCCGCCGCCCGAAACCTCTTCCTCCCGTCCCAGAGCAACCGTTCCGCACAAATTCGAACCCATCGACGCCAAGCCATGGCCGTGTGGGAAGCCGTGAGTGCACGCCCTGCCCGAAAAGCGCGGTGTCGGCACCACGCGGCTACAATCAAACAACGTGACAACGCCCCGTTCCACATATGCCATTCGGGCGGTTCCACATAGTGAGTCAGAGCCCTTTTCACCCGTAGAAAGCGATGACCATCTATTGCCCTAAACTCCTACTTACTTATGCGCGACAACCACGAGTCGCGGGCCATAGGACGTAAACTCTCCGCCTTCAGCTCCATAGGCTTCAACAGTCTCGAACCCCGCGCTAGGCAACATGCGAGCATATTCAACAAATCCATAGTATCTGATAGAAATTCGCGATCGTCTAACGCATCCATTGCGGACGACGATCCTTTCGAGGTTTCTACGATCGGTTAGCGGATCCGGGTTTATTAAATGAATTCTTAGATCATCGTTACGCTGCACGACGATAGGAGACTGGTCGCGTAGCAAATCGAAGCGATTGTCCTGATCGATTAACAGACGCCCGCCATTCCGAAGTGAAGAGGCGGCTTCATGAAGAACTCTTTCATTATCCGCTTCATCAAAGTAGCCAAACGACGTGTTCCACAGAAAAGCCGCGTCAAACCGATCTCGCCAAGGAAGTGAGCGCATATCGCCAAGAACATACTCAACATCTACCCGGCGCTCAGCCGCATCCGCTTCGGCTTTTTTTAGCAAGATCCCTGAGATATCCAGTCCGGTTACCCGCGCCCCTTTTTCCGCCAATCGGTTGGCTATCCGCCCATAACCGCATCCGAGTTCGAGAACTGAGCTGCCTTGTTTCAGCGAAAGAAGGTCCCAAATTGCTGCTGCTTCCCTGTCACTTTTTTCCGGCGGATTGATCACCTCGCTAAAGTGCAAGTAGTCTTCGCTGAAGTGGGATTCAAGCTCGAAAGGGGGACTGCTCATCTCGTAAGTCATTTGCTTTTCCATGTTCATTCGCTGATTGCCCTAAGTGCAGAGGTCGATTTTACGGAGAGAGAGCGCTTTTTAAAGAAGAGATTTGTGAATATTTTTCATCACTTATTTAAACGTTTGGTAACGGTCATTGCGGGTTCCGTCGTGAAGCCCGCGGTTCGTGACGCCACTCTTTTCGGCCATCACGCGATAGCCGCCATAGCTGTCGACCTGCAAGATCCCGGTCAAGCCTGCGAGATGAGCGATCGGACGCTCGGCCGTTCGATCCGGCGCATAGACATAGGCGACGCCCGCCGGGTCGCCGCCATTCCATGGTCGGTCACCGCCGGCAGAGTTGGCCTGTCTTCGTCTTGCCGCGGCCGGGATCGAGCACCGGCGCGGTCGTCTCGTCGGCGAAGAGTTTTGTCGAGGACTTCAGCTTGCCGCTGCGCCCTGATCCGGCCATGATGTGCGGCGCGGCGTCGTTCAATCCCGATACAATCAGGTCGGGTCACGCTCTGGTCGGCAACCCCTGTCCGGCCTCAGAACCCGTCAGACTATGTCCATATACTTCAAGTCGATATGATATTTATCAATGTGTTCTTTCACCTTCTGTTTGCGATGCATCTCAGCGCGCGCCCAGCGCTCACGTATGTCCTCGCATTTGAGCTGCATGTCCCGAAACAGCGCTTTTGCTACAGAGACCTGGCTATCGGTTGATCTTTTTCCAGGCCCTCCTCCAAACTGCAGAGCGTCCCTGCACTCTTCAAGACTCGCCGGCAACACATCGGCCAAGTGGCTGGCCAGCTCGCTTCGGCGCTCCGCGACGCAGCCATCCTGTGACAGTCGTTCCGCGATCTCGCCAATTAGAGTGTGGGCCTTCCTGAAAGGAACGCCTCGCGACGCCATCCGTTCGGCGGCGACGGCCGTCATTGATGACCCGTCTGCCAGATGTTCGCGCATAGACTTCGCGCTGAACGACATGTATTTCACGATAAGCGATGTGAGGATGATGGCCCTCTTCACGGCCTCCTCTGAAAGCTTAAGGGGAGAGCAGCCGTAGTTGCTTGCTTCAATCGAGTTGCTGAAAGGCGCTTTGCAGGTTGCAGCTGCTGCAGAAACGTATGCGCCAATCACGGTGCTTGCCGAGCCCTTGATGTGTTCAAGCAGAAACGGGTTCTTCTTTTGGGGCAGCATGGAAGAGCCGCCAGCAAGATTGTCAGGGACGTCGATAAGCGCGAACTCCCGCGTCGTCCACACCTGCAGGTCCTGGGCCACACGGCTGAGCAAAATCGAAACACCAGCGAAGAGCGAAAGCGCTTGTAGGTGATGGTCACGGCTTGCAACAGCATCAAGTGAGTTGAATGACGGCAGTTCGAAACCCAGAAGATTTGCTGTCTTTGTGGGATCTATGGGCATGCTGGTGCCTCCGCCGGCACCAGCCCCCATAGGGCAGTTCCTGATGTCCTCCAGGAGCCAATGGAGGCGCTGGCGCTCGCGCGACAAAGCGAAGAAGACACCAAGCAGGTAGTGCCCCGGCGATCCGGGAAGTGCGATCTGGTACTGACTGTACAACGGAGCCACAAGTCTCGATGCTTCCTCAACCCGCCGAAGTAGGGCATCTTGTGCAGCACCTATCTGTTGCGAGATGGAATAAGCAGCTTCCCGAAGCATCAGGAGAGAAATGGAGGCGTTCAAGTCATTGCGGGATCTCGCAAGGTGCAGCCAGCCGGCCTTTTCAGGACCAGCTCTCGCGGCAAGTTCTGCCTCATAGGCAAGGTAGAGGCCACGCGGAGCATCACGGCCCTCCAAACACTGAAAGCCCTCGTCCTGAAGGGCCAAAATGTGCTTGAGCAGATCGGCAGCCACTGCTTGGCTGACCAACCCCTGGTCCGCGAGCATGACCAGATGTGCTTCGTCTATGGACGCCTGGTGCCGCAGAAGGCGACCGTCACGCGCGATTTCGATTGGCTGAGCGAGCAACTTCATCGCTTCGGGATGCAGGTTCCACTTGCTCTGGCTTGACCCAGCGACTTTGTCGTTGTTCGATTCGCAAGCAGCTGCCTCAATATCAATCACGATGGAATCGATCTTCCGTTCAGCTGCCAAGGCTGCGGCATTGAGTTCATCAGCAATGCCTATGGCGTAGGCTACCCGGTCTCTAAAATCGCCGTTTATTCGAACCTCCTCGCCCTCAGATTTCAGAACACCCGCCTCAGGTACTGTCGCGTCTGGACTTCGAGAAAAGCTCAGGTGTTTGAGCTTGCCGGGCTTATCAGCAAGGCGGAAGCGGATGGCTCCCGCCCTTGTGCTCGCTCGGAGGGGCGTGAATGCTTCCCCGGCGTAAAGTTTGATCACCGTATCCAGGACTGACGTACCCAAGGCGTGCGAAAGCATGACTGGAATCATTCCTCCAGCCAGCCTGGGATTGACCTCGATGATGACGGGGCCTGACGCCGTTATCACGAACTCTACATGAGCCGGTCCGAACTCCAAGCCCAGAGCCGATACCGCGCCCGCGGCAAAAGAAGCAAGTTCCTTGAGGGACCATTCCGGGAGCGGGGCCGGGAAGTCGTGCCCCACCTCAACGAAGCAGGGAGGCGGGCCTTTGTGCTTGGCGAGAATTCCAAGGCAGTGCAGCGTCCCATCATACGCAATTATCTCTGCGGAGTATTCCTTACCCTCCACATATTGCTGGATCAGGATGTCGGGACTGGCCAGATCCACTTGATCCACCAATACGTCCTTTGCACTCTTAAACGCCTCGATCGCGGCTGCTGCACTATCGCACAGCCGCACGCCGCTACTACCGCTTCCGCAGACTGGTTTCACGACGACTGGCAGAGTGACTTGGGTAAGAATGTCTTCGACGTCTGTGATGGATGTGGCCAGCCGAGTTGCAGGAATCGCGATTGATTGTCGCTGCAACTGGAGTGCTTGCTTCCATTTATTTCGGCATATGACCACAGCCTCTGGATTCGCTGCTGGTAGTCCCATTGCAGTCGCGGCACGTGACGCAGTTTCCACAAAATAATCGGACGATGAGTATATTCCCTTCAGCCTTCCTATTTTGCTGGCCACCCCGATAACGTCATCCGGATTGCGCGTTTCAGCTTCGATTACTTGAGGCACCGCGGAGTCTTTTAAAAACGGATAGCGCGCTCGATTGCGTACAACGAGATACGGTTCGAAGCCCAGGGCTCGGGCCCGCTTCAACAATAGTTCGCCAGTGCCCGTCGTGTTGCTCTCTACGAAAAGGAAGCTACCTCGGCTCATCAAACTTGCTCCAAACGCTTAAGACAGCTTCCCGGGCTTTCCGCTTCCAAAGATATCGGTTCCATGGTGGGAGAGCCGTCGACGGATGGTTTTCGGTCGCCGGCGCATCCAGCACACCGGCTTCATTTAGAGGTCCGTTCTGCTTGAGCCACTCGCGGTCGTAGACAGCTTCGACGTAGCGGTGGCCTTCATCCGGGCAAATGACGACTACGGTTTCTTCTGGATACTGCCGAGCGCGCCACCGCCCCACGATGTAGCTCGCTCCGGACGTCGGACCGGCGAAGACGGCGTGCCGCTCGTGGAGGAGTCGCGTTGCAGTCAATGCGAGCGAAGCCGAGATGAGATGCACCTCGTCATACAGTTCGTGCTTCACGTTCTCGGGGACAAGACTGTTCCCCAGCCCCCGCAGTGTGCGTTCGCCATCCGGCTGGCCAAAAATCACGCTATTGAAGGTGTCCACTCCGATCAGGCGTGCGCTAGGCGCTTTTTGGCGGAGTCGCTCTATCGTTCCGCAAGTAGAACCGCCCGACCCTACAGACCCGACCAACGTTACGTCCGGGCCCAACATCTCCGCTATTTGGTCGGCGAAGAGCCTATAGGCTGCTGGGTTGTCGGGTGTTTCGTACTGCCGGGGCCAAAAACAAGAGTGGCCCAACTGTCTCATCCTAGCGTCTAACGCATCGAGACGGCTTCTTTGATAGCCACCCTGCTTCGCCTTTTCAGTTATTGTGCAGACCTCGGCTCCCAAGGAATTCAACCGGTTTTCCAGGGCTTTGTCCATCACTGGGTCTGTGAAGATTTCAAGTTGGAATCCATATTCGCGGCAAATTACTGCTAAACCCAGCGCGAAGGTTCCGCTTGAAGTCTCGAGAACTTTCATGCCGTGCGTCAGATTCCCCTTGGCCATCGCTTGTTCAATGATGTACTTCGCGGGAAGAAGCTTCATGAACGCAAACTGCGCAACATAAAGATTTGTCTCACACCGTATGATGCTTGGAAGAACATAGGCATCAGAGTATCTGGAGAAGGGCAAGCGTTTGCCGAGAGCGTTCATCCTGCTACCTCACTGACAACCAGTCACATAGTCAGAAATATTTTTGGCGAGTCGTTGAACCCAGATACATGAGCGAGCACGGACCGAAGCTTCCATGGAAAGTCCGCCGTCATTCGATCGAGCAGGATTCCACTCATTGTGCCGCTGTGCGCGACTATGACCCCGAGAGCGTCAGTAGCCTCGGATGCTTTCAGCATCGAGTTCAGGTGCTCCTTTGGAGCCCGCCCCTGATGCAGGAGCGCGCTGGCCGTACCTATTTTGCCTATTGTGACCGTGTCACCATGCGGGATCGCTGTCCGTGCGCGGTCGAGTAATTCGTGATATTCTGCCCGTTGGCTAGCGGAGATCTCACCTCGCCGTTGATCATAATCAACGGTTTCCACCGTTCCTCCTTCATCGATGCCCACGATTGCAAGCGGCGGCATTTGTCCGAGGAAGGAGAGAAGGCGACATGCTCGCTGCTGATATGCGACCACCCCTGGGTACATCACTCCGTCGGATGGCTCGATCTCCGCCATTAGTTTCTCGATCAATGACGTGCGGATTCTGCGCTTGAAGCAGCGCGCGATTGACCGTGCAGCCGCAACAAGATCCGCAGACGAACTTGCCAGTCCTTTGCCTTCGGGGAGTTCCGATTGCAAAAGCAGAATTCCTCCTGAGGCGCCGAGCGCACTCACGAGATTCTCAGCTAGCTGTTTTGCTTTGAGTTTGTGAGAAGGATAGACAGTCACGGATCGTGTGCCCGGGATCGGCGTGAAATGAGCCCTCGCAAAGAGCGCGATCGGCATCGTGACGAGGAAGTGAGAATCCCGGGGAAAGGAGCCCGCCGGCAACTGGCCTTGCAGCAACTCGCCGAATGTACCGCAGCAAAGAGCGCCGCTGGAGTGAGTCCTTGGCTCCTGCCCATCCTCGGCTATGTTCTGGGCCGCGTCTGCGCCATCGAACATCTGGTGGTACATGTACGGTTTCCAAACTTCATGGGCGGCCGCTTGGAGAAGTTCTCTCGTTGACGCGCTCGGGTTGCTTCCGGAAAGTGCGGGATACGTGGACTTTTGGGCTGCCATATTACTTTCTCTCAGATGCATTGTGCTTTTAGCAAGGCACGGCCGCTATTCGTCAGAATTGGCTTGCCTGTCGGATGGGATTACTTTCGAGTAGCCTGGGTTGCCTGAAATCCTCGGTGAAAGTAGCATTGGCAGCGACTTTTGTTCGCAAAGCTTCTGTGAAAAGAATTGTAGGATCTGTTGCGCTGGTGATTGCGTCATTTAGCCGTGCGAGGGAGGCGCCGCTTTAAAACACTCAGTGATGCCAGTTTTGCCCTTAATCTGATCGGCAGCGACCGAACGAGCTCTCAACCTGGCCGCCGCCGAAGCTCGCTGCTGTTCTGCCTCTCTAGGTGCAGTCCTGCCTCCCCTCGCCCGAAGGAGCAGGTATCGGGGGCGGCCGCTGAAAAGACTCCAGGAGCTGCCCCGGATTACGTCACCGCGCGCTCGGTCGCGTCGGCAAGGTGAAGCGGTCACTTTGCTCATCCCAGGCGATTGGTCGGGTTGGCGATGCGTGCATTCTTACGTCAGCGCAGTCTGGCGAAAGTTATAGTGTGGAACGTGGATCGATTTTGACACAGTCAAGAGCGATCATGCTCTTAAATTTCCGCACGTTCGAATCGGTATTTAGCTTCGTCTTCACAAACGCCTTGAAGGCTTCGAGATCATCCACAGCCAGAACTAGTACGAAATCGGCGCTGCCCGTGGTCCGGTAGCACACAGTTACCTCCGTGGCAGCTTGCATCATGCACTCGAACCTTTCGACGAGCTCGAGACGTATTCGATCAAGCTCAACTAGCACTATCACCGTGATCACTTGCAACCAACCCTTTCGATCTAGGAGCAGATCTTGCTGATGTCAGGGCCACATTGAGTAACGCTCGAACGATCGAGGCCGCCGCAACGCCTCAATTGGCTCAAGCTGTGTCGGGCACGGCAGACCCTTGATCCATTCGACACATCAAATCGGAGGCTGCTCACTTGATGCTTCTCCCAGTTAGAGGCGCACCGCTGTTGGCAGCACGCGTAAATAGCGAATGGGCCGGTTTCCGGCTCCCTGCGGCGCTGCGAGAGCATACGCAAGCGCCATGCCGAGCCGAACACTTCGTGTATTTCTCCTTGGGTAGAACTCGAAGCAACAGTCTTGGTGCGTTCTCTGACAATGCTGTCGAACTCCGGACAATGGCTGATTGGCTGCAGCGCAAACACCCAGGTCTTTGCCGAGATCCGTCGGCCTGCCGCCAACACCTAACGGCCATCTGCGCAGGGTTCGACACGCGCTTCCAAGGAAAGAAGGAAGACGGCTATGTCATCCAAACCGATCCGCGACGACGGCATGAGGCGGGGCACAAAGAGGGGGGCGAGCCCGACGTCGCCGATCGCCAGGCTCGCCGCCAACCCGCTGACTTCAACTCATTCGTCCACACGACCATGGCCTAGGAGGACGCGCCGGCGGTCACGGTCCAGCGTGCTGCAGATTGATGGCGAGCGCCCGCAACAGGGCTGGCCTCGGGACAGGCGGCGGCGAAGGCCAGGCCGACGCGCGAGACAGTGGATGACGCGGGCGCCGAGCTTGAGGAGCCTGAGCCGCAACGTGGCGAACTCGGCTTTGCCGGGATGATCGGATGTGGGCACCGCTTGGCGCAGGGGTGAGCATCAGCCAGTATGCGGCCGTGTGCAGGGCGAGGCGGACCTGGTTGGCGATGGGCGAACGGCAGTTGGTGCGGTCGGAGGCAAGTTGGCTCTTGTGGATCTTGTTCAGGTTCTCGGCCTGGCCGCGGGCGCATTTGATCACGTCGTAGAGGTGCTCGGCCGAGCCACTGTCGAGAATGGTGACGACGACGCGGTCGTCGAGGCCATCGCAGTTGCCTCGATGCGGGCGCAGACGCGACTCTCTTGCCTTCAGGAGTTCGCCTTGTAGTGGGTCTCGGCATAGCCGCGCAGCATAGGTTTGCGCTCGAGCGCCGCGGGTGCGGACGTTGTCGGCGCTCTCATCGACAAGCGGCCGGAGACCCGTCTTGCCCGTCAGTCCGAAGATGTAGTCGATGCCGTTCTCCTCACACCTGGCCATTACTTGCGCCCGGCCGTAATGGCCATCGCCGCGCACCAGGATAAGTCGAGTGGCTTTGAGTGTCCGGAGGAACGAGCGGTCGATTGTGCTCCCAAGAGCCAAGAACATTTCAGACCACGTAGCTTTGTGCAGTCCTTATTTCAACTGAGGAAACATTTTGACGCGGTCTCGCAAAACGCGGGTGCTAAGTATCCCGTGATAATTCCACCCGCTCAGAGGACGCAGATACTGGACGGTGCGGGCGGCACGAGATGAAAAAGATACCTACGAAGCTGACGACGTCGGTCTGCTGACATGTTCGACGTGCACGGCAAGGAGTTCACAACCCATGAATGGCAATAGGCTACCCCCGCTTTGTAACGAGAGCGTGATCATTGTGGATCGCGTCGAGCAGAGCCGCCAAAATTGGACGCCTTTCCCTACCGTACCGGCCTGAAGAGTTTATGGAGCGCGCAACGGGGGCGCCTGCACCGCTGGTGCGGATCGATCTCCTCACCTGTGAATTCCCGCCCAGTGCCGTCCTGCGCGCCGCCGAGACAACCTGCCGCAAATTAAGAAGAGATCAGTCCAATGAAAGACATCCATGTGGTCACCGATTTCCCGCGCAAGGTCCGCGAGATTGAGAACCTGTGGATCCCGATGCCAGATGGCGTGAAACTAGCTGCCCGCATCTGGGTCCCGGAAGACGCCGAGGCCGATCCGGTCCCGGCCATCCTCGAATACTTGCCTTACCGCAAACGCGACGAAACGGCGGAACGTGATGCGCTCACTCATCCCTACTTCGCCGGTCATGGCTACGCTGGCGTACGTGTCGATATGCGTGGCACCGGCGACAGTGAAGGTGTTTGCAAGGGCGAGTATCTGAAGCAGGAGCAGGATGACTGTTTGGCCGTCATCGAGTGGTTGGCCAAACAGCCTTGGTGCTCGGGCGCGGTCGGCATGATCGGCATTAGCTGGGGCGGCTTCAACGGGCTCCAGGTCGCCGCCCGCCGGCCGCCGGCGCTTAAAACTGTGATCTCACTGTGCTCAACCGACGACCGCTATAATGATGACATCCATTATCTCGGCGGCGCGCAGATGTGCGACAATCTGGACTGGGGCACTACCGCCTGGGCGGTCGCCATGACGCCGCCCGATCCACTGATTGTCGGCGACCGCTGGCGCCAGCTTTGGGAGGGCCGCCTTAACGGCAACGGCATCTGGATGCAGGAATGGTTTGAGCATCAGCGTCGCGACGAGTTCTATAAGCACGGCTCGATCTGCGAGGGTTACTCCGATGTCGAGATCCCCGTTTACCTCGTCGGTGGCTGGGCCGACAGCTATCCGAACCCGATCTTCCGCATGCTCGAAAGACTGCCTGGGATCCGGAAGGGACTGATCGGTCCGTGGGGTCACAAATATCCCCATTTCGCCATGCCCGGACCGCGAATCGGTTTTCTCAAGGAATGCCTGCGCTGGTGGGACCAGTATCTCAAGGGCATCGATACTGGCATTAGCCAAGAACCGATGCTGCGGGCATGGATGCAAGACCCATGTCCCCCGGCTGCCATTTATGATGAGCGGCCCGGCCGTTGGGTCGCGGAGCCCTCCTGGCCGGGACCAGGCGTCGGTCAACGATCGCTGGCCCTTTCGCCGGGACGCCTTGCAGAGGGCGCCAGCAGCGATGATGTGCTGACAATTTGCTCACCGTTGACGGCGGGCCTCTCCTCGGGGGCTTGGTGCGCTTTTGGCGTCGTTCCGACCTTGCCGGTAGACCAGCGCATGGAAGCCGGCAATGCGCTTGTCTTCGAAACGACCCCTTTGGAAGAAACCGTGGAAATTCTCGGCTTTCCGGAACTCGAGGTAAAGCTCGCCTCGGACAAGCCAGTTGCGCTGATCTCAGCGACGCTATCGCTGGTGCTCGAAGACGGCGCAGCATCGCGCGTTAGCTATGGCATTCTCAATCTCACGCATCGGCATGACGATCTCGAGCTCCAGCCAATGCAGCCAGGCAATCCCGAAACGGTGCGCTTCAAATTGCGCTGCTGTGGCCAGCGCTTCGAGAAGGGTCAGCGCATCCGGCTTGCCATCGCCACCGGGCATTGGCCGATCGTTTTTCCAGGGCCGGAGAAGGCGACGCTGTCGATTCATTGCGCTGGCAGCAGGCTGATCCTGCCGGTGCGCAAGCCGCAGCCACTGGATGCAACGCTTGCCGCGTTTGAAGGACCGGAGAGCGCAACGCCTATGGCGCAGGAAGTGATCAAGGCGGGCGAGCCCTTCCGGCGCGAGGTGACGACCAACCAGGTCACCGGGGAAGCCACCTACACTGTCGTCAGTGATGGCGGGACCGTGCGTCATCCGCATACCGGCATCACTGTGTCGGCTAGGCAAACAGACGTCTTCGTGGTTCTCCCAGACGATCCGAATTCGGCCCGGGGGACCGTGACTTGGGAGAATTCCTATGGCCGAGGCGACTGGGATGTCAGAGTTACGGTCTCGGCGACGGTACGAGCGCTACGTGATGTGTGGCGCATGGAGACCCACCTCGTTGCGCGTGCTGGCGACGATGTCGTCGTTGATCGCGAAGACGTCACGGACTTTCCACGTGATCTGAATTGAAGAGCGGCGCCGGTCGCCGGCTGAGGCAAGGATCAGCGTTGAATAGTCGGACGCCGGCCATCCGGACAGTCCGCTCCTTGAGCGGGCTGCCATGTTGTGAGAAGGTCGAACGGCGAGTATCGCACTAAGGTCAAAGAGACGGGTTCGAACCTCCCGCGCTCAAGGCGTTGAATTGGAGCCGATCCGAGAACTCCCATAGGGCCCTCGGCATGTGACGCCGCAAAAGAGCCGGGTAGTGTGCTGAGAGTTCTGCAAATTCGCTGAGAGGGGCGGTCATGGCAGGCTGGTGATGTTCAATGTCACCTGATTCCCGCGAAGGAACGCCACCATGACCAAGACCGAAGATAAATCCGCCATCGCTGCCGTCAAAGACATTCTGCTTTCGGACCCGGATGGGCTGCACGAAGTGATCCGCGCGGTGACGCAGGAGGTGCTCGAGGCCGAGATGGACGAGGCGCTGGGTGCTTCCAAGAGCGAGCAACGCCTGATCGTCTGGGCTATCGCTCGGGCTATTACGGCCGCACCCTGATCACGCGGGTCGGCAAGCTGGAGCTGCGGGTTCCGCAGGACCGGGCCGGCCGCTTCTCCACCGAGCTGTGCGAGCGCTACCAGCGCTCCAAGCGCGCCTTGGTGGCCAAGCTTGCGAGATGTATGTGCAGGGCGTGTCGACCAGAAAGGTCGAGGCGATCACCGAAGAGCTGTGCGGTCATGCCTTCTCGGCTTCGTCGATCTCGGCCATCAACAAGCGCTTGGACGAGAGCCTGAAGGCGTTTGCCGAACGACCGCTTCAGGAGCCATTCCCCTACCTCATTCTCGATGCCCGCTACGAGAAAGTGCGCGAAGCCGGCATCGTGATGAGCCAGGCGGTGCTGATCGCGGTCGGCATCGACTGGGACGGGCGCCGGCAAATCCTGGCCGTGGAGATGGCCAATCGCGAGAGCCGCTCGGCCTGGAAGGACTTCCTCGTCGGCTTGAAACGACGCGGCCTCAAGGGCGTCGAACTGGCCGTGTCCGACGACCATGCCGGCCTGGTCGCGGCGATCGGCGAGGTGATCCCGGAAGCCGCATGGCAGCGCTGCTACGTCCACTTCCTCAGGAACGCGCTCGATCATCTGCCCAGGAAGCACGGCGACGATTGCCTGCAGGAACTGCGCTGGCTCTACGACCGGCGCGATCTCGCCGAGGCCAAGGCCGATCTCGCCGCATGGCTGTCCAAATGGTCCGCCCGCTACCCGCGACTGACCACCTGGGCGGAAGAAGCTATAGAACAGACGCTGACTTTCTTCCGGCTGCCGCGTCAGCATCACAAGCACCTAAAGTCCACCAACATGCTCGAACGGCTCAACGAGGAAATCCGCCGGCGCACCTATGTCGTGCGCATCTTCCCAAACGCCGAAAGCTGCCTGCGCCTCGTTAGGGCGCTCGCCGTCGAGACCAACGAAAACTGGATGGAGGCCAACCGCTACATCAACATGGACGACCTGCGCGAGCACAAGAAGCTCGCTCTGCGCCAAGCTGCATGACCAGCTTCATGGCCGCCCCGTTTCTGCAGAACTTGGCGCACACAACCAAGAGCCGGACACATGTCAGCACAACGCTCCGCGCTCAAAGCTTCTCTTGCATCAACCGGCGTTTACACAAATCAATGACGTCGCCCCCGACAATGTCGGACCAGCACCTGCTCGACATAGGCCAGCAACACGTTGCCGTTCATGGCGCCATCGTAGACGAAAGCGCAGTCGTGCCCACCAGCCGCAGGGCTCCAGTGAAGGTCGTGATCGGCATACCCGCCCGGCAGCGCTCGCCGCGCGGCGCTCTTCCACGGGGCCACTTTGTGGAGAGGCCGATCTCATACGAACACGAGCTTCCGCTCCATACCCTCGTCCGAAGCCTTTAACACCCGCGACCGAAGATCCTCGCTCAATGGTGTTCCCATCGTCCGCGTCCATCGGGCTCCAGCCCCAAAGACGGCCTGTCCGCACTTCCGTGCTCTGGCCCCATGTCCCGGATGGGCTCACCACAAGGCCGCTCTCAAAGAAGAACAGCAGGACGAACAGGCACCGAAGATCACATAGCGATTTGCTTCCGCCCAATCACGTAATCATAGTAAATTCGCTCTCCGTGGACGCTCATACGGTGGAATATCTTTCCTCGCTTTGAATCGACGATATAGCTTGTCTTCACCTTGGCTTCTATCCACTGCAGAAGTGCCACGCATTCGGGGTCCGGATCGTTTGGCTTAACGTGAAAAATGAACCAGCCACCCGGCTCAAGTACGCTGAAGGCTCGTTCGAAACCCGCCACCGGAATATGGTTGTTCCAGCCCGTCGCAGAGGCTACGCCTACACAGTTTGGTGATAGGCTCGCGATCTCCGCCTTCGCTTCCGAACTGAGAGCGCAAAGGTCGGCTACGATATAGCCATCATATATACCCGGCCGGTCTCGATCGGCAGCGACACGAGCCTCTTCAATGATGTCGAGCCCAACCATGCGTCCGATAGGCATCGCCAAACGGACAGCCTCCGCGAAAGCGCCAGAACCAGCCCCAACCTCCAGCACCCTCAAGGCCGACGGATCAACCCTGTGCTCGAACAAAATTCGTCCGAACTCTCTAGCAAGCGCGAATGGCGTCTCGCATCTCAAGTGCCCGTAGATCATCGCATCGTATAAGTTCGGTATCTTGTACATTTCTCCATAGTCGTGCATGGAAAAGTGGAAATCCTCTCCGTTCACATTTGCGATAAACACCTCGTCGGATTGCTTTGCTCTCTCCAGCGAGAACACAGAGCGAATTGAATATAATTTGGCATACTTCGCCACGTCCATACCGTTGCAGTTCTCGATCATAACCGTACTCTCCTGTTATCGACAACCAATTCTTTTATTGAGAACGGAGTGAATTCCATCATTGCTGTGCCATCAGTGTGAAATGGGAAGTGAAATGGGAACTTTTTTAGCCGAATTGATATTCACTGCCGCAGAGCTGATGTGGCTCCGCAGACTCCGGCAGCCACCCCCACGCGCTTCTAAACACGTCCGAAAGCGTATTGTGCATATGTCGCAATGGTCGCTAAAAGCAGTGCACAGATAAACTGCCCTGGCAGTATACCCTATTTTAGACGCATATCCATGACAACGTGGTTAGTTGCTTCCCATTTGGGCCCCTTTCCCGATCCAGACCAATACCTCCACGACGCCTATGCGATTGTCCTAACTGACTCTTGTACCAAGACCTATCTTATTGGATATCGACATTCAAGCATTATTGGCCACCTTCTGCCGAACTTTCATACTAAGTTCGTGAACACAATGTGAAAACTACGTTATACTTCGTTACAGGAGCGCAATGGACTTGCAATGGAATGTTGCATACTAGGGCTAAGACTCATAACCAGTAGCTGACGGTTGCAGCGATGCAGACGGCGGCGAGGAAGTTGCGGGCGAGCCGATCGTAGCGAGTTGCGATGCGACGGAAGTCCTTGATGCGACAGAACATGCGCTCAATCGCATTGCGGTCCTTGTAGAGGAAGGGCGAGAAACAATTCTTCCATTTTCGGTTCGCCTTGGGCGGGATATTGGCGAAGGCGCCGCGTCCGCGAACCTGCTCCCGTATGGCATTGCTGTCATAGCCTTTGTCGGCATGCAGGATTGGCGCCGCCGGCATCTGCTCGATCAGCAGCGCCCCGGCAGTGCAATCGGCGACCTGGCCACCGGCGACCGGCCGGCAGAATCCATCCGTCAGGGCATGGATTTTGGTAGTCCGTCCGCCTCTCGAGCGACCGATGGCCTGATTTTGCTCCCCCCCTTTGCCGCCGGCCGCACAGCGATGCGCCCTTACCGCCGATGAGACGATGAGACGATGAGAAGCTCGGCCGGAGGCCCGCCGGCGTTGGCAAGAGCATGGAAAATGGCACTCCAAACGCCCTTGGCCGACCAGCGCTGGAAACGGTTGTAGAGGGTCTTGCGCGGTCCATAGACCGACGGAGCGTCGACCCAGCGTCCGCCACTCTTCACCACATGAATAATGCCGCTGATCACGCGGCGATCATCGACGCGCGGCTTGCCTCGGGTGCCGGTCGGCAGATGTGGTTCAAGCAACTCAAACTGCTCAACGCTGAGCCAGAAATATTCGCGATTCATGAGTGGTCCCCCTCAGAGACCCGTGAACCACAATCCCGCCGGCAGAGGAACCCCTTTTATGGGTCCAGACCCTAAAGCTCTCGTGAGCCCGCTCTACGAGGCATCGCTCGCACGCGAACAGCGCTTTTTCACTGCAGCACATGTGATACTGACCTGATCCTGCCAATTGACGTCGATTTGCGCCAAAACATCGCAACACATTTCTCACATAAGTTTACAAAAGCTTTGTGGCCGCCGATCCGCTCCTAATGGTATCTTCACCACGGCTAAGATTGGCTGATGCCGATCTTAGCTTCGACCGCGCCCAGCATGCAAAATCGGAGTCAACAAGTGGCAACAAGAGCTCTTATATTGGTTGAGGGTCATCCGCGCTTGGGCCTGCAATACGTTCAAGCGGCTAAGCGCCTTGGTCTTCAACCAATTACCCTGTCGGCTGATCCAGCTCAGTACGGCTATCTTTCGGCGGAAAACGTTAAGGCAATCGGTGTCGATACTGACGGTCTGGAATCGCTGTCTCGCGAATGTACCCGCCTATCTTCGTCCTATGATATTGCTGGCGTTACCGGGTTTTCGCGCGCCGACGAGTCGGCCTGTGTGACGGCTGCTAAACTCTGCCGGTACCTCAATCTACCTGGACCTAACCCTACATCAATGGAACGATGCTGTGACAAGTTCGTTCAACGTCAGCTCCTTGCACTTGCCGGCGTTCCAGTGCCTACCTATCGCCTAGCATCGAACGCGGCTGACGTTGAACGCTCAGCTGCGGAGATGACCCTTCCGGTTATTCTCAAGCCGGCTGCAGGCAGCGGAAGCTGCGGCGTCCGACTATGCCGCACCCTCGATGAGCTAGCCGAACATACCGCTTACTTACTGGGCAACAAAGCCTTATGGCGGTCTTCGCCTAGGATACTGCTCGAAGAATTCGCGCAAGGTCCTTACTATGAAGCTGACATAATGGGAGATGAGGTCGTTTCGATTGGTACTGCTGAGTTATGGCCCCCACCCCATTTCATCTTTCGGGAAGTGACCTATCCGGCCTCCCTGAATGATGAGGAGTATAAATGTATAGCTGATGTCTCGCTGGCCTGTTTGCGAGCTCTCGGCCTCGGATGGGGACCAACGAACATTGAACTCCGGTGGACGACGCGTGGCCCGGTCGTTATTGAGGTCAATCCACGTATGCCTGGCACGCCGTTTCCTGAACTGGTCCAGTTGGCTTACGGTGTTGATCTGGTTTACGAGCACATCAAGGTTGTCATCGGCGACAAACCTGATTTGCGCAGAAGGCATTCGAACACTGCTATCGCGCGGATCCTCGTTCCAGATCACGATGGTATTCTCGATTGGATCGACGGCACTCGGGCGGCTGCTATACCAGGTGTAGCCGAGGTCAAATTCTATGTTCAACCCGGAATGCCGGTCACCAGGAAAGGCAATTACCGAGATTATATAGGACACGTGATCGCCGCCTCACCCAGCTGTGCTCAGAGCAAGGCGATAGTTCAACAGGCTGTCGACTCTACCGAATTGTTGATCACACCATTTCCGACCCTTGGCGAAGTGTGAAAGTTTCGCGGCGCTTGCTCTCAGCATCAGCGCAGGTGGGCAGGGTGTTGAGAGTTTTATGTTCGGCCTGCTAGCGTCGAGCCGGAATGTTCTGCTCTGCGGAGGAGTTCGCAAGCCTGGACCTCGAACGTGACGTTGTGTGCCGGGGCGAAAGAACAAAGCGCCTCAATCCTCGGAGAGCTTCGCCGCTAATCTGGATTCGTGCGCAACAGCGCCACTCCTCCGGCTGACGCAGCATGAACGTAATCTGCGCCGCTGAGAACCTCCGGCGTTGCCCCGAATCCCTTGGCGACAGACGAGCTGTCTTGGCACGAGTGGCAAATGCCGACGGCAGCGGAGGTAACAACGCAGACGGAAAGGCCCGGCCAGTAAGCACGATCCTTCGGCCGTGACCTTGCCCCCAGTTTCTATCCAATTTTGAGTTCGTTTCCGGCGTGGGTTGTGCCCTGCTGGGCGGGTGAAGCGACGGTCGTTGGCGCGGAGCAGTTGGCATAGCGGAGCGCGAGCGACCGTCGCGGATTGAAGGTGCTGGCGAATTCGGCCGGGGTCTGCCAGGCGATTTGGGAGTGCGGCCGCGCGATGTTGTAGTCGGCGCGCCACAGGGCGATTGCTACGCGCGCCTGGGCAAGCGAGGTAAACAGCGTCTCGTTGAGCAGTTCATCGCGCAGTCAGCCGTTGAAGCTCTCGATGAAGCCATTCTGCATCGGCTTGCCGGCCGCAATGTAATGCCATTCGACGCGGTTCTGATCCGCCCAGGAGAGGATGGCGTTCGAGGTGAACTCGCTGCCATTGTCGCTGACGATCATCCTCGGCCGGCCGCGCTCGGCAATGAGCCGGTCCAATTCGCGGGCAACCCGCATGCCCGAGAGAGACGTATCAACGATGAGTGCCAGGCACTCTCTCGTGCAGTCGTCGACGACGGCCATGATGCGGAAGCGGCGCCTGTCGGTGAGTTGGTCCGATACGAAGTCGAGCGACCAGCGCTCGTCGGGCCTCAGCGGCACTAGCATCGGCGCCCTGGTCCCGATCGCCCGTTTGCGGCCGCCACGGCGGCGAACGGCGAGCTTCTCCTCCCGATAGAGCCGGAACAGCTTCTTGTGGTTCACGACCAGGCCCTCCCGCCTCAGCATCACGAGAAGACGCCGGTAGCCGAACCGGCGACGCTCCTGCGCGATCGCCTTCATCCGCTCGCGAACCTCGCGGTCGTCCGGCCTGCTGATCTCGTAACGAACCGTCATGCGGCAACAGCCGATGGCTTTACACGCCCGCCGTTCGCTCATCCCAAAGCCTTCCTTCAGGCGAGCGACAGCTTTCCGCTTGGCCGCGGGCGTCACCATTAATGGGAGGTCCGCCTCGTCCTCCTGCCGCATCATGAGGCTGTAAAGTCGAAGGAGGTTGCAATGCCACAACGTAATGTGCCGCGTCCTGCCGCAGTCTACGGAATCGATATCGGTAAGAACATATTCCACGTCGTTGGCCTCGGAAGCGACGGCGTGCCAGTTCAAAAGGTTCGTTTCCGACGTGACACGCTGCTACAATTCTTCGAGCGAGCCGCGCCGGCGATCGTTGGCATGGAATCGTGCGCCGGATCTCAATGGATTGCGAGGAAGATACAGGCGCTCGGACATAAGGTGCGCTTGATCCCCGCGCAGTTCGTGAAGCCCTACGTCAAGTCGAACAAGACCGACACCATCGATGCGGAGGCGATCGCTGAGGCGGCCACGCGGCCAACAATGCGGTTTGCTGCACTCAAGAGCGAGGAACAAGCCGATCTTCAGGCTTTGCACCGGGTGCGGGACCAGATGATCGGAACGAGAACTCGTCTGATCAATCAGATGAGAGCCTTCTGCCTCGAATACGGGATCGCCCTACGCCAGGGGGCAGGCCTGTTAAAGCTCGACTGCCGCTGGTTCTCAACGATGCGTCGAACGACCTATCGCCGGCGATGCGCAAACTGCTCACGGATCTGTTCGCCGACCTCCACCAGCTAGAGCAGCGCATTCAGGACGTGACAAGGGAGATAGCTGCGATCGCAGATCGAGAAGATGTTGCCCGCCGGCTCATGACGATCCCCGGCATCGGAGCACTGGGCGCCACCGCCCTTCTTGCGGCAGTCGGCAACGGACGCCAGTTCCAGAAGGCCCGCGATCTGGCTGCATGGCTGGGCCTTGTCCCGCGGGAACACTCGACCGGGGGCAAGCAGAAGCTCCTCGGCATCAGCAAGCGCGGGAACCGCTACGTCCGCAAGCTCCTCGTTCATGGCGCGCGATCCTGCTTCAGACATCTGGATCGAACCCGGGATCGCCTTGGAAGCTGGCTCGATGGGCTGCAGAGCCGAATGCATCCGAACAAGGCCGTTGTCGCACTCGCCGCCAAGATGGCACGTATTGTCTGGGTTGTTCTGACCAAGCCGGGAGCGCTCTACGAACGCAGGGATCCTGCATTCGCCTGACGCTTGCGGCTCGATTGCAAGGCTCGGGAATAGTGATGACGAAACAGTGGATCAGCATGCCGTAAGCCCTGTGCAAAAAAGCGGGCTTCGTGCCCGAACCATTTATTGGGAACGGTGTGCGCGGATCTCATCATGGCCTGGCTGCAACAGCAGCCCGCTCGCGAGAGGCCGGATACATTTATGCAACTGGAATCGTCATCGGCGCTGTCGTGAACCCTTGCACGGACGAGGCGGACCATACATTTTTTCCGAGAAGATCCTTCAACGCGGCATTGTCGAGCATCGCGTCGGCCAGAAGCCGCTTTAGCCGCGTGTTCTCGTCCTCCAGCGCCTTAAGTCGCCGAGCCTCGGAAGATATCCATCCCGCCGAAGCGGGCCTTCCAGTTTGATCTGATCCCCCGAAACTGGACCGTTCAGAATTGGAGTTTTCCGCTGTAGTTTCCCGGCTGGGAGAGGAGCGGAAGCGATGAAAGCATCGAAGTTTTCGGACGCGCAGAAGGCGTTCATTCTGAAGCAGGGAGCGGATGGGTTTGCTGTGGCGGAGATCTGCCGGAGGGCCGGGATCAGCCAGGCGACCTATTTCAACTGGAAGACGAAATATGACGGGCTGCTGCCGACAGAGATGAAGCGGCTGAAGCAGCTCGAGGACGAGAACCGCAAGCTCAGAAAGCTGGTCGCCCGACCTGTCGCTGGACAAGGAGATGCTGCAGGGAACCGACGAAGGCAGCTGTTGACTGCCCAGGTGAAGGAATCTAGTTCTTCCGGAATGCCTTAGTCGGTGGAGTGAAAAAGCCGAAAGATACCAGAAGGAGCTAGACCAAGACCAGCAGGCTGTTGAAGAAGTCAGGCTCTTTGGCAATGACGCGGCCTGCGGCACCATGACCCCAGCAAGCATCACGGCGCTGACGAAGGAGGAGTTTGTGGCAGCAGCTTGGGATGTCGTCGGCCGCAAGGTCAGCAAGACAAAAATTCTGATGGATATTTTCGAGACGGCGCGCTCATCGATGGGATTGCAGCTGCCACTTGATGCCCCTGCCATTCGCATGTTCCGGATGGTCATTGACGAAGTACGCAGCCTGATCCGGCAACGCAATGAGATCGAAGCACAGGCCGACGATCTGCTGCGGCACAGCCAGATTATCAGCTCCTGCGACAAATCCCTGGCATCGGACCGATCAACGCATTGACCGTCACTGCCGAAGCCGGCGATCTTCGCCGTTTCGGTCATCATCGCCAGTTTCTAAAGTTCTGCGGGCTGGACCTCTCGACCACAGAAGTCCGGTCAATATCGAGGCCAGACCCGCCTTTCCAAATTCGGCAATGCTCGTTTGCGCCGCACCCTGTGGATCGCCGGGCAAGTTGCCATCCGACAGCGTGAGAACGGATTCCGGCACAAGTTCGAACGCAACATCGCAAGAGATCGCGACAATCCAGATCTGCGCCGCAAGGCGATGACCGCTATTACCGCCAAGATGGCGCGCGTCGTACACGCCGTCGTCAAAGGCGGTTCCGATTACCGGCCCTTCGTTGAGGGGCGGGTGCCAGGAGGAAGAACCTCTGTCAGCTAGGCCGTAAGGGCATCGCTGCGATGACCCTGTAGATAATGTTTGGGTCTTCCACCTGGATCAGAAGCTCGTGTTGAGGGCGGTGAGGGCCGCTATCAGCGTACCCTGTGTTTGCTATGGACGAGATCTTTTCCCTTGCCGGTGGAAGCCGCCTGGTTCGACTATGGAACTTGACGAGCATCATGCGGCGAGAGCATGTTGACGAACAGAGAGACTTTGACTGTCTCCTCCATTTTCCTTCCGCTCTTAGGACGTTGTCCGAGACGATCGTGCGAGACCTGCCGCGGCGGGCGATGATGGCGTCCAGTTCCCGGACGACGCTGGCGCCCGACAGCGATGGTTGGTCCAAAGTGGCGCTAACTTGAGCACTGACCTTGTCACGGCGCCTCAAGGCAGCAGCAGCGATATGGCCAGCATTTGGTCGCGCTGAGCAAATCTGCGGATTCATTCGTCACCTCATCAAGGTCTTGCGGCTCGGATCCGACTTCCTTGCAACTGCCGAAGTGCTCAGCCCTTTTGCCACCAGACCGCCAGATCAGAAAGAGCACGCTTGCGAAATACGCCAGCTGAAGGAGCAGCGAACAAGCTAGCGTCGTAACAACTACTGTGCGGATGGAATGAGAAGCGACGTAGACGATCAAAGCGTTGGTGCACAGGACCAGGCACAGGACGCGATAAAAGATTCTAAGGGGCAACGCCGTTCTCCTGGATTGTCCACCAGATCATGCAGCGACATTGTCGGCCGCAACATGGGTCTGGCAGTTCTTCGGGCAGACGCGGGCGCAGGCTCCGCAGCCAATGCAGCGGCCGGGATGGTCGACGACCATGATCATGCGATTGAGCTCGCCATCGAAATCGTCATCCCCGTCGTCGCAGGGGCCGAGGATCTCACCCGTGTCATCGACGCCGTAAAGATGCATGACCTCGCGCGAGCAAACTTTGAAACAGCGACCGCAGCCGATGCAGGTCGTGCCGTTTATAGCGGTGAGATATTCCGGCACCCATCCGGAGCCGTCGCGAGTGATGAATGTGCTCGTCATGGTAACTTCTTCATTGCAACGAGCTCTCTCCTGGCACCACCCAACTCGGAAAAAACGGCCGACGCTTCCTCGGCAACTTCCTCTATCTCCGTCCATTTTCTCGGGAGATCCTCTGCAAGGTCGCGCAATTTCATCTTGGCAATTGCCGCGCCCAGCTGAAGCTTTCGGACTTTCGTCCCCATCTCATCTAGCTTTGACATAACCCTTCCTCGAAATCGGTGTCTTCACGCCCGTGCCACGTCGCGATAAGCTTCAGTGGCTGCGGGCGCATCGTCGACCAGTTTCGCACCGGCCTCCCCGAGTTGCCGGAACGTCTCGAAGCCGAACCGATGGACGTCTGGACAGAACGACGAGCTGCCCGACCGTGAAAAGCACGGGCCCGAAGGCCTTACGGTTTTCATCTCAATCATTGGCGATGTCATCAGGCCGGAGCGCTCCTCGATCGCAAGCCCGACGGCCGTGTAGAACATATCGAGCCTCCACAGCACGTCCGGATCGGGATCGCCGATGATGGGATCGCACGGCGCTGTTTTTTGGTGATGATGAAGTCGCCCAGCAGTTCGGCGTCCGATTTGCCTTTCCCACGAGCCATAGGAGTCTTGAGCACGGATCAGCCGCACGAGGCATGTGACAAAAGGCATGGCAAGGGCCGCCTCGTCCTCGTTGACCGGATGACTGACCAGCATCAGACATTTCGCCTTCTCCTCATTTCAGTTCTCTTCCTCGAAGCACGATGTCTGTTTCTGGCACGCCTACTTCGGGCACACTTGCACAGCCGACGCCCGGCTCGGCGCGGCTGATTCCACGCAATTGACGTCCCTTTGGCCGACCTTGAACACGTCCTCGGCTGCGAAGTCTTCCACGCGAATTCGCGTCGAACATCACTTCCGCCCCAATGCGGCCGGAGGCCATGAAGATTCGAGCCTCGGTCCTGCTGCAAACGATCGACCAAGTGCTGCATGGACCCTCCTTGCTGCGGTCGCGCGAGGGAAATGGACGAATTGGCCAGTAAGCAATTTCGAGCAATCACCCTTTTTTAGCTTTCTTTCTTGGCCGACCGCGCTTTGGCACCTTCGGGAAACTGTTTTGCGCAGCCGCAAAGAGAGCGCCGCAACAAGCCTTCGCACCCCTGTACTTGGCAAGGGCCTGCAGCAAATCCCGCAGATGCTGCTCTTTCAATTCGGCTGGGATAGGCTCCGGACCGTCCAGCGACGTCAGTGCCAGTTCGACCAATTCGATCGCGCGATCATTGTTGCCGTTCTCGTAATAGTACCGGGCGACCGCGGGATAGGACCGGAACTTTGGACTGTCGCCTTGCGGGGGATTCAGCGCCAGGATGTGTTCGGACAGCTCCTTGCCCATCGCGAAGCGCTCAGCAGGAAGGCGCGAATGGTGATTGGCCGGATGGAAAAGTTGGTCTAGCGCCGAAACCATCCAATCCTCGGAATTTTTGTCGATCGCGTCGCGAACCAACTGGCGCATCACGGGCAAGCCGGTCCACATGTCTTGTATTTTGTGAAGCAACAGATGTGCATGGGCCAGGCGGAAATTGAGGTCGTCCGGCATCAAGGCGATGCCCTCTTCGATCGCCCAGAGCGCCGTCTTCCAATCTTCCAGCTTCACCGCCGCCCAGAACCTGTCATCGATCGGCTTCTTCAGCGCTTGTCCGCGCGCCAGGGGTTCGCTTGTGGCAATCCGCTGCTGATCGGCGGCTTTCGCTTTGTTGCTCGTAGGCCAGCTGCCGTTGAACACTTTCGGCAAAACCTCACCGAGTTGGCACGGATGACCGATAAAGGCGATGCAGCCGTCTCGGTCGACTACGAACGAGGTCGGAATCCCGACGCAAAAGCTGGGTTCCCTCCAAAGCTTCTTCATTTCGCCTGTGTAGTCGAACGCAATCCGATGATTCAGATCCGGGCACTTTTCGGCCAACCACGCGTCCAACTTGGTCCGGGCCTCGACGGCCGTTGGAGCGTCTTCATCAGCCGCGATCCCGACGACCTCAAGTCCGCTGTCCTTGTATTTCTCCTGTAGCTGCATCAGCTCGAGCATCTCCGCCGCACATAGTTCGCACCACGTTGCCCAAAATTCGATGATATAGACTTTGCCGGGCTGGAAGTCCGCAAGGGGCTCGCCACGCAGCCAGTCCTCCACTTTGATCGAAGGAGCCGGTGACCCCATCCGCAACATCATCTTGCCCTCCAAAGCTGTCGCCAAAGGTTGCGTGATCTTATGCGCAAGCTTGTTCCCCTTTGAGACGGGGCACGAGGGTTCAACGAAGGGAGAGCATTGTTCGTCTTGCGCATCTGCGTGCAGTCAGCCTTCACTCAGTGTTGCTGAATCTCAATTCGCAAAGGCCGTGCCAACGCGCTCAGCGTGCGGTAAATGCTTGATTGACTTCTGCGGCGCCTAAGATCGCCGGTTGTATTGGACGCGACAGATTATCCGCCACTGTCAGGTCTTGGACACGCATCACCCGCTTCCCGTCGGCGCAGATGCGTGGCCACCGACGTCTCGATATATAGGGACGAACAGATGCATGACCGCGTTGGCTACCGGCAGCCTCGTCATCATCGTCCGCCTCAAGCGTTGCTAGCTTCTTGTCGTTTCGGTCGCTCAGGTGGTAGCGCAACGCCATTGCGATTGCAGGCGCGGCTCCATCCGAGCATCGCCTCTGCCCTACCTCTTCCGCTTTGCGCTTGATTCCTGGTGGCGACGCAGGAGTTCTTCACGACGACGCCGGTTATGTCCGGCTGCGGGTCGCGAGTACCGTTATCGCCAGATGATGATCGTGGGGAAGAGAACCATGATGAGTGCCGGCCTGTGCCGGGCCGGTGAACTCTCCCGGATCCTACTTTTGTTGTTCTGTGTCCCTGTGCGCAGGCCCTACAGGGGACCACCTGGTGCGAATGTGAGCGTTGTCGGAATTGGCCGGTCTCAAGGCCGCTCGGTCGCCACGCGGTGGGCCGGGCAGACTGAAAACGCCGAAGATGCGGCGCCCTCGCCGCTGACCCGGCTACCATCCCAGGCGATGACACGTTGCTGCCACCGTTCGCGCCGAGGCCGGCAAGAGCCCGACCGTCGGACTCGAAGGTCGGTGCCTTGGCCGCTGCACGTCGTTGCCATGTTCCGTTCCCGGCCAGTGGTGAGGGAAATCCTGATAACGCTAATACGAAGAGGCTATGGTCCGAACGCGGCCTGCCGCGCTGAAACGACTCTCTTTCTCGACCTGACGCCGGCTCGAGTATTGGTGTTTCGAGCGCATTGAGGGTGCCTGGGCTTCTGCCCGGCCGTTTGTCTGCGCGTTACGGGTTGTCCCGGCGAGCAGACACCGAGCGCGTTAGAGGCGTCCGGGGAATGTTCTTTGCGACGGCGCTTGCAAGTTGCTCATGAGCTTCGCGAAACCTGCTCGTTTGCGGCGACCTTCCTCCAACTTGGTATCAGGGTAGGTGGCCAGCGGAGTAGAGCTTTGAACAGCATCGGTGCTACTTCAGAACCCGTCAGCGGGCCAAAAACAGCGGCAAAGGCGTGCCAACTATCCATCTTATCACGCTACCGGAGAGCCGCTCGCGCAACCAGCGGCTGCCATAAGCGCCCATGACGATCACGTCGGCAGACGTGTCGATTGCGTGCTGCGCTAGCACCGTGGCCACCGGTTTGCCGCGGCTCGCCAGCCGGTCGACCCAAACCCGAGCACCGTGCCGAGTGAGATAGGCAGCGATGTCGGCTCCCCGGCTCGGCGCCGTTTCCGGTGCAGGTCGCCTCCGGATCGACGACTGCGACACGAACTTCCTCAGCACCGGCTAGCAGATGCAGCGCTTCTCGAATCGAACGGGACGCCTCGACTCGCGAATCCCAGCCGACCAGCACGCGCCGTGGAGACAGAGTCGCCTCAGCGCCCTCCGGTACGACAAGCACCGGCTTTCCCGTGTCGAACAAGCTGCCGTTGATAACAAGGGGTCCGAGACTAGTCTCGTTGAGAAGTGCGGGGCCGACGATTGTCAGGTCGGTGCAGAGCGCCCGCTGTCGCACCGCGTCACCGACGCCAGCCTTGTCGCAGTGTTCGGTGTCGACATCATAGCAGCGCCACGTGGCTCTCAGCACTTTGTGAATTTCCCTGCATGTCTTTTCCAGGTTGGCCATCTCCTGTGAAAATTGTTCCTGTGCGGCAATGTGGTGTGCGCGATGTCTAGACCACTCGGGGATGCCACCGCCCAACGGCGGAGGGGACCCAATAAGCGGAGGCGACATCAGGAGCGGCGGAGGCGATATAATCAGTACGGAAAGATACGCGCCGACCTCGGCGCACAAGCGAGCAGCTATTGCGACGTCCTGATCGGAATGGTCAGCTCCCGTCACACTGAGTATTTTCTTGAAGGCCATCTGACTGCTTCCCCCTGAGATGTCGGGCCCGTAGCGCGTTTCGAACCGCAAGACTTGCCTTCCAACGAAGACGGAGAGTGGCACACCATCCGTTCGCGATTCAGTCGTCCAGCTTCTCGAGCGAGTAGCCGGCAGACCTGACAGTACGAATGACGCTACCTGGCGAGGCAGCCTTCAGCGCCTTTCTGATCCGGCTGATATGGACGTCGACAGTGCGTTCACCGACATGGATATTGTCCGGCCAGGCCGCGTCGATCAGCTCGTCTCGGCTGAAGACCTTGCCGGGAGCCTCAAGAAATTGCCGCAGCAGGTTGAATTCGAGAGGTCCGAGGTGGATGTCGTGGCCATTGCCGCGAACTCGGTGGGCATCGAGCTTCATCTCAAGGCTGCCGCAGCAGAGCCAGCTGCCATTTTCGATCCCGTTTGAACCCGGCTTCGGTAGCGCCAGCTTCGTGCGTAGATAGTCGAGCAGCATCGCCGGCGTGAAGGGCCGCACAAAGCTCTCGTCAATACCTGCCTTCAAGAGATCGAGCTGCTGGTTTTCGGCGCCGGGCGCGATCAGCGCAATAACCAGCAGGCCTCTGTTCCGGAACTCCGCCTTGAGCTGGGCACAGATGGTAGACCCTGTCGAGCTTGCCGGCTGGCAGTCCAGCACCACGGCCTGCGGCTCCCGTTCACTGGCTAATGCCAGCGCTTCCTCCACGCTTCTGGCCAGTTCAATCCTGAAGCCATCCACCCCCAGAATGTGGCTGTAGTACAGATACAACTCCGCATCTTGCGAACAGATCAGTACCCCTGGCTTCATCAGCGCTACCCCAAGAACCATATCGGCCTGGACCGCCTCAATTGAGAGGGCTGGCCACCGCATGTCCTCAAGACCTGACATGATCCCCTCGATCGAAAGTCGGTTGCATCACGCCCGCGCCACCTCGGGATGAGCCTCAATGGCTGCGGTGGCATCGCCGGCCAGTTTGGTACCGGCCGCGGCGAGCTTCCAGAACGTCTCGAAACCGAACCGGTGGACGTCGCGCAGGGTCTTTGACAGAACGACCAACCGCCCGGCTGTGAAGAGCACGCGCCCGAAGCCCTCATGGCTCATCTCCATCATCGGCGATGCCATCAGGCCTGTGCGCTCCTCAATCGCAAGCCCGACGGCGGTGTAGAACTTATCGAGCCTCCACAGCACGTCCGGATCGGGATCGCCGATGATTGGAATTGCACGGCGCTGTTCCCTGGTGATGATGAAGTCGCCCAGCAGCTCGGGGTCCGATTTGCCTTCCCATGACCCGTGGGAATCATTGGCACGGATCAACCGCACGAGGCATTTGACGAACGGGGTGGCAAGGGCCGCCTCGTCCTCGGTGGCGGCAGGGCTAACAGCGGCTTCAAACATTTCGGCTACTCCTCATTTCAGCCCTCGTCCTCGAAGGAGGGTTTCTGTTCAGCGACACCTGCCTGCGCCAGCACCTTGCGCAGCCAAGGGGGAGGACACGTCCTGAGCATCATCTGCGTGCGCAACAGCACCTCTTGGATGGTCTGGGGCTGCGGCACTTTGACCGGATGGATCTTTGCGGAAACAAGTTTGGCTGCCGAAGGTCCGCCGATCGCCAGACAAAACAGGAGATGACAGCCCTTCAGCGCCTCCACCTTCGGGGTGATGCGGTCATCGCCCTCAGTTCGGTGCTTCCGGCTCTCGTCGGAAACGTCGTCGAAGGCCACGGCTTCGACGAGATTCCACTCCTCGCGCATCACGTCGTAGACAGCAAAGCGCCTGGCCGACCCGAAATGGGCGTTGAGGTTCTTCATGTCCTGCGTGGCGATTGCCACGCGCAATGCGCCGGCTTGGCGTTTCGGCGCCGGTGCGCGAACCTCGTCAGTGACGAGCGAGAGGCGACGAACGGAGCTCATCTGGGATTTCTCGCTTACGGAGTGGATCAAGCGCGTCAGGCGTCGGCGCGTGCCGGTTGGCTTCAAAAATGTTGGCAACCTCGAAGATCAGGTCGCGGGTCCCTTGGTAGAGGATTGTGAGCTTGTGCTGGGCCCCGAGCCGGTCGAAGATCGGGAAGCCGACGCGCATGAGCGGAATGCCGAGGCGCTGCGCCGCCTGGCGGCCGTGGGAATGAGTAACGAGAAGATCAGTGCCGGCGCCAAGCGTTTCCAAATCGCCGAGATCGCCGATTTGAACCGACTGCGCCGGCACTTCCTCCAGAATTTTCGACATAGCGACCGTTGTGACCGCCGCCGCGATTTCGGAGCCCATGCCGGTGAAGAAGCTCGCGAGTTGGTAGAGTTGGTCTGGTTCTGCAGCGATCGCAATTTTCTTGCCTCCAAAGTGGAAATGTCCGTCGAGCAACGCGTCCTGCAACTGCGCCCGGCGACGGCGCACGCCAGCCGGCGCCGCCGCGCCCGAAACCGCGGACAGCAGCGAGACGAACCGGTCGGCGTCCTTCAATCCAGTCAGCGACCGGAACAGCACGTAAGGCACGCCGGTCAACCTCTGCAGCAGCTCGGCCGGGCGGCGCATATGCTCCCCGATCGCGACGCATTGCACAGCCATGCCAAGCTCGCGGATATCCTCGACGCTGGTGCCGCCATAGGTGGTCGTGACCCACCGGTCGGGCACCGTACCGTCGAGCGAGCCGGAGACGTCCGGCAGAATCACCGGCTTCAGTCCAAAGCTTTCAACCATCTCACGCAAATGCTCGATATCAGCCACAGTGAGGTTCCAGCCAGGCAGGATCACGATTTTCTTCGACTGCCGCGCCTGCTCGCCGGGCCGCGTAATCCTTTCGATCATAGCGGTGACAGCCTTGGCCCAGCCCTCTTCGATCGCGCCGTAGAAATCCGGTGTGTTGGCTAGCACCACCTCCGTACCTGCGAGTTCTTTGGTGCGCTTCAGCCTGATATTGGCGATATCTCCTGCGCAGTCTTCGCCCCGGGTTTCCACCAGCGCGGTCGTGCAAACCCCGATCAGCGTTGGCTTTGTGCGGGCCTTGAGGTTGAGTATCGCCTGTTCCAGATGGTCCGCCCCACCAAGGATCGTCGCCACCTCATCCATCGCCGTTGTCTGCAAGGGGATGGCTTCCTTGAAATGCCGCACGAAGAGCACGAGCGCGAAACTGGTGCAGCCCTGGCTGCCGTGGAACAACGGCATCGCGCCGTCGACGCCAAGAAAGGCCAAGGCGGCACCCAGCGGCTGCGATGACTTCAGCGGATTGACCGCCGCCGCTTTGGTCTGGGGAAGAATGCGGACCATCGGCTCTCCTCAACACTCGCCGAAATCACCGGCCGTCGTGCCGGCGAATTCCTGGACAACATGCAAGGTCGCGGTCTCGCTTTTCGTGCGCGGCAGTTCCTGCCTCACCGCAGGCTGGCAATCCCATGGTGCCGGCTCGCGCACCTGCCCCCAGATCGGGTTGTGAATGGCGATGTCGATCTGGCGTACGAGTTCCACCATGCCGTGATAGCCGGCGTAAGGATGTTGGCGCTCCTGGTTGATATCGAGCCAGGGTGTCTTGGCCTTCAGAGCGACGAATTGCGTGCGCCCGCCTGATAGCAGGATATCGGCCTTGTGTTCGGAGAGCATGGCGTAAAGCTCGCGCGCTGCCATCTGCTCGAATATATGGTTGTCGTCCTTGAGGATCTGCTTGACCCGTTCTTTGTCTTCGACGGTCGACTTCTTGACAGAGGTGCCGACGATCTCGATCCCGATCTCCATCAGCGCATGGACGACCGACCAGGACTTCACGCCGCCGGTGTTGAGCAGCACGCGCTTGCCTTCGAGCCTCGGCCGGTAGGCGGCTAGCTTCTTCCAGGCGATCGCCTCTTCCTCTGCAATCAATAGCTCGGTGCGGCCGAGGATCTCCGGATCAGCACCCTGCTTCACGAGCAGCTCAGCTATGTTCCGGAGTGCATCCGAGGTATCGGTGATGCCGTAGAAGGAGCCTTCGAAGAACGGGATGTCCCAGCGCTCGTGCATCTTGCGTGCCAGATTGATGAGCGCGGTCGAGCACACCATCATAGCCGCCCGGGCGCGGTGCGCGCCGGCAATGTCGACGTAACGTGCGTCACCCGGAATGCAGGCGCGCACCCGGATCCCGAGCCGATCCAGCAGCGGCTTCACCAGCCAGAATTCGCCGGAGAGGTTGAATTCGCCAAGGATGTTGATGTCGTAAGGGCCGGCATCGTCGGGCTCGGCCGTGCCGATGACATGCTCGAGCAACGCCTCGCCGGCAAGCTTGTTGCCAAGATTTTTGGAGCCGACGAAGCCCGGCGCATTGACCGGCACAACGGCCAAGCCGAACTTTTCCGCCGCGCGCTTGCAGACAGCCTCGATGTCGTCGCCGATCAGCGCCGTCACGCAGGTCGAATAGACGAAGATCGCCGGCGGCCCATACGCTTCCTTGATCTCGCGGATCGCTTTGAAGAGCTTCCGCTCGCCCTGCCCCATCACAACATCGAGTTCGGTGAGGTCGGTCGTGAAGCTTGTGCGCCACAGCGTTGGCCCGGACGAAGCCGCACCGCGGTTGTCCCAGGAATTGCCCTCGCAGGCGAGCGGCCCATGGACCAGGTGTGCGACGTCGGTGATCGGCTGCAGTACGATCTTGGCGCCATCGAAGACACAGCCGCCGGCCGCCGCTCCGGGGGTCAGTGGCTTCGAACAGCCCTTTTTGCGCGCCTTGGCAACCTTGTCGCGGTTCTGCTCGCAGGCGGGCTCATTGAAGACATCCTGGATTTTGGCTCTGAGCGAGGACATTGCGTCGGTCTCCAAAGTCCCTCGGGAAGACGATCGGCCAAAGCCGACCGTCAAGCTTAGCGGGTGAGGTCATACGAATAGTCCGTCACGCCCGTCTCGCTTGTCTCGCGATCGAGCTTGTCGAAGATCTTGTCCAGGATCGTCGTCAGTACGCGCAGCCCGCCTTGGTAGCCCATCAGCGCAAACCGATGGTGATGGTGGCGATCGAAGATCGGAAACGTCAGCCGGATCAGCGGCGTGCCCGTGTCGCGCTCCAGATACTTGCCATAGGAGTTGCCGATCAGCAGGTCCACCGGCTCGGTGAAGAGCAGCGAGCGCAATGCCCAGAGGTCCTTGCCCGCCCAGACTTGAGCACCCTTGCCGAAGGGCGATGATGCAAGCAGCTCCTTCAACTCTGCTTCCCACGCCGAGGTGCCGTTGGTGGCGAGGCAATGGGTCGGCTCGCCGCCCGTTTCCATGATGAAGCGGGCCATGCCGTAGACAAAGTCTGGATCGCCGTAGATGGCGTATTTCTTACCGTGCAGCCAGGATTGGCTGTCCGCCATGGCATCGACAAGTCGGCCGCGCTCGAGGCGGATTGCCTCCGGGATTTGCTTGCCGGAAATCGCGGAGACCTCCATCAGGAAGTCGTCGGTCGCCTGGACGCCGAGCGGGTAATGAAACGAGGCCGTCGCCTGCCCTACCCCCTCGCAATACTCCAGTGTTTTTCGGGTGTTGTAATGCTGTAGCGAAAGTGTCGCCTCGGCGTTGAGTGCTTTCTTCACGTCTTCGATCTTCGTGCCGCCGTCATACATGCGGTATTCGCCGTCCGACGGCGTGTCGAACTGGTCAGAGGCGTCTTGGATGAAGGTATAGGAGACGCCCAGCAGATCGAGCAGGCGCTTGAGTTCCCGGTTGTTGCCGACACAGAACCCGTCGAAGCCCGGAATGATGTTGATGGTTCCCTTGGCTTCCGTTCGCTCCTCGCCCTTCCAGAAATGCTCCAAAATGCCCTTGACCGCAACGTCATAGCCGTCGACATGGCTGCCGACAAAGGCCGGCGTGTGGGCGAAGGGCACGTCGAAGTCGCGCGGGACCGAGCCTTCGTCCTTGGCGTTCTCGATGAAGCTGTGCAGGTCGTCGCCAATGACCTCCGCCATACAAGTGGTCGAGACGGCGATCATCTTTGGGTCGTAGAGTTGGTACGTGTTGGCGAGCCCGTCGACCATGTTCTTCAGGCCGCCGAACACTGCCGCGTCCTCGGTCATCGAGGAGGAAACCGCCGAAGCAGGCTCCTTGAAATGGCGCGACAGGTGCGAGCGGTAATAGGCGACGCAGCCCTGGCTGCCGTGGACGAAGGACATGGTTCGCTCGAAGCCTGCGGCCGCGAACACCGCGCCGAGCGGCTGGCAGGCCTTGGCGGGGTTCACGACAAGCGCTTCGCGAGCAAGGTTCTTTTCGCGGTATTCCCACGTCTTGGTGAATTCGCCTTGGTCGGTAACGATCTGGTCCGGGTGAGGACATTCGAAATTCAGCCTCTTCTCGGCTAGCATCTGCCTGTATTCCGGCTCGCGGAACAGGGGCGCGTGGTCGAGAACTTTTTCAGCCGACTGCGGCATGGGTGGTTACCTCTTTCCATCTGGCCCGCCATAGGGCGGCACAGGGACGTCGAAACGTTTTCAGGTCTCCCGCGGACAAAGGCCACAGGCGTTCACGGCCTGCCGGCTTCCGGGAGGCCAGGTTTTCATTCAGCTGCGATCGCCGCCCACGGCTCGGCTTTTTTCTTCCAGGGGGCGTCGTAGAGGTTCCAGACCGGGTTGTTGATGGCCAGATCCATATCGCGGGCGAAGATGGCGAAGCCGTCGTAGCCGTGATACGGGCCGGAATAATCCCAGGAATGCATTTGACGGAACGGTATGCCCATCTTCTGGACCGGGTACTTTTCTTTGATGCCGGAGCCCACGAGATCAGGACGGATCCCTTCGATGAACTTCTCCAGCTCGTAACCAGTCACGTCGTCATAGATCAGGGTGCCCTTCTTCACGTAGTGGCCGGTGCGCTGATAGTCGTCGTTATGGCCAAATTCGTAGCCAGTGCCGACGATCACCATGCCCAGGTCCTCATATGCCGTGACGACGTGACGGGGGCGCAGCCCGCCGACATAGAGCATCACCGTCCTGCCTTCGAGGCGCGGCCGGTACTTGGCGATTACGGCATCGACCAACGGCCGGTATTTGGCGATGACCGCCTCGGCCTTGGCCTCGATTTCCGGCCCGAAGTGCTTGGCTATGTTGCGCAGAGAGGCTTCAGTCTGGGAGGGGCCGAAGAAATTGTACTCCATCCAGGCGATGCCATACTTTTCCTCCATGTGCCGGCAGATGTAGTTCATCGACCTGTAGCAATGGATGAGATTTAGCTTCGCCTTTGGCGCCCGCTCTATTTCGGCCAGCGTAGCGTCGCCCGACCAGTTGCCGACCACGCGCAGGCCCATCTCCTCAAGCAGGATGCGCGAAGCCCAAGCGTCGCCGCCGATATTGTAGTCGCCGACCACGTTGACATCGTACGGGCCGGCCTCGAATTCGATGTCCTTCTTCTCGAACACCCAGTCGCGGATCGCGTCGTTGGCGATGTGGTGGCCGAGGGATTGCGAGACGCCGCGGAAGCCCTCGCAGCGCACCGGCACGATTGTCTTCTCGTGCTCCTTGGCCTTGTTGCGGGACACAGCTTCGGTGTCGTCGCCAATCAGCCCGATCGGGCATTCGGATTGCACAGTCATGCCCTTGTTCAGCGGAAACAGTTCCTCGATCTCGTCGATGATCCGTTCCAGCTTCTTGTCGCCGCCGAAAACAATGTCCTTCTCCTGGAAATCGGAGGTGAACTGCATGGTGACGAATGTGTCGATGCCGGTCGTGCCGACGTAGTAGTTTCGGCGTTGCGACCAGGAATATTGTCCGCAGCCGACCGGGCCGTGGGAGATATGGACCATATCCTTGACTGGACCCCACACCACGCCTTTCGAGCCGGCATACGCGCAGCCGCGAATCGTCATCACGCCGGGGATGGACTTGATGTTCGATTTGACCTCGCATTCGGAAAGGACCTCGCTTTCCTCGCCAGCCTCGTCGCCGCTCTTTGCGACGCTGAGGTGCTTTTTGCGGCGCTTCGCCGACTTGTCAGGATATTGCGACAGCACTTCCTCGATAAGCCTCGCATGGAGGCCACCGTCATTCTCGTATTCCAGGCTCATGGGACCCCTTTCAAGGTTCAGGGTGACGCCTCACCGACGAGGCGCCGTTCTTTGAAAGGCGCACCAGGTAAGGCGGCGCCTCATGTCGGCAGCAGTCGCTACTGTGCGGCAGTTTTGGCCGCTTCCTTGACCTGAAGCTCGGCAAGCATCTGCTCGTCGGTCTTCATGATGCCGAAGTCGAGCAGCATGTCCTCAAGCTCCTCCATGGTGATCGGGGTCGGGATGGTGCCCTGGCCCGAATTCCCGTGAATCTTCTCGGCCAGCGCCCTGTATTCCCCGGCCTGCTTGGAGTCCGGCGCATACTGAATGACAGACATCTTCCTGAGCTCGGCGTGCTGGACGATGTTGTCGCGCGGCACGAAGTGGATAAGCTTGGAATTGAGCCTGGAAGCCAGCGCTTCGGCGAGGTCGAGCTCCCGATCGGTTTGGCGCTCGTTGCAGATCAGGCCGCCGAGCCGCACGCCGCCCGAATGGGCGTATTTCAGGATGCCCTTGGCGATGTTGTTGGCGGCATAGAGCGCCATCATCTCGCCGGACATGACGATATAGATTTCCTGGGCCTTGTTCTCGCGGATCGGCATCGCGAAACCGCCACACACCACATCCCCGAGCACGTCGTAGGAGACATAGTCGACATCGTCGTAGGCGCCGTTCTCCTCGAGGAAGTTGATCGAGGTGATCACGCCGCGGCCGGCGCAGCCAACACCTGGCTCGGGGCCGCCCGACTCCACGCATTTGATGCCTTTGTAGCCGACCTTGAGCACGTCCGCGAGTTCCAGGTCCTCCACCGAACCTTCCTCTGCCGCGAGATGCAGGACCGTATCCTGCGCCTTCGCGTTCAGGATCAGGCGGGTGGAGTCGGCTTTGGGGTCGCAGCCGACGATGAGGATTCTCTGCCCGAGGTCGACCAGGGCGGCGAGCGTATTTTGGGAGGTGGTGGACTTGCCGATGCCGCCCTTGCCGTAAAAGGCGATCTGACGCAAACCTGACATGTAGCTTTCCTTCCTTCGTTCCCATTCATCGCGGCTGCCGCGACTTGAATGCCGGTCGGGCAGCTCTAGCCGCCTCGCACCTAAGGATCTCAAGACTCATGCCAATTTGAGCTGATCCAACCGAAGAATAATTTCATGGTTGCTTTTCAGCGGTTTAGCTTGAGTTCCAAGAAAGGATCGTCGGAACAGCCCGTGTAGCGGACGCGACATTGGCGACACAAAGCGTCGGATCGCGATCCTCAGTCACCGAATTCGTTTGCACCGCGTCGTTATGTTGAAGTGGACGAACAGCATCTCAACCTACTTGCGGGAAGCTGCGAAACTTTCTGTGCCAGCGAGCTGACGTGCTTCGTCTCGCGTGTCCTCGTCGAGACTGCGTAGAATCCTGCGCGCGACGCTGGCATACCATCGGTCCGCGGCCACTCATCCGGTGCCACAGGCGGATGGTCCCGCTATATCAGCAATTCGGGGGGTCGGCTCACTTGTCGGCACAGGAGTTCAGTATCGGCGTCATCGCCTTCACATGTCCGTCGATCCGCTCGAGCACTTTCGCTGCGACAACGTCGCGCTCAGGCAGACGCCACCAGTACTCGTTGACGAGTTTGACCGTCTCGACCACTGCCTTCAGGACTGCTGGCTCCGGAAGCCTTGCACGGTTCGCAAATGCTTTCCATCGCGGTGCTGCCAGCGCCTTGAACGAGCGCTCTCCTCCAAGCGACAGCGCCATGGCGTCGGCGGGAATATATGGCACGGTGGATAGGAGGTCGTAGATTGGTGCAAGCGCCGGCTTGTCGCCGTTACCGGGATAGATCAAAGACCAGTTTTTCAGGTGCATGTCGCCATTGCCGGTGATGACGGTCAGTGCCAGGCGGCGGACGAACTCGAGAGCCGCCGTAGGCGAGACGGCCACGCCAAGAGCCAAGGCTATGTCGTGATAAGCAGCCCCCTCATATTTGCGCGAAGGGTAGACACCGAAGACCTGAGCGAAATCCTCGATGTGTATCCTCTCGCCACCGGCGCCGCGATCGAAGCGTTTGACGAGAAGGACCTTGCCGTCAGACAGCGTGTTGAATTCTTCGGGAACGCCCTCAAAATCGGACTTCTCGACCAGTTCGCATTCAGGAACGTCCATGCCGATTGCTGCTGCCAGCGCCAGGTTAGCGAATTCGTTCTCGGAAACGCCCGGAAAGGCCGTCGAAGGGAACTTGGCAATGTACCGGCCCTGCTCGTCGTCCATCGGCAAGGTAAGGCCGCCGCCTTTTCCAATGTTCTTCATGACCGACAGCTTCATCTGCACGCCGGCAAGCGAGAACCGTGCCT
Organism: Mesorhizobium sp. M0618; assembly: GCF_040320765.1. Classification (NCBI taxonomy): domain Bacteria; kingdom Pseudomonadati; phylum Pseudomonadota; class Alphaproteobacteria; order Hyphomicrobiales; family Phyllobacteriaceae; genus Mesorhizobium; species Mesorhizobium sp. M0618. The sequence goes on along the minus strand of NZ_JAMYQH010000011.1, from coordinate 87,554 downwards.
TGGGCTGATCCTTTGAAGCATCCTGCGAAACCGCTATCGCGCCGTCACTGGGCAACGCCCGTACGGCTCCCGGCAGATCGGCGCCTAGTGCCGCTAAAAGATCGAAGTCATTGCCTGGCCGCACATTGCCTTCGTGGTGCCTTTCCATCGCCTCCCGCAATTTCTCCTCCGGCAGGAGGTTCGCGAAGAAAGCGGGCAAGGCGCTTGCCAGAGGCTTCGGATCTTTCCGCAATCCTCCCGTCGCTGCCCGGAACGACAGGCTGAGAACCGGAAAGCCGCCCGTCGCGCGGTAGGCCTCATCGAAGTTAAATGCATTGAAATCACCCGGCGTCCTGACGATCGTGCCGATCTTCACTGCGTTCAAGAGCACGTCCAGCGACGGGATCGTCTTAGGTGCGCGAAAGACTGGAGGCATGATCGTCATCGTCAGGTTGAGAAACAAAGGCCGGTCGATCGCCATCATCATGCGGACGCAATAGAGCCTGGACAGCCGGCACCATGACTTGCGGAACCAGCATCATTTCCAGACCGAGCGCGCGAGCGATATTCATGAGCGTTGTTGCACGCGCGGCTGCGGCTCCCTTTTCGATGTCGCGATATCGGGGACGGGATATACCCGCCAAATCAGCGACCTGCTCTTGCGTCATCGCAGCGGCCAGCCTCGCCTGCCTGAAAAGCCCACCGATTTCGCGTAGAATTTCCGATTGAGGGTCCATATGATACGTAAACGTTCCATTCCAACGCTGGATGATATGGCAGAGTATCTTATCCAGTGATGGAGTCAACACGTTATGATCTGTTCCCATATCATGCATCAGCCTTATGATACGTAAAGAGATCAATCCTCCTGCATTTGGCGCCGCCCGACGGTGAACGCCGTCCGAAACTGACGCCCGATCAGCCCACCGAAACTATCGGAATGTTAAATCAAGGCGGTCCGGCAGCTGAAATCGCTCGCCTCTTCTGGTTCATACGGCCGGCCGCGCTGACTGGAGGTCAATGTGATCGCCACTCCTTGATGGCAATGGCTTTGTACCATCTGCTCCTGCCGGTCTCCCGCCGCACCTGGTGTTCCGACCCTTTGAGGGGCTTCTCGCTCTGCGTGACCGGTCACCCTGATCAAGCATCGACATAGCCGTCGAATACCGCTTTACTCTCGGCTGTCCGTTAGGGGCATGGCGGGGTGCCTCCCCGATCACGAAGCAGCACCCGAACAACCCCGCGACCAGGCAATCCCCCCGCTTCCGAGACTTTCTCACTCAGTAAGACTAGCGCCCGCCGCACGTACGGGCGCCGCCGTCAACCGGCGGGCAGGTGCGCCGAGGGCAACAAGCGCGCCTGACGCAACGCCGCCACATCAGCCGAGCCGGTGCAGAAGCAGGCGACGGCCAACTGGCGGATGACAATCTCGAAATGCGCGACAACCGCCTCGGTGGATACCGTAGCCGCGCGCAGCACGCCGGCCGCCTGCCCGGCGATGTCCGCGCCCAGGCGGATGGCCTTGGCCACGTCGACGCCGTCGCGGATCCCGCCCGACACGATCAGCTTCACCGTTGGCAGCGCCCGACGTACCGCCTGCACGCTGGCCGTGGTCGGAATCCCCCAATCGGCGAACGCCATCGCGACTGCACGGTCGGCGACATCGCGGGCGCGCTCGCCCTCCACCGCGGCCCAACTGGTGCCGCCGGCGCCGGCGACATCGATCACCGCCACGCCCGCCTCGACGAGCGCACAGGCCACCGAGGCGGACAGGCCCGACCCCACTTCCTTGGCCACGATCGGCACGCCGACGCTGCGCGCGGCGCGAGCGATCTGCGCCAGGACGCCGCGCCAGTCGCGGTCGCCCTCCGGCTGTACTGCTTCCTGCAGCGGATTGAGATGGACGATGAGTCCATCGGCCTCCAGTGCATCCACCGCCCGGCGCGCGAGGTCCAGGCCGTCGGGCTGGCGCAGTTGCGCGGCGCCGATATTGGCCAGCAAGGGAACGTCTGGGGCCAGGCGGCGCAGCGCGCGCGTCAGCCCCTGGGAGTTGCGGGATTGCAGGCTCACGCGCTGCGAACCGACGCACATGGCGATCCCCAAGGCTTGCGCTGCCTCGCTCAGATGGCGGTTAATGGCCTCGGCACGTGGCATGCCGCCGGTCATGGAGCTGATCAGCAGAGGCGCGCGCATGGTCTTGCCCAGCAGCGAGGCGCTGAGGTCGATCTGCGTCAGGTCCAACTCGGGCAATGCACAGTGTTCGAAACGAATGCACTCCCAGCCAGCGGCCTTGGCCCGTGCCGTTCGCCGATCCAGCACGATGTCCAGGTGGTCGTCCTTGCGCCGGCTCAGGTTGGTGTCGCTGATGCTCGCTCCTTCCGCGTCATCGGGCGAGGGCGTTGCGTCGGATCGGACCGACGGCAGCGCGCGGACGCCGCCGTCTCCCGCGCGTTCAGGCCGGCGCACGCTCGCCTCCGCCCGCAGCGTCGCTGCGGTAGCGACTGGTTGAGGTCTCGTAGTACTGCGCGCGGATGGCCGCCATGGCTTCGATCAGCGGTCCCCACGGCGGGGGAAAGCGTTCTTGCGCCATCACCCGGTGCAGCATGCGTGTGTGGCCGGCCAGCTCGTCGTTGAGGAACTCCACCACAGGCATGGCCGGATAGCGCTGCAGCAGCAGGATCGCCGCGTTGTCGGCCTCGCCGGCCGATCTATCCTTTTCGCGTCCATGCAGGTCGTTCTGCAAGCGCCCTATCGCGGAGATGAGCCGCAGGACCTGGCGAAACGCCGGACGCGCGCGCAAGGTCGCCATGTCCAGCCCCCACAGCAACGACAGGCAACAGAACACGTTCGTGTAGGCGATCGAATCGATGCCGTTGTGCAGGTACTCGGCGTAGGACCAGCGTTCCGCCACTGCCGCCTGCGCGTGTCCGGCGCGCAACGCCGCGCAGTAGCACCGGGTATCGTCGAGAAGCTGAGCATAGTCGCGACGATCGTAGGCGAGCGCGGCGAGCGAAGCGCGCAGCACAGCACAGCCCTCGAATCCGGAAAGCGCGCACGGCACGCCCTGCCCCAGCGCCTGCTCCACCGCGGCGAGCTGCTCCGGCGCGATCAAGCCAAGGTCGTTGCAATCGTCGAGCCAGAACAGCAGCGCCAGTTCGCGATAGAACGCCACGATCAGCGTTTCGTCCTGCGGATCGCGGCCGGTGCGCGCGCTGGCGTCGCGCAGGCTCGGGTGGATGCGCTGCAGGATGTACTGGCCGCCCCTGACTGCTTCCACAGCATGCTCGTCGGCGAACCCGGTCAGGGAACGCCCCCACTCCAGCACGTGCTGCAGGGCGCGATCGGTCGGGATCATGGCCCCGCTCCTGCTCCCTCGGCCGAGACGTGCCGCCCCCAACGAACCGCCAGCCACAACCCGGCGAGTTCGGCCACCCGCACCACCCGGGTGGGGCAATACAGTTCCTTGCCGATCCACAGCGGCGTCTGGGGCGATGCATGGGCTGCGTGGCGGGCGAGCATCCACTTCAGCGCACGCCCCACCGCCTGCGCGATGCGCCGGCGCCCTGCCGGTTCTTCGGTCCCGTCTATCACGTGCAACGCGAACAGCGCATAGGCGGTTTCCTCGAATGTGGACGCGCGACCGGCGCCCCAGCCGCCGTCGTCGCGCTGCGTCCGCAGCAGCCCCGCCAGCGCGCGCTCGTCGCGCCACTGGGGCTTGCCTTGCGCGAGCGCAGCGATCGCATGCGCGGTGGGATACAACCACGAAACGTGCCATTTTTCGTTGTCCCATAGACCGTGCGGGTTGCGATTGGCTTCGACGTAGGCGCTGGTGCCGGCGGCGGGCTTTCCCAACATTCGCAACGCATGCAGGGCATGGATGTTGGTCGACACCGAGGCATTGCGCTCGCCGGGGAAGGTGACGAACAGCTCGCCGACTTCGAAATGGCGCAACGCATCGACCGCGGGGGCGCGGCCTGCAAGGCGAAGGACGCACAACGCAACGGCGGTGTCGTCCGCATCGGCCGCGAAGTGCAAGGCCGGGCCCAGACCGCGCGCTCCGAGGCGGGCGTCGAGCTGCGCGATGACCACTTGCACCGCCTCGGCGAAAGCGGGATGCGCGAACAGACCGGCCAGATGCAGGGTGTACAGCGACCAGCATGGCTCGAACACATTGATCGGCCAGACGTTGGGAACGACACCTTCGATGCCGGTGCGCGTCGCCCGCGATGCCGCCTGCAGATACCCGTCGGTGCGCCAGACTTGCGCCGTTCTTCCCTGTGCCACGGCGTGCGCACGCCACGCGGCGGTGGCCGCTGGACTGATGCCGATGCTGCCGTCGTCGTCCGGGCATGCGGTGGCCGGCGACGTCCCCCAGGCTTCCCAGGAGTGCAGCAAAGGATGGCCGCTCGGCAACGTCGCCACATCCCCCAGCTTGACCAGGCGTGCTTGCCGCAACGGCAACAGCGCTGGGTGGCGCGGAAACGCCACGCCGCCCAGCAAGGATGCGGCCTCGTTGCACAACTGCGGCAGGATCAGCTCCGCGCCGATGGGCGCGTCTTCCGGCACCGCATGCGCGTAGGGATCAGGCTGGCGCTCGAGGAACCGGATTGCAGCCTGGGCTGCGTCGGCAGCGCCGGGAAGAGGATCGGCACGCTGCAATGCCAGCAACGCCGCCCAGGTAGGCGCATGGCGAAACAGCGGGAAGTCCGCACTTCCCCATCCGCCATCGGCCTGTTGCTGCGCGATGAGCCACGCGTATGCGTCCTGCCGACCGGTGACGTTGCCGTCGAACTGCAGAGCTCGCGCCGTGTCGTAGGCGGACGGACCGACGCTGCCGCCGTCGCTCATCTCGCTCAGCAGGTGGCGCATTTCGGAAAGGATCTGTTCGGACAGCGCGTTCACGGGGGATGTTCCTTCTGCAGAGGGCTAACGAGAACAGACCTGGCAGACGGCGCGCACGTCGCCGCCGACACGGGATGCAGCGCCCGCCGGCCGATCGCAGCAGCACAGGGGCGAGTCCTTACGGATGGGCGCGCTCATGCGTATGGCGCGGACAGATAGACGTTGGCCCGCTGCAGCATCTGCGCCAACCCTTCCGCACGCGGCCCCAGAGGGGCGATGGCCTCCCCGGCGTCGTGCAACAAGTACAGGGCGAACTGGCGCGCAGCCTGCAGCCCCATGATCGACGCGCAGGTCGGCTTCTGCGCCGCCGCGTCCTTACCGGGGGTCTTGCCAAGAGTAGCGGTATCCGCCGTCGCGTCGAGAATGTCGTCGGCCACCTGCAACGCCAGGCCGAAACAGGCGGTGTAGCGATCGAGCGCTGCATACAGCGCAGCGTGCGCGGCATCCTCCGCGATGGAGTATAGCGCGCCCATGCGAACCGACGCGCGCACTAGCGCTCCGGTTTTCATCCCGTGCATCGCCAGGATCCTGTCCAGCCCGGCGTGCTTTCCGACCAACGACAGATCCATGGCCTGCCCGCCTGCGGCACCCTCGGCGGACACCGCCTGCGCCAGTTCGCGCACGAGCGCGATACGGTTGTCGCCCGGCGCATCCAGGCTCGCCAGGGTCAGGAAGGCGTGGGCCTGCAGCGCATCGCCGACCAGGATCGCGGTGGCTTCGCCGAACTTTACGTGCACGGTCGGAAGGCCGCGGCGAAGCACGTCGTCATCCATCGCGGGCAGGTCGTCGTGGACCAGGGTACAGGCGTGCATCATCTCGATGGCGGCGCCGACGTCGTCGAGCATGTGCGCCGGCGTGCCCGCCAGTGCGCCGGCAGCCAGACAGAGCAAGGCGCGGGTGCGCTTCCCGCCATGCAAGGTGGCGTAGCGCATGGCCGCCATCAGCTCTGTCTTACCGTCGTCTTTGGCGCAGAGCAGACGCCCCAGAGCCTGTTCGACCCGCTTTGCGCCGTCCTGCATCCAGATCTCGGGGAGCAGCCCGCCAGAGGCGGCGCGCGCCTGCGCGCCCAATCCGCCGGATGCGGAAACGCCGATTCGGTCGCGTGGAGTGGAACCGGTCTGCATGTTGTTCATGTCCTTGTAGCTGAGACGGCCACGGCGAGCGCAAGCCGTCACGGTGTTGCCGGCGTCACACCAATGCGTGCGCTGAGTGCAGCAATGCCGCGCCCCGCCGGCGCCGCTGCCTTGCCACACAGGGCGTGCCCAGCTCATGAGAAGCCTATGCGGATTGCCATGGACGGATGTGCGGTCGGGTAGTAGCGCCGGCCTTTTTCGACGTCGCTCAGCAACTGCGGCCGCACCCCGTCATTGTGCATGGTCAGCGCCAAGGCGATGCAGAACTGCACCATTTCCAGCCATACCAGATAGTAGCCGATGCAGACGTGTGGTCCGGTACCGAACTGCAGCATGTCAACCGGCCGGATCGGCTCCGTGCGTTGCAGCCACCGCGCCAGGCGGAACTGATCAGGCGCGTCGTGCAGCAGCGCCGAGGTCGAGAAATGCAGCAGCGGGATGCATAGATGGGTGCCCGCGGGAATGCGCCGCTGGCCGAGTTGCAATTCCTGCAGCGCGCGACGCGGTAGGAGCGTGGTCGCCGGATGCAGGCGCAGTGTCTCGCGGAACAGCGCCTCGGCGACCGGACACTGCGCCAGGTCCGCGTGCCGGGTCGGCACCGCGCCCACGCGTTGCGCCTCCTCAACCAGGGCGTCCCACAGCACAGGCTGCCGCGCCAGCTCGATTACAATCCAGGCCATCGTCGAGGCAGTGGTGTCGTGACCGGCAAGCAGCAGCAAGCGAATATTCGCGACCAGGACGTCATCGGAGAGCGGACCGTCGCTGCGGTCGAAGGCGCTCACCATGTCGTTGATCAACCCGGTGCGCGCGGCATGCGCGCGCGCATCGCGGACGAACCGGCGCAACTGCGCGTCGATCCAGTCGCGGGCGGAGCGGCCACGCCGCAAAGGCAATCCGGGCAGGTCGACCGGTGGCGCGATGATCAACTGCAGCAATTGCCGGTACTTGCGATGCCATCCCGGCAGGTCCTGCGCGGGGATTCCCATGAGGCTGAAGATGAGCTTCAGCATCAGGTCGCCGGTTTCGCGCAGGATGGTTACCTCGCCGCGGGCGCGCCATGCCTGCACCCGCGCCCGGATGACGGGCGCGAACAGGTCGCCGATCCCGGCCTGGGTCAGCCCCTTGGGCAAGAACGCTGCCTTGATGGCATCGCGCGCCTGCCGGTGCGCGCCGCCGTCCAGCGCAACCAACGTTCCGCCAAGCAATTCGGGCGCGATCTCTTCGATCAGCGCCGAGGACACGTCCTTGTGCTTGAGCAGTGAGAAAGCGTCCGGATCCACACAGGTCATCAGATGTCCGGCAGGGCCGAAATCCAGCCAGAAGTGGCTGCCCAGCGTCCGTTCTGCGCGCTGCAGCAGGCGCGGCAGGTCGCAGACAATGGCGGGAAGATGCCCGACCAGGGGGAAAGCGCCAGGCATGACCGGGATGTCGCATCGCAGCCGGTGCCGGCGGTTGAGTGGGTTGAGCAGCATGTCCATCAGCAGCGCGCCGCCGTCGCCGATTGGGTGTCGCCGGCAGGGCGCGCGGCGCAGCTGTTGCCACCGTCGGCGTATGTCGGCACATGCGCCAGCATGCCGCCATCGATGCACACGACCTGGCCGGTGATGAACGCAGCATCGTCGGAGAGCAGGAACGCCACGAGCGCGGCCACGTCCTCGGGGCGGCCGACGCGCTGCAGGAGCTGGTGGCGGCGCAGATGCCGTTGCATGCACTCGTCCAGCTTGGCGAGGAGACGCTCGGTCATGATAAGACCCGGCGCAACCGCGTTGCAGCGGATCTGAGAGTGACCGTACTGGGTGGCGAGCGAGGCCGACAGCATGTTCATCGCCGCCTTCGACGCGGCGTAGGACGTCTGCGCCCTGTCACCGCTGAGCCCCTGGCACGACGACATGTTGACGATCGCGCCACCGCCGCGGGCGATCATCCGTGGGATGGCCTGCCGGCAGCAGAGCAGCGTGCCGCGCAGATTGGTCGCCATGGTCTGGTCCCATAGTGCCAGGTCCAAGTCGAGGATGGCGCGGTCGCGCGGGGTCAGATGCATGGCGCCCGCATTGTTCACCAGCAGGTCGACCCCCCCGAAGTGCCGCTCCGCCGTCTCGAACAGCGCTGCCACCGCCTGCTCATCAGCGATATCCATGGCTATGGGCAGCGCGTGGCCTGCTTCGGCCGCGATCTGCGCGGTGCAGGCGATGGCCGCCGAGCCATCAATGTCGGCCACCACCACTCTGCCGCCCCCGCGCGCGATGGCGAGAGCGCATGCCTTGCCGATGCCGGCGCCGGCGCCGGTCACCACGGCCACCTTGCCATCAAACCGTCCCATCGTGTCTCCTGAATTGCATTGGTCTTTCGCAGCATGCCGCTCGGCCTCCACCGGAGAAGGCGCAGGGTCGGCGCTGGCGCGCTCGTCATGGCCAGCGTCGCTTTCGATGACACGAATGGCGGCGACCGGGCACTGGTTGGCCGCAAGCCGCACGGCGGCGTGCAGCGCCTGCGGGACCGTCGCCACGCACACTTCGGCCACGCCGTCCGGTTCGCGCTGGCGAAAGGTGCCCGGCAGCGTCAGCACGCACTGCCCGGTCGTTCCGCACAGATCCTGATCGACCACGACGCGCATCTCAGCCCTCCTGCCCATGCAGCCGCACCGGCAGCGCGCGGAACGTCCTAAGGAACGCGGAGGGCTCCCGGGTCGGCTGCTCGGCCAATGCCAGGGTGGGGAAGCGCGCCTGGATCCGCGGCAGGCTCTCGGCCAACTGCACCCGGGCCAGTTGCGCACCAAGGCAGAAGTGGATGCCATGGCCGAAGGTCAGCATGATCTTCCCGTCGATCGACATGCCAGGACTGGTGCCGTAGAACCGCACGGGATCGAAGCGGTCGGGATCGGCGAAGGCGTCCGGGTCGCGATTGCCGGCCGCGATCAGCACGCGCACGTCCGCGTTCTTCGGGATCACCACGCCGCCCAGTTCGATGTCGCGCTGGGCGATACGCGGAATGGAGCTGAACAAGGCGGGCGCGTCGTAGCGCAGGGCTTCTTCGACGAATGCCTTCACCCCCACGGCATCTCCCTTCAGCCAGTGCCGCTGTTCGGGATATGCCAGCATCGCCAGGATCGCATGGCCGATGGCCGCGGCAGTGGTGGCGAAGCCGCCCAGCAGCATGCCCCACAGCATGCTGATCAATTCCGCATCCGACAGCATCTCGGCATCGCCGTCGTGTGCGCCGACCAGCATTGACACGATGTCGTGGCTGGAATCGGTGCGCTTGCGCTGTATGAGGTCGCCGAAGTAGGCCTGCACCCTGGCGCTGGCCGCGTCGCCCGCAGCGAGTTGGGGATCGCTGGCGTGCGGGCTCAGGCCTTCCAGAATGGCGCTGATGCCGGTGATGAGCCCGAGAATGTCGTCCGGGGGCATGCCGAACAGTTCGCCGAAAACCAGCATGGGCAAGGCCAGCGCGAATTCCTGATGCAGGTCCACTGCCTCCCCGCGCTCCAGTGCGGGCGCCATGCCGTCCAGGCGCGCTGCGGCAATGCGAGCGATGGTCGGCCTCAGGTTTTCGATCTGGCCCATGGTGAAATCGCGCGAGATCAGCCGGCGCAGACGCGTATGCGTTGGTGGTTCCTTCATCGCTAAAGTGGACGCCAGCAAACTTAGCGACAGGCTGGTCGCCGCCCGCGGGAAATAGCGCGCCAGTTCGCCTGGTGCCGGCCCCCGAAAAGCATCGCCCGTTGCCTTGAGCGCCCAGTAGATGTCGACGTGGCGGCTCAACAGAAAGAGGCCCGACGCCGCGCGATGCACCGGATCGTGCTCGCGCAACCACCGCATGAATGGGTACGGATCCTGAATGCACGCTGGCGACGCCAGTTCGGCGAAGGCGTCCCGGCATGATGCCATGGTTTCTTGCGCGTCCATCTTGGTCACCTGTTGGCTGGCTGATCTGATCGGCGCGCGGCAGGCGCGCCGGCAACTCGAGAACATCGCGATTCCTGGTGGGCGTCCGCGCATCACCAGAGCACCGGTAACTCCTCGAACCCACCAGTGATGATCTCCTTGCGCAACTTCAGTTCTTCGGGCGCCACGGCCAGGCGCAGCGCGGGAAAGCGCTGGAAGATCGAACCGAACACCGCCTTGAGTTCCAGCCTGGCCAGCGCCAAGCCGACGCAGTTGTGCGGCCCGTAGGAGAACGCCAGGTGCGGGTTTTCGTCACGTCCGATGTCGAAGGTTTCCGGGTCGTCGAAATGGCGCGGATCGAACGACGTCGCCGGCAGGCCGACCAGCACCTTGCTCTCCGCGGGAACATGCACGCCCGCGATAGTCACGTCGGTCCTTGGATAGCGCATGATGCCGTCCCAGCCGGCGCCCGGCGGGTACATGCGCAGGATTTCCTCCACCGCCTTGTCCACCAGGGATGGATCGCCCACCAGGCGTTCGCGCTGTTGCGGATGGCGGAACATGGCCAGCAGGCCGAATTCGATCTGGGCGACGGTGCTCTCGTGCCCCGCCACCAGCATGCCCGCCGCTAGGCCGATCGCCTCTTCCTCGGTCGCCTTGCCCTTGTCGACCGCCGCGAGCAGATCCGTCAGCACGTTGTCGCCCGGATGCTCGCGCTTGTCCCGCATCTTGCCGCGAATGTAGGCGCGGAGTTCTTGCCAGGCCAAGCGCGACGCGCTTCGCGGGCCGCTTTCATGCTGGTGCGTCATCACCTCGTCGGACAGCCCGGCGAAAAAGGCGTGATCCTCGTAGAGCACGCCCATCAGCGCGCCAATGACCATGGCGGGAAGCGGAAAGGAGAGGTGGCGCCGCAGATCGGCGGGCTGGGGCTGGGCCGCCAGCGTCTCGAACAACTGCGCGGCGATCGCCTCGACCTGCTGCGCGAGCAGCTTCACCCTGCCGTTGCTGAAGGCCGGCGCCACGATCGTGCGTAACCGCGTATGCTCGCCCCCCTCGTGCGAGACCAGCCATCCTGGCGAACCGAGAATCACCGAATCCGGGGTGAATGCCGCCGGCGGCATTCCCGCGGGCCGGAACGCCGCCTCGGACAACACCGCCTTGGCCTCGTCATAGCCTGTCACCCACCAGCCTTCGTGCCCGGACGGGAAGCGCACGCGGTGGATCGGACCGTTGGCCCGTAGCGCCAACATCTCAGGCGAGGGCTCAATGTGATCGACGCGCCACATCGGCAGCGTCGGCAAAGGTTGTTCGGACATGCTGGCACTTCACTCTATAGCGATGGAAGGGCGGAAGGTGACCGGCGGGCGCTGCGGCAGCGAAGACCTAAGACCGCATATAGACGACGTCGTCGGAAGGCAGACCGATTATCAGGATCGGCTAACGCTTAACTGTCTAGGCAAACGCTCGGCGAGATGCAGAACGTTATCCTGTACCTTCGAGGTCAGGATAAAGTCGGCGTGGTTGGCCTTTGAGTCGCCGCCGGCCAAGGGTCGACAAGGGCGGCGAGCTGTTGGGTAACGGCGGTTTCGCCGAGGACCCCCTGCCCATAGACGCTATCCGACGCGGATTTGACATTTTGCTTTTCTTTCTTCGTTCCATTCGTGTCATCCACGAAATGAAAGTCGGTCGGCGGCTCCCGGCCCGCAACGAAGGTGCTTCAAATCTCGTGCCAATTTGGCCGCAACAGAAAAAAGATTGTGGCAGCTTCTCGACGGCTTAGCCTGAGGCCAGAGAAGAGCTAGGCGAAATAAGCCGGTGTCGCGGGCCAACAAAGGCGACGGAAGAACGCCTCGGGCGACCTTTAGGTCGGGCCTGCGACATTCTGGTCCAGTTTCGAACATAAGAGGGCGGCAAACAGACACGATTGGGGAATTCGATCCTCACGGCGCCAAGGCGCTTGCCCAAGAGCGCGCGCTCATGTTGCTGCGACAGGCGCGTGTTCGCGATAGCCGTGCCTGCGCACCCATGAACGCTAGCGGCACACGCTACGCAATCCTGCGGTGCCCGCCGGTGTGAGGTGGTGCATCGGCTCGGCTTCCGGTTCGTCTTTGCCCAGCCGGGGCTGAGCGCCGAATATCCGCACCATACAGCATCGTTGTTGCCTGTGTGACGAGGCAGTTATAGGGCGCGCCCGATCTTCCATGACACGGCCTCCGAGAAGAAAGGGGCGGTCCAACGGCACCTCTATTTGAAATGGCACGCCGCTTGCTGCTCCTGGTAGAGCACCATCAAATCACGATGAAAGCGACTTGCACCATGCCCGACGCGCGAAGCTCTAGACAGTGGTCTGAGGAAACGGTGCCCGTTCCCGCTGAACATCGGGACATCGTCTCCTCCGGAAGGCCGTTCTCGGTGGCCGCTTTGCGCATGGCTGGTCCGATGCCGGCACGCCAACACGGGCCGCTCGCGCAAATGCCGTTTACCGATTCTGTTCAGCATGGGAGTGCCCAAGGGCCCCGTCAAAGGGTCACCCAAGCCAAGGCCGGCGGGTCACTGCCACATATCGACAACACGCTGAACCAGTCCAGTGGTCTGCGTGAAGTGACATTTCAGGCCCCCACATGCTTGCGATATTGGCTACTTCCGGCCGCTATCCCTTTTCCAAACGCACGATCGCTAGTCACCGATCCCGCTTCCGGCGCCATAGCCGTGGAAAGCAACCGGCTCGACGGTGTCCAGCTCGCTCAGATCGATTGCGATTGGGTGGCCAAGACACCGCTAAGACGTTCCCATACGTCGGGAGGGAAAAAGGAGGTTGCGAGCCGCGAGGCCCTCATTCCGTGCCGGGCATACGAGCCTTTGCCCGGTATTGCGCCAGGTTCTGCCAGAATCCAGCGCGCCAGTTTTCTACTTTGCAGGAGCAAATTAATGACAGTTCAAAAGAAAGTTCCCTTCGTCACCTTTCTCACACGTGTTCACGATAAGTCCGTCCAGGGGCCAAATCCATATCGCTGGCAAGAAAAGACATCTGACGACTACTTTGCCGGCAAGCGGGTCATCCTGTTCTCGCTGCCTGGCGCCTTCACCCCGACCTGCTCGACATACCAATTACCCAAGTTCGAAGAGCTCTATGATGAGTTTGTAAAGCAGGGAATTGACGCGATTTACTGCCTCTCAGTCAACGACGCCTTCGTCATGAATGCGTGGGGGAAGTCCTTGGGCCTGAAGCAGGTCGAGCTCATCCCCGATGGCTCAGGCGAGTTCACACGCAAAATGGGCATGCTGGTCGCCAAGGACAATCTCGGCTTCGGGATGCGCTCTTGGCGCTACGCCGCCCTGATCAACAATGGCGTGGTGGAGCACTGGTTCGAGGAGGAAGGTTTCTCCGACAACTGCGAGGCCGACCCGTATGGCGTCTCATCCCCGCAAAACGTTCTCGAAACGCTGAAAGCCGCCGCTTGATCTAGAAAATGTCTCACTGGTGCCATTGCCGGCCCCAAGAGGCTCCTCGACAGGATTATCGCGCTCACCATGCAATCCTCAGCAAGCCTGCTTCAACGCCAGAAGCAATCCATGGTGGCATCGCCTCAACTCATTGAGTCGATTCGCTTGCTGCAACTGGCGCATACTGAACTGCATCAGTTCGTGGAGCGGGAAATCGAGAAGAACCCGCTCTTGGAACCTGCATCAAGCGATGGCGGGCCTTTTGACGACGTTTCGATTTCGGGAGCGGATCAGCCTGTCGGCCCTGGCACAAACGCCGTTGAAGGACCGACCGGGGCAGGGTCGCCTGAACGGCTCGGGCAATGGAAATCACTTGGCAACACGACCAACAACCCGCCGGGCAATGGCCCTTCCCTCGACGAGTTTGCCACCCTCGCCGAAACATTGCACGACCATGTCGCTCGTCAGATCGCCCTCACTGCGTTCACACCACAGGAGCGGTTGATCGCTGGCCAGCTTGCCGCCGATCTGGAAGACACTGGCTATATTCGGGCAAACCTTTTGGAGCTGGCCGAGAGCCTGAATGTCCGTGAGGCTGTTGTGGAACGGGTTCTCGGAACCTTGCAGCAATTTGATCCACCGGGAGTTTTTGCGCGAAGTCTCAGAGAATGCCTCGAGATCCAATTGCGCCAGCGAAACCGGCTCGATCCGGCAATGGCAGCTTTGGTTGCCCATCTTGAAATGCTTGCACGACGCGATTTTGAGGCACTGAAGAAGCATTGCGGCGTCGATGAAGAAGACCTTCTCGACATGATGCATGAGATTCGGGCGCTCGATCCCAAGCCTGGGAACCGATTCCAATCCGGTGCGTCTGAATCAATCATACCCGACGTCTGGGTCACGCCCTCGCCGCAAGGCGGGTGGCAGATCGAACTCGATCCCGCCACGCTGCCAAAGCTGCTGATCAACCAAAGCTACTATGCCGAAGTCTCGCGTCAAACTGCCCAAAATTCGAAAGATCAAGCATTTCTCGACGAATGCTTGCAAAATGCGAACTGGCTAATCCGCAGCCTCGATCAGCGCGCCAAGACCATTATTAAGGTTGCGGCTGAAATCGTGCGTCAGCAGGATGCCTTTTTGGAACATGGCGTCGCCCACCTGCGGCCTCTCAATCTTAGAACCGTCGCTGACGCGATCGGCGTGCACGAGTCTACGGTAAGCCGGGTGACCTCGAACAAGTACATGCTTACCCCGCGCGGAGTTTTTGAACTGAAGTATTTTTTCACCGTCGCGATCGCGTCCTGCCAAGGCGGCGATGCGCACTCCGCTGAAGCTGTCCGGCATCGGATCAAAGCGATCATTGCCGCAGAATCTCCCGGCGACGTGCTTTCCGATGAGGACATCGCTGTCCGGCTGAAGGAAACCGGCATCGATGTTGCGCGCCGCACCGTCACAAAATATCGCGAAGCAATGAACATCCCCTCCTCCGTGCAACGCCGCCGGGAAATGCGCTTGTGTTTTTAAATTTGGGTCAAGGCAGCCAACATCACGTTGCATTGCATCAAAGTGGAGACTTCGTTCATGACCCAATCCGCGGCATGCGTCATGGACGCTGTTCTGCACGACCCAGAAAAGCCCGTCCCACCGTCTGGTCCCGCATGGGGTGCGGTCATTTCGCTTTCCTTGGGCACCTTCGGGCTGGTCACGGCAGAGTTTCTGCCTGTCAGCCTGCTCACGCCCCTCGCGCATGATCTCGGTATAACCGAGGGAGCGGCTGGACAGGCGATGACGGCGACAGCTATCGTCGGGGCGATCTCGGCGCCGACGGTGGCCATCATCACAAAGCGCCTGGACCGCAGGACCGTCATGTGGACGATGACGCTGCTGCTGATTCTGTCGGACCTTCTGGCGGCCGGCGCGTGGTCGCTGGCGCTTCTCCTGACTGCACGCATCGTGCTCGGCATAGCGCTCGGAGGCTTCTGGTCAATGTCGGCAGCACTGGCGATGCGGCTCGTTCCAAGCCACCTCCTGGCGCGCGCTATGTCGATCATCCTCACCGGCGTTTCGGTGGCTACCGTTTGCGCAGCTCCAATCGGCGCTTATGTCGGCGATATCTGGGGATGGCGAAGCGCCTTCATACTCGCCGCAGTCGGCGGCGCGGCTACACTGCTGGTGCAACTCATAACCATTCCGAGACTGCCTCCGATTGGAGTGGCTAGCTTCCGCAGCCTGCTGGATGTGGCTCAGATTCCGATGGTCAAGGTTGCGCTTTTGGTCGTCCTGCTGGTCGCTTCCGGCCACTTCGCCGGAATCACCTATATCCGCGCCTTCCTCGAGAAGATTCCCGCGCTGGATGTCGAGACGATCTCGCTTGTGTTGCTGGCTTTTGGCATCGGCGGATTCTTCGGCAATTTGGCCGGCGGGCTTCTGGCCGAGTACAGTCTCAAGGCAGTCACGGCCCTTGCACCGCTGCTCATAGCGATAGCCGCTGTTTCGCTGCTGACGGCGGGAGCATCGGCCTTGGCCTCGGCGATTGCTGTTGCCGTGTGGGGGTTTGCCTTCGGCGCGGTGCCAGTGGGATTGCAGACGTGGATGGTACGGAGGGCCGTTCCCGAGCAGGCCCAAAGCGCCGGTGTGCTGCTGGTCACAGTATTCCAAGTGGCAATCGCAGCCGGCGCGATTTTCGGCGGACTATTGGTGGACAATGCCGGGGTTACCAGTGCCATTGCCTACAGTGCTGTTGCCACGTTCCTCGCCGCCCTGACAGTGTTCCTGCTCGGCCCGAAGCGCGAAACCTAGACCGCCTGACAGAAGAGGCCTCAGCATCGCAGCGGGACGAGAGATGCGATGCACGGCGCGGCGCGGTCCTCCGCACGATTACGCATGGACCAGCGCAAGCGCCTCGCCGGCTTCACCTCCGGGCCACGCGACCTTCGCCGCCAGACACGCGAACCTCGCCGGCACCGGTTTCCATTTGGCGACGGTGAGCGCTGCCGGCCCGATGGAACCCTTGCTGGCCGTCATATCCTTCACGACAAGCCGGCATTCTGGGCAAGCGACAGCTACGCGCCGGCCATGCCCGTCAGAACGCCGGTGACGATGCCGCTCGACAGCGCAGACAGGTCGCGAATTGCCAGTCGTGTCAACGGCGGCCGGATTATCGTCGACCGCGCGTACCTTGTTTCGGCCAGACTATCGTTCGGCAGCTTGATGATGTTGACCACATAGCCTAGGAGCTATATATGACGCGGGAAGTCGTTTTTGGCGATGAGTTCGATGGGAGTTCGAGGCGTTGCACCAGACAGCCCAAGATGAGCTATTGGCCCCGGCTAAGCTGCTCAGTGCGTTCGGGCCCCAGCTGGCGCGACCGCATGCGGATAGCTTGAATGACTCGTCGTTCGCGACATGAAAGAACTTCGCTTCGACGCTGATGATGGTGTCTGACGGGTTGCGTTCGCATTCGACCGGAAGCGGAAGGCGATCCTGCTCGTCGCCGGCGATAAGTCGGGCGTGAGTGAGAAGCGCTTCTAATAAAAATCTGATCGCCAAGGCGGACAAGCGCTATCAAGGGCATCTCGACCGTTTGGCGGCGGCGAAGAAGGAGAAGAAGTGATGGGACGGAAGCTTGACGACCTAATCGCTGCGCTCCCCGAGGATCGTCGGGAGCGGGTCGACGCGCGTTTCGAAGAGTTAAGGGGAGAAGTCGAGAGTCTCGGCGATTTGCGGCGTGCCGCTGGAAAGCCCCAGGCCGAAATCGCTTCGGTACTCAAGATCAAGCAGCCTTCGGTCTCGAAGATCGAGAAACAAGCCGACATGTACTTGTCTACTCTTAAAAGCTACGTCGAGGCGATCGGGGGGCAACTCGAACTCGTCGTTCGCCTTCCCTCGCGCGTGCCCCTCCGTATAGAGCGGCTCGGCGACGTCGTGGCTCCCAAAGCCGTCTCCGCGCGTAGCGTTAAAAGAGCGGCAGGTGGACGTAATCGCACAAAGGCCGCACGAGCCGGCTGACCTCACTCTGTTTCGGCTAAAGACTGGCCAATCTACGGTTACAAGTATCGAATCCTCGATAGGACGCTGTACGCCTTTCTGGCGGTGGAGTGGCATTCTCACTATGAACGTAACAGAAAGCGGCCTCGAGAAGTCACTTCTTACAAGGCTGCAGGACCTAAAATATGAGTATCGCCCAGACATCCGCGACCGCGCCTCGCTGGAACAGAATTTCCGGAAGAAGTTCGAAGAGCTAAATCGCGTCCGCCTTACGGACGCGGAGTTCTCTCGGCTTCTCGACGAGATCGTTACGCCCGATGTCTTCACAGCCGCTCGCACCTTGCGCGAGCGCAACAGCTTCACTCGCGATGACGGCACGCCGCTCAACTACACCCTCGTCAATATCAAGGACTGGTGCAAGAACACCTTCGAAGTCGTCAATCAGCTCCGTATCAATACAGACAACAGCCATCATCGCTATGACGTTATAATCCTGATCAATGGTGTACCCGCCGTTCAAATCGAGCTAAAAACCTACGGCATCAGCCCGCGCCGAGCTATGGAGCAGATTGTCGAATACAAGAACGATCCAGGCAACGGCTATACCAAGACGCTCCTGTGCTATCTTCAGCTTTACATTGTCAGCAACCGAGACCGCACTTTTTATTTTGCAAATAATAACTCCCGACATTTCTCCTTCAATGCCGAGGAGCGCTTTCTGCCTGTTTATGAATTCGCCGACGTAGATAACAACAAGATCGTCTATCTCGACAGCTTTGCCGAAACCTTCCTTGCCAAGTGTACCCTTGGTCAGACCATCAGTCGCTACATGGTTTTGGTCGCGAGCGAGCAAAAGCTTCTGATGATGCGGCCATATCAGGTCTACGCAGTGAAGGCGATCGTGGACTCTATCGCTCAAGACTGCGGGAATGGCTATGTTTGGCACACCACCGGCAGCGGCAAGACGCTAACCTCCTTCAAGGCTTCAACTCTGTTGAAGGACAACTCTGATATCGAGAAATGCATGTTCGTTGTAGACCGCAAGGATTTGGACCGGCAGACGCGCGAGGAGTTCAATAAGTTCCAAGAAGGCTGCGTTGAGGAAAATACCAACACCGCGTCCCTCGTACGCCGACTCCTCTCAGACGACTACGCCGATAAGGTCATCGTCTGTACCATCCAGAAACTCGGCCTCGCGCTTGATGAGAACAGCAAGCGCAACAAGCAGCAGAAGAAGGGCGGCAAGAGGAGCTTCAAGGAGCAGCTGGAGCCACTTCGCGACAACCGCATTGCGCTGATCTTCGACGAGTGCCATCGGTCGCAGTTCGGCGAAAACCACAAGGCCATCAAGGAGTTCTTCCCTCGAGCCCAGCTCTTTGGCTTCACTGGCACGCCCATCTTCGGCCAGAATTCCGCCCTGCAGAAGATCGAGGATACTCAGGCCAGCATGAAGACGACGGAAGACCTCTTCCAACAGCGTCTTCACGCCTACACGATTACGCACGCAATCGATGATGGGAATGTCCTCCGCTTCCGTGTCGACTACTTCAAGCCTCAGGGGAAAGCCGTGCCCAAGCCTGGCGAACCGCTGGCGAAGCGAGCGGTCATTGATGCGATCCTGAACAAGCACGACGCGGCTACCGGTCAGCGTCGGTTCAATTCCTTGCTCGCCACGGCGTCAATCAATGACGCCATCGAATATCACGCGCTGTTCAAGACCATGCAGGAGGCAAGGAAGGCTGCTATTCCCGACTTCCAGCCGTTGAACATCGCCTGCGTCTTCTCCCCGCCCGCCGAAGGCAATCCAGACGTGAAGCAGATCCAGGAGGATCTGCCACAGGAAAAGGAAGACAACGCTGTCGAGCCGGAGAAGAAGAAGGAAGCCTTGAAGGCGATCCTCACTGATTACAATCTCCATTACGGCACCAACTACAAGATTGGCGAGTTCGACCTTTACTACCAAGATGTGCAGAAGCGGATCAAAGACCAGCAATGGACGGATGCCGATCTGAGGAAGGCTTATCCCGACGTGCCTCACCATAAGATCGACATCACGATCGTGGTAGACATGCTGCTCACTGGGTTCGACTCGAAGTTCCTGAACACGCTCTACGTCGACAAGAAACTCAAGCATCACGGTCTGATCCAAGCCTTCTCGCGCACCAACCGGGTGCTGAACGCGACCAAGCCTTACGGCAACATCCTCGACTTCCGGCAGCAGCAGGAGGCCGTCGATGCTGCTATCGCGCTCTTCTCGGGCGAGGCGGCTGCCGAAAAGGCTCGTGAAATCTGGCTGGTAGACAAGGCCCCGGTGGTCATCCAGAAACTGGAAATCGCTGTGCAAAAGCTCGACGCCTTTATGAAGTCGCAGGGCCTCGACTGCGCCCCGGAAGCCGTGCCCAACCTCAAGGGCGACGCCGCGCGCGGGGCGTTCATCGAGCATTTCAGAGAGGTGCAGCGCCTCAAGACCCAGCTTGATCAGTACACCGACTTGACCCCGGAAAACGCCGCAGCGATCGAACAGGTCTTGCCGCGCGACAACCTTCTGGGCTTCCGTGGTGCCTACCTTGAAACGGCCCAGCGCCTCAGGTCCCAGCAAGGCAAGGGTGCGGCCAAGCCGACGCAGGCTTCGGACCAGCTCGATTTCGAGTTTGTCCTCTTTGCGTCTGCCGTCATCGACTACGACTACATCATGGGTCTGATCGCCCGCTATTCCGAGGCAGCCCCCGGCAAGCAGACTATGAGCCGCGAGCAGCTTATCGGGCTGATCCAGTCCGATGCAAAGTTCATGGACCAGCGTGAGGATATCGCCGCCTACATCGCTACGCTAAAGGCGGGTGAGGGTCTGAGTGAGAAGGCCATTCGCGACGGCTACAGTCGCTTCAAGGCGGAGAAGAACGCGGCAGAGCTGGCGGAAATCGCGGGAAGACACGGGCTGACTACCGATGCGCTGCAGGGCTTTGTCGACACGATCCTGCAACGCATGATCTTTGATGGCGAGGCGCTTACGGATTTGATGGAACCCCTTGGCCTGAACTGGAAAGCCCGCCGGGTGAAGGAGCTGGACCTGATGGCTGAGCTGATGCCCTTCCTTCTCAAGCGCACCGGTGGACGTGAAATCTCGGGGCTCAGCGCTTATGAGCAGTAAGACAAAATATTTAGCTCCCGAAGCGGTTGGAAGCCCGACGTTGACGCCTAAGCTGCGCTTTCCGGAGTTTGATAACTCGCCGTTGACCGATGTGCGGCTGGGCGACGTCACGACCGAGAGTACTTACAGAAACGGAAGTGGTCGACCAAAGTCGGTGGTTATGGGGGTCTCGAGGACCGATGGAATCGTACCGATGGAGGAGCGCCTCATCGCGTCTGACGCGACACGCTACAAGATCGTTCAGAAAGACTGGTTTGCTTACAATCCGATGCGGCTGAATATCGGCTCAATTGCACGCTGGCAGGGTGACACCGACATTCTGGTAAGTCCTGACTATGTCGTCTTTAGATGCAAGACAACGGGGCCTTCTCGACTTGATCCGACCTATCTCGATCTTTTTCGACGATCGGAAGCCTGGGAAGACTTCGTGTCAGAAACGGGGGACGGAAGTGTCCGTGTCCGAATCTACTATAGGGACCTTGCTCGACTCAAGCTTGCTCTGCCTTCTTTTGAT
Organism: Mesorhizobium sp. M0618; assembly: GCF_040320765.1. Lineage (NCBI taxonomy): Bacteria > Pseudomonadati > Pseudomonadota > Alphaproteobacteria > Hyphomicrobiales > Phyllobacteriaceae > Mesorhizobium > Mesorhizobium sp. M0618. Next base: position 66,563 of record NZ_JAMYQH010000011.1, on the reverse strand, counting down.
GAGCAGAGAAAGGTCGGGGAATGCCTTGCCTCTGCGGACGCGCTGATTGAAGCGCAGGGGCGGAAGGTGGATTCGCTGAGGACCCACAAGAAGGGGCTGATGCGGCAGATTTTTCCCCTGAAAGGCGAAACACAGCCCCGTCTTCGCTTCCCCGACTTCCGGGGCGCGAGGGAATGGAGTTTTGATGCTCTGGGAAACCTATTCGATACCTCCTCAGGCGGCACTCCGGACCGTACAAATAAAGAGTATTGGAATGGGTCTATTCCTTGGATTACGACGTCCATAGTAAACTTCAGCATCATCACTGATGCTGATGAGTACATCTCCGATGACGGGTTAAGGAACTCATCTGCGAAAGTTTTTCCTAAGAAGACAATATTGATGGCAATGTATGGTCAAGGAAAGACGCGTGGCCAAGTTGCGATGTTAGGAGTCAAGGCGGCCACAAATCAGGCTTGTGCCGCGATCTTACCGCAAAAAGGTATCGATCCGAATTTCGTCTTCCTGAACTTGGGCAGCCGGTATGAAGAATTGCGTGGTTTGAGTAATAGTGGCGGTCAAGAGAACTTGAGCCAGGGGCTGATTAAGGGGCTTCAGTTTTCATTCCCCAATGACTATGCCGAGCAACAGCGTATCGCAGACTGCCTCAACTCCTTAGACGACCTAATCGCCACCGAGAGCCAAAAGCTCGGAGCCCTCAAAACCCACAAGAAGGGGCTAATGCAGCAGCTTTTCCCGTCGGTCGCGGAGGCTGACGCATGAGTACGTATAAAACCCTGAAGACTCTGGTGGACAGACTTCGTGACGATCTGAACAATCCAACGAAGCCAGTCTCGCTGGTCATGATTTACGCCTACAACCGCACCGGCAAGACACGTTTGTCGATGGAGTTCAAGAACGCGGGGAGGCGCAAGAACAAGAAGAACCCGACCGGGACGCCCGACACCATCTATTTTAACGCCTTCACCGAAGATCTGTTCGTCTGGGAGAACGACCTGGAAGGTGACAGCGTTCGCCGCCTTCAGCTGAACGAGAAGTCTTCCTTCTTCAATGCGATGACCGAGCTCGCGCTGGACGAAACGATTGCCCAGTATCTTTCCCGATACGCCGACTTCGATTTCGACTTCACCTACAAGGAGGTTGAGCAGGGCGAGGAGAAGCTCTTCAAGCCGGATTTCGTGAGCTTCCGAAAGGGCGATCAGACCAACATCAAGGTTTCACGGGGTGAGCAGAACATCTTCATCTGGTGCGTCTTCATGGCTATCTGCGAACGGATGCTTGATGGGCATGAATCCTATCAGGGGAAGAAATACCTCTACATAGATGACCCCATCTCGTCACTGGATGACAACAACGCAATCTCCGTCGCCTGCGACCTGGCCAAGCTCCTCCGTCGGGCGGCCACGCGGAAGGACGGCACCGGTGCGCCCGCCCCGATCAAGGTGATCTTTTCTTCTCACCACGCGCTGTTCTTCAACGTCATGTGCAACGAATTTGGCCGGAAGGTCGATGACTCGCCGACAATTGAGCACAGACGCTATTTCCTGCACCGCCCAAGCAGCGACGGCGCCTACACGCTTCAAGCGACAGCGGATACGCCCTTTTTCCACCATGTCGCCACGCTCGCCGAACTGCAGCGCGCCGCCGATCCGATCAAGGGAAAACTCTACACCTTTCACTTCAACGCCCTGCGCAGCATCATGGAGAAAACGGCTTCCTTCTTCGGGCATTCAAGCATGGCCTTCTGCCTGAAGTCGCTAGACAACGAGGAAGACAGGGCGCTCTTCAACCGGGCACTTAATCTGCTGAGCCACGGCGCCTATGCCATCCATGAGCCGACAGAAATGGGCGAGGACAACAAGGAACTTTTCCGCCGCATCCTAAGGCAATTCATCACACGATTTGATTTCGCCCTGCCTGATGTTGTACCCGCCCCGCCTGCGGCAAAAGTCCCAGCGCCCACTCCCCAGGAAGTACCCGCACAATGAACGACCAACTCCAAAAGCAACTGGGCAAGACACTCTGGAACATCGCCGACCAGTTGCGCGGCGCTATGAATGCGGACGATTTTCGCGACTACATGCTTTCCTTTCTCTTCCTCCGCTACCTCTCCTATAACTATGAGGCGGCCGCGAGGAGGGAACTGGGACCGGACTACCCCGATTGGCCGGACGACGTGCTGAAGCGCTCTGGGGCTAGCACCCCTTTGCAGGCATGGTACGAGGAAAATCCGAATGACGTGGCGGAGTTCGAAAAGCAGATGCGCCGCAAGGTGCATTACGTGATCCAGCCGCCCTATCTATGGAACAATATCGCCAATCTGGCCCGCACTCAGAGCGATGAACTGCTGCTGACGCTGTACGAAGGCTTCAAGTACATCGAAAACGAGTCCTTCCAGAGCACTTTCAGCGGCTTGTTCTCGGAAATCAACCTTTACTCGGAAAAGCTGGGCAAGACCCAAACCGAGAAGAACAAGAAGCTCTGTGCCATTATCGCCGAGATTGCGAAGGGGCTGGCGAAATTCTCCTCCGAAGTTGATAACCTAGGCGATGCCTATGAATATCTCATCGGCCAGTTTGCCGCCGGTTCCGGGAAGAAGGCCGGCGAGTTCTACACCCCACAGCAGATTTCGGACATTCTGTCGGCGATCGTGACGTTGGACAGCCAGGAACCGGCAACGGGAAAGAAGGACCGGCTCGCCAGCGTTTTTGACTTTGCCTGCGGATCTGGCTCGCTGTTGCTCAACGTTCGGAAGCGCATGGGGCCCGATGGCATCGGCAAGATTTACGGGCAAGAGAGCAACATCACGACCTACAATCTGGCTCGCATGAACATGCTGCTGCATGGGGTGAAGGACACCGAGTTCGAGATATTTCACGGCGACACCCTAGCAAATGACTGGGACATGCTGCGGGAGATGAACCCCGCTAAGAAGCCCGCGTTCGATGCCGTCGTGGCAAATCCGCCCTTCAGCTTGCGGTGGGAGCCTACCGACGCGATGGGCGACGATGTGCGAATTAAGAATTACGGGCTGGCGCCCAAGTCGGCGGCCGACTTCGCTTTCCTCTTGCACGGCTTCCACTATCTGAAGGATGAGGGCGTGATGGCCATCATCCTTCCTCACGGAGTGCTATTCAGAGGTGGGGCAGAAGAGCGAATCCGCACGAAGCTGCTGAAGGATGGCCATATCGACACCGTCATCGGCTTGCCCGCGAACCTGTTTTATTCGACTGGCATCCCGGTCTGCATCCTTGTGCTCAAGAAGTGCAAGAAGCCTGACGACGTGCTCTTCATCAACGCTGCCGGACCTCAGCATTTTGATAAGGGGAAGCGTCAGAACCAACTTGCAGAGAAGCACATCAATAAGATTGTCGAAACGTACCAGTTCCGGAAGGAAGAGGACCGCTACTCCAAGCGCGTCAGCATGGAGCGGATCGCCGAGGAAGGCTACAACCTCAATATCTCTCGATTCATAAGCACGGCCGATCATCAGAATATTGAGATCGATCTGACAAACACGCACGACGAACTGATGGAGATCGAGAAGCAAATCCAACAGGCAACGGCTCAGCACAACGCATTCCTCAAGGAGTTGGGGCTTCCTCTTTTACCAAGATAGATGAAGGGGATCTTCAGCCCGATTATTGGGCTGCGAGTTCCGTCGCGCCTCGAAAATCGAATTTTAGCAATGTCCGCTTTCGGGTGGCAACGAGGTAGGACTGAATGGCATAGATGAGGCGCGTTGCCGCCCGGCCGCTACCCGCCTCGTTGCGGTCGTTAGCCCTTCCCTCCGGCAAGGAAAGCTCCTGTCCCGAAGCTACCGCTCGAAACAAACATTCAAGGCCGCATCGGGGCCTCCGATCCGGACGACATTCAGGATGGCCATAGCGGCTTCACCCGCTCAATCCGATATCTCTTCTCGAACTCACGAAGCACCATTTCGAGCGTTGCCTCAAAAGCACCCTGATCGAACATCATCGATTTCTTTGCCTCGTGAAGGTAGCGCCAGTCGGTGAAGGCATCTTGGTGCTGATACAGAATGTGACGAATGCTGTAGTCGATGTAGAAACCATTGGGATGATACGGGACCACTGACCTTTTGAACTCCGCGTCGAGTTTCTCTTGGCTTTCGGGCTTTAGGCGATCAAACAGCTTCATCAGGTTGTGCGATTTGACAACTCTTGGATCGTCGTGGTCGAAGACGAACCACGCTTTGAGTGCCAGCTCCATAGAAAGCGCCAAAAGCATCGGTTCAACACCGACGTGTTCGCGTTCGCTCAGGTCTGCATGCTCTCCGAATTCTCGGCTTGGAAAGCTCTGAGTTTTTCGAAAGATCGCCTTTGCGGCTTCCCCGATCCTAATGGCCGTCGATAGGCGCGCACTCATTAGAGGTCCATTGGATTGATGTAAACTAGCTCAGGAGCTTGAGCTATTGAGCTGAGATATTGCAAAAACGCAATCGCTTAGACTAGGAGGCACGGAACCACAACTTAACGACAACAAGTTAGAGTTGAGTTCACCGCCGGCGGCCTGTTTTTCCCACCTCTTTGGGGCGCAAATGCTATCTGGTTGCGATCCTTATAACCGGAGCCAAGGTCTCTAGAACTGCGGCGCATCCGCGCGAGCTTATCGGGCTATGTCAAGCTCGTCTGCATTCAAAAGCTGGCGTCCGGCTAATGAGCAGACTGTCCGCCGCCAGACCGGAATGAGGCGGTGGGTTCAACCGGTCGCCGCAACACCTTTAATCTGAGAGGATTGGGAGGTGTCGCATGGTGATGTCACGGATCTGGTTTACCCCGGAGCAGAAGGCCGAGCTTTGGGAGCGGTGGAAGCAGGGTCAGAGCATTTCATCGATCTCGCGGGCACTAGACCGCCGGACCAAGGGCGGCGTTCAGCGGATCGTATCCTTACACGGCGGCATTGCTCCGTCAGCAAGGCGTAGAGCGGCCTCGGCGCTCGAGCTGGGGGAGCGCGAAGAGATCTCTCGCGGGATTGCGGCAGGTCTTGCCATCCGCGCTATTGCACGAAGTCTGGGGCGATCCCCATCAACGATCAGTCGCGAGATCTCGCGCAATGGCGGTGCCCAAGCGTATCGAGCAACCCGAGCCGACAAGCAGGCTTGGCAGCGCGCGCTTCGCCCGAAGCAGTCGCCTGGCATGCTCTGGACGGCTAAAGTGGCGGGTGGCGCAAAAGCTGGCACTGCAATGGTCGCCGGAGCAGATTGCGGGTTGGCTGAACCAATGCTTGAGATAAAGGTCGGCACATTAGAATTTTGACCCATAGACGGGCTCCAGCCGCCAACGGCCGCCCAGGGCTCACAGCCATGTGGCCTTTGCGCTCGGCCCGCCTGTACCAAGGCCGTATCGACGGCGTCACCGCCTCGGGCACCATCGCGGATTTGGAGAGGCTCGCCTAGCCTATGACCTCAAGGTCGGTGGGGGTCCAGTCCGCCGTGGCCCATTGATCAATGATGCGACGTCGATACCCTCACCCCGATCTTCGCGTGAGAAAGAATATACACTGGCAAGCCTAAAGGCTTCCAATTTAGCAGGAGTATCGAGCACTTCGTGATGGGGCAGCCAGACTACCCCGCCGCGCGTGGACACGCGCTTGGCGCGGCAACGTTGCGGCCTTGCGGTCGGAAATCGACCTGCGGCTGGGACTCGTAGGACGTGGGCCCCGGGCGAAACGTTATCTCGGCTTGTTGCAGTTCTGCCTTGCGGGGCGGGCCGGAATGTCTTTTTTCGGGCCGTTGCTTGCGATCTGCAAGAATTCCCATGTGTAGTAGTCTTCATATAATTCGATCTTCAGGACACCCTGGTTTCCTTTCAGGTTACCGAACGGGCCGCCTTCCGATGTGGCGGCGAACGGTTTTTTGTAGAAGTCCTTGGTAAGTCTGGAACCACCGGTGCCGACGACGAACGACCTAATGCCGTCGGCTGCAGGCTTGCCATCGGCGTCATGCGGGGCGAACTGTTCGTAGTCATGGTCGTGTCCGGAAAGCACGACGGACGCACCATGTTTATAGAGCGTGCGGAAGATCGCTTGCATCGGCCGTTCATGGCTGAGTGGCGCGTCGGGTTTCGGATGACTATAGCCCTCGTGGCCGTGTTGCCCAGAACTGAACAGTGGCGCATGCCAGAATGCGAGGATACATCTGGTCTTGCCGCCTAGCGCAGAGGAGTCGAGCCTTTTGTCCATCCACTTCATTTGGGTGGCCATGTCTTGCTTATAGGCCGGTTCCTGAAAGTTGTCGTTCAGGCCTACAATCAGCCAAGGCCCGTCTTGTCTTGGAAATTCGAGTGAAAAATAGCCCTTCTTATCCCAGCGGGGGTTCCCCTTGTGTCCTTCATTGGGCTCCGGATCGTCGTTCTGGTGCACAAACTGGTTGTCCTTGAAATGACTGAAGAACGGCGCCGCATCCTTAGTGTCATACTCGTGGTTGCCTGGGATTGGCAGGAGGAAGTCGTCAAAGCCAGCCCAGTTCTTAGCGAAGCACTCAAGCTGACTCCTCTCCCCATGCTTGTAGGCGAGATCCCCCAGAGCCAAGACACGGACTGGCACTTTCGCCTGCTTGATCACGTCGCGAATGATGTCGCCCGTCGCCTTGGCGCGTGTCCAGCCCTCGCGGGGACACCATGAAATATCACCGGCGGCAAGTAGCATACCGATCTTCTCCGGCTCCTGCGACCGCGTCGGCGAAATACCCGAAAGGGCGCTTAGCACAGTGCCCACCATCAAAGCTACGACACGTCGTGTCAAAGTGATTCTCCCACCCGACCAACCGCCTTCGGCGAACTGTCAAATAATAGCGGCGAAGCACGAGCGCCGCCTGTGCAGACCTCGGATTTCAGGTCACTCCCATTGCGGCTTTGAATTTCTTCGCTACAGCCTCGGCTCCCCTTCCTCTCGGGTGAAGCTCGTCGGTCCATTGGCCCGCTTTCACCGTATTGCGTACGTCGACCACTACTATGTGCCTGACCTGAGTCAGTGCGGCATAAAATGAGTCGATCAAGTATTTAAGGATCTTTGCGATCAGAACCCTATCCGTTTGCAAATTGTAACCCCGCCTTATCAGCGGCTTTCCAAGCCAGACTCCGTTTACGCGAGGAATCGGGTAATCGTACGTGTTAACTAGCATGGTAGTCCGGCCGTGTGAGATCTGGAGGACATCATCTGCAATCTCTTCATAGCCCGAACGCAATGTATCCAGACTCACCTGAAGCCACGACATATTGAGGTGAGTTGCCGGATCGTTACCATCGCCCTCGTCACGCCAGCGTAGGAGATCGAACAACGCCCCACCTCCGATGAGGTCATTGCCTCCAGCTGACACGACAAAATACTCGAATGACTCAGACGCGACGTTCTGACGATAGTCCTTCTCCGTGCGAACTTGTTGGAAGGTATCGCCTGGATACGCCGTTCCTGTCGCGTAAAAGCGTGAGTCTTCTTCGATTAAGTCGAAGAACGTATGGTCATACCCGGCAACAGCCGACATCGGCCAAAGTATGTTTATCCAAGAGTCGCCATCGGAGGTCACTCGAATTTTGTCTTCTTCTACCACCTTGTCAAGAACAGACCGGCGGCGTTTCTCTATGGCCGTCTTGTACACCCTCTGACGAGGAACGATCTGCCCGCGACCATCATATACATCGTAGACCAATGCGACCGCTTCATTCGGCTTCAAAAAAAGCGTTGAAGTCGCTTCCTTTCTTCGGATCTTAGGTTTTGACGTAGGTCTGCTATTTGATTTAGCCACACTAATTCTCCCATGCAGTACTAACAAGGGATTTTCTTCGCCAGCGCCGTCATACTGGTGCACTAGTCATCTGTCTTTGCACCAACGAAGAATTCGCGCTGAGCCTCAAGATGCTCCACTGAAGGCAACATCAATGCCGCAACAGCACGCTCGGCGTCCCATACTCCCACCGATGGGTCCATCAAACGCTCCTCTTTTGCGTACTCAATCGCATCCCAAAAGGCCTCCGCATAACCGGCAATCTCGGATGCACGATTAAGGACATTTACTGTGCGGCGCGCATGCACAAAATCGACTCTCTTTCTATTGATATAAAACTCCAGCCCGCGGCCGCTTCCATTAAAATCGCCATCCATCATCCCACCTACGAGGATTTGCACTGCAATCTCGGTTGCAAGAGCCATATCGGGAAACTTGACAAGCGGAATATTTAACTTATCTTCTTGGCGTTGATAATTGTATATCCACGTCAATTGGACATAGCCTCGCCCGTAATATGCATGCCCATAAGGCGGAGTTGACTGCGCGTATGCCTTATGGCGCAAGCGATATCGCGCTTGCTCATCCGATCTAGCGAACGTTTCCCTGACTGGATTCATGTCTCGACCTACCTCAGCAAGGACCGTCGCCAAGATATAAGCAAGCTGCTGCTCAACATTATCACTGTATGCTTGCGCCCAGTATGACACTATCTTGTTGATGTTGTCGACCGTAATCTGCTTCAACGAGCCGCCGTATAGCGATCCACGAATTCGGTCGAAGAAACGCGTCATATTCATTTGCTACTCCCATCTTCATGTCCGTTTAACTAGATACCTTCTAAGTTCTCAATTTTTTTCTACGATCTGTCTGACGATATCTGATTGTATGTTTGTATCTTCATTACTTCAGCGGCTGCCCCAACCGTTCCAATTGCGGACGGAATACTCCCGGCGTCGCGATAGCGATTGAGATCGATAAACGCTGCGGCGAGTGGATATTCGTCATCTGAATCTTGCAAACCCCTACTTATCTGAAGAAGTGTTTTCGCGCGAGTGGCGTCCATTGCTGCGATCAAGGCCGGCATCGTCTTTTCGTAGAAGAGATTCTTGTCGACCTGTCCAATGCCCCCCAGTACCGCTGTCGAGGCGGCGCTCAGCGCGGATTTTGTTGCAGCAGTTCCAGTCACCGCACCGATCCCAGTTAACGTAATAGCGGCGAGGCTCCCGCCCGCGTTGAGCGAGTTCGATTCTGTATTTATGCTTCGAACAAATTCTGAGTATTTCAGATCGTAGTATGCCAAGCGGCCGTATACTATTCTGTTTCGTAGTTTCTCTCTGATTTTTTCATCTGTCGCAGCTAGGTATTTTTCGACCGGCGCCGGCCGAAAGTATGCGGCGAATGCGACGGCATCGGCCTGACCGCTCACATAGTCTCGAGGATAGCCTGCCACCGATGTACACGACGAGAGGATGGCGACCACAGCAAGAGCCATTAACCAACGAGCGACGTCTGCTAGAACTCTGGACCACACTTCGCCGGCGTTGCCACGTTGCCGCGCTAATTCAAGTACGTTTCCGCCTTGGACCTTTGTTATATCCGAAGTCATTATGTTGGTGGCTTTCATTTGGTGGTCGCGCTTCTGGCAAAGGCGTGCCCCAGGCCTCTGGAGTGTTAACCGGCAGCCATCGCCCATTCATGCTGAAGTTGCTTTTTGGCGTTTTCGATAAACCTCATCTGCACCCCCCGCCTCACCAGGAGCGACTTCTCAATCCCAAGTATCTTCCGGACACTCGCCAGTGCCGCTTCGTTCACCTCGATATAAGCGACGATATACCATTCCCCGTTTTCTTCCCTCGCCATGCCCAGCGGCTCGGCGTGCCACTTCAGCGCGCCGTGATGGGGCATGAAATAGGTTTCCTGGATACCGCCGACGGCGCTCAGGCCCTCGTCGAGGGCGTATTCCATGACCGCGCAGCAGAGTTGCGTCAGCGTGCCTCGCAGCCCGGTCCCGCGTTTGTCGGGGACGACGAAGGTGCGGGTCCATTCGGCCCAGTCTGGGCGTCTAGGGACGCCTGACTTCTCGCACATGTGAGGAAAGACCTCCGAGACCATGTGCGGCTCGCTCGTTGGGATCAATCGAGCCGAGGTCACGACACGATCGTCTTCGATACCGAGCAGGTACGTGGCCGCGTCCGTATCGAACTGGTCTAGTTCGCGACCGTCCGGGCTTGGAGGGCGCCAGCGCTTCTGATGCACGAAGAAATCGTGCCGGCGGCGCAGAAATTCGTCAAATTCGTTCTCGTAGAGATGCTTGTTCTGCGCATTGACGACATGAGCCGTAATCATCGCGCGATCCCCCGATCGTTCTTTTGGGGATAGTTGCAGCCTCTCTAATGGACGTCACCTGTCCGATCGGACAGTTGACGCAACTATGGGTGGATCAGGCGTCGGCGCACAGCCTCGACGACGGCTTGCGTGGTGGTGGCAACACCGAAGGCCTCGCGGGCGCGGGTTGCGTGCCATTTCACGGTGCGCTCGGTCAGGCCGAGGATCTGCGAGGTTTCCGACGACGTCTTGCCGGCGGCGGCCCACAACAGGACTTCTTTTTCCCGGTCGGTCAGCGGGCCCTCATCGTCTTCATCGTCATTCGAAAGAGCCTGGATCGTCATGCCGGCATACACTGCCATGGTGACCAGTTGCACCTGCTGGCGTGGAGACAGCTTGCAGGATTTCGCCGAAGAGGCGAATGACAGCACGGATTGCCAGTGATGAACGCTCAACATCGGCACGGCAAAGCCGCTCCAGATGCCGAACTCCGTTGCTTCGTCGGCGACGCGCCGCGAGGCTTCTGTCCCGGACCACTTGGCAGGAACCTCGGACCAAAGAAACGGCTTCAAAGTTTTCGCCGAGTAGATGCAGACGCCATCCACCGCGGCGTGCTCTGCTTCGACATAACGCTCGAACCAGCCTTTGGGCCAACCGTTCAGCTCCACCATAGGCGCGAGTTTCTGTCCGCCCAAAGGGACGCCACTCAAGATAAGATGCTCGAAGCCGAGGTTCTTTACTGTTTCGAGGAGATCGCCCAAAAGCGCTCCGGTTGCCGTGTGCTTTCTGCAGCGTTCGACAAAGTCGAATACATCGGAGTCAATCATCGCCGGGACCCCATCCCACCCAACAAATTTATAGCTTATCTTAGAAGATCCGAATACTGAAAATGAGGGAATCAAGAACGCAGATGTGCCAAGGGGCGATATTTCCAGCGATGATGCATCGATCGCGGGGACGTTTCGCGCTCAAGCTGTAGTAGGCCGGTGCTTTGCGAGCAGGCTTGCTCTGACTTGATGTCGCTATGCCACCTGCGCAGCGGCGTAGGTTAGTCCTGGTTCGAATCCAGGTTCCCCAGCGCGCGCCCTGCCGGAACCTGGCCGAGAATGATGGCGGAGTCGGCAGCAACGAAATTGATGCCGACGCCGGAGACAATCTGGCCGCCCCAATGGGTGATCGAGGCGAAACTGTGCACCAGCGCGAACAATGACGGGGGCGAACCGCGGCCGCCCAGGCGCCGCAACCGCCAGGCAGGCGAGCAGCAACGGCCCGGAGAACACCAGTTGCTCGGCGGCGATGGTGCGGGTCGCGTCCTGCACCGCCATCATGACGGCGCCCGCCGAAGCGAGCATGGCGAGTAATCGGACAGCAGGCACAGCATTCAATCCCCCAAGGCGTCAGTCGACATTCGGCAAGAGACATATGGCGCGGCGCGAGCGCTGCGGCTGTACGACAGACGAAAGCGGTTCTCAATCCGAGGCGATGCCGTTCTTAATCCGTGTGAGGCGGCTTTCGCCTTCCTCCGGGCCGAAGCAGCTTTCGACATCATTGCATTCCCGGCAACTGGGCGCGCTGCACAGCGAAAAACCTTCGGCCTCGCAGAGCTTGCGGTAAAAGTATTTCTTCCATTTCATGTTTTGGGTGTTGCCGGCCGCCAGCGTCGGAAAATGCGAGGCGAGCAGGCGGCCGAGGTCGGTTCGATCAAAAAGGCCAAGGTCCTGCCAGAGGTGGTCATTGCGCATGGCACGCCGGGCGATGATCCTGGCGAAGCGGGCGCTCGCCTTGTCGCCCGGCCGGGCATGCGCCAGCAGCAGTCCGTGCAGAAGTTCTTCCTCCGGATCCGGCTCGGGCTCGCTCACCTCTTTCAAGGCAAACGCGTTGATAGGAAAAGCAGGGAAACAGCGGACCAGGACATAGCGCAACTCGGCGCGCGAAAGTCCGGTTGCCTCCGTCGCCGTCGCCTCGCCGGCTTGGATCTCCTCGAGCGCACGTGAAAGCACACAGGCTAGCACATGCTGGTCGAACCTCCTCTCCAGCTCAATGTGCGGCCATTGGCCGGTGCTGAGTCGGGCATAATGTTGGGCAAATATGGTGCGTTCTCCTGCTTTCGTCCTATCAAATCATGCAGAGACCCGGCCTGCCGCAACATGGGTCGGGCAGTTCTTCGGTATGGCACTCCGGGTCGCCTCGCGTCGAGTAGTTCGGCAATTCTCGTCTGGTCCATCGGCTCTGACGCAAATTCTGTGATTGGAAGAGGTGTTCGCGAACCCCTGCCCTGCCGATTTGCGCCTCACGGGGAACACTGGCGCCGGAAATGCCCCCGCAGAGTTGGACGTGGGACCGTGCAGGCCAAACGCCGCGTGCTGAGTGCGGCCACATGGTCGGCCCCATTCAAGCCCGCCAGACTCACGGTTGAATGACATCAGATTCAGAGCGTCAGAGAGAGCGTCAGAGAGTGAGTTCCAGCGCACGTTCAGGACAGGATCGCACGCCTCGTGACGCAGGCAGTTCCTCCCCTTCCGCAACTTCAATGTCACCAGGCAGGATGTAACCGTCATCATCGAGTTTGAAGATGTCAGGCGCTTGCGCCGCGCATCGCGCGTGGCCCTGGCATTTGGGCTTTTGGACGATGATGCGCATGGCACTGCCTCCATTGTTTGTGCCCGGCTCGGGGCGGGCCTAAGACCAGTCCAGGATCAAATTTTCGATCCCGAACACATGGCCGCCAGAAGTTATCGGCGCCGTACCCTGCTTGATCCTGAAAGCCGGGACGCGCGCCAGCCACTCCTCCAGGCCAATGACAATCTCCCGCCGGGCAAGGTGTGAGCCAAGGCAACGGTGGGGACCATAGCCAAACGCTGCGTGGCGGTTGTCCTCCCGCTCTAAATCAATCGTGTTGGGGCATTCGAATTCCGCCGGGTCACGATTGGCAATCATCGTGGCGCAGGAAACATAGTCCCCCTTCCGGATCGGCGCGCCTTCGAAGTCGATATCTTTCGTGGCCACGCGGATCAACTGAATGGGCGGATAGGCCCGCAGCAATTCTTCGGTTGCGAGCGGGATGCGGTCCGGTTCGCTCCGCAGCAATTGCTGATCTTTGAGGTTGCGCGCGAGGTACGCCAAGTCAAAGCCTATAGCTGCTGCGACCGTGTCGAGCCCAGCGACGAAGACAAGCACGCCGATGCCGCGGACTTGGGTGTCCGTCAGCCGGCGGCCCTCGACCTGTGCCTGCACGATAAAGGTCATGAAATCGTCAACCGCCTCGTCGCGGCGCATCGCTGCAAGTTCGTCGATGAATGCCACGATCGTCCGGGCAGCCACAGGTCGTTCCTTATCGTCGCCGTGGAGCAGATCTTTCCCCCAGCCGACGAATGTATCGAGTCGGTCATCAGGCAACCCCAGAAAGCGAAGAAAGGTGCTCACCGCGAAAGGAAAGGCAAAATCCTTCATCACGTCGCAGCTTGTGCCCGACGCGGCGATCCTTTCGATCAGCTCGACCGCCCGTTCGCGGACAGCCGGTTCCAAAGCCAACACCCGCTTTGGCGAAAGCAGCGGATTGAGCAGTGAGCGAAAGACGCCATGGGCCGGTGGATCGAGCTCAAGCGGGATCGTCGGCCAGTTTTCACCCAGTATGGAGGAGAAGATGCTGCGATGGCTGGAAAAAGTCTCTGAGTCCTGCAGCACCCTACGCTGGTCCGCGGCACGGGTGATGACCCAGGTACCCCGGCCATCTTGAGTGTTGTAGCGGGAGTAAAAGATCGGAGGCCCGTCATGTACGCAAGCGACAGCTGCGTGTGGATCCCCGTTGGGTGTTGGTGGCATCCCTGGCGATGTAAACAGGCTGAAGTCCCTCACCATTTCGGGCGGGACATGATCTGGAACGGGGTTGGTCGCCATTTTGTTTTCTCTACATTGGCGTTCATGGCTCGATTGAGATTGCACCGCTGTTCATAAAGTCGATTTCCAGCATGAGCACGTCTCTTGTCGGGCGCGTTCGAGATCTGTCGCCCGATCAGCCCACTGCCAGCGCGATGAGATCGGTTGCGAAGTCAATCCGAAGGGCATCTCCGCCGCGCTGCGGTCAGAAGCAAAGCCGCCGCTTATCCCGTTATGGTTGAGAGGCGATCAATCACCGTTGAGCTCCGTGACGCACTGCTGACACCCCGCTGGCCAAATTGTCAAAGCAAGTCGCGTGCCGGATAGGCGTACCCCTGGCCTGCACCAAGCGACGCCAGCCTGAACTGGGCCGCCGCCGCTAAGTTGATGATCACCTGTCCATCATTCTTAGGACAACGTCCGACAACCGACATCCGTGGTCGGTTTTGTCGAGTCCGCGACATCGGGCTGTTCGGCTTGGCTGCTGCTGCACAGCCCTCCGGTCGACGAACGAGGAGATCGCCTCGCGCGGCCCGCATTGAGCAACGATGCGATCCAGCGCAAGGATCGGGTGCGATCCGACAAGACCCGACGGCGTTTGATCGGAAATATCAGCAAGGTCGAGCCGCGCTTCGGTTCGGCGCTGATGGCGTATTTATCGCTCGCAGGCGCTGCAACGATTTTCGGTCAGACGGCGATGCACTCGTGCGCAGCAGTCCGGCCGCGACGAGCTTGACTGTATCGATGCGGTCAATTTCCGGCGTGCACACCCAACCGTCCGTATGCGCTTATGACGGCAAGCCTTTCCGCACATGGAGCTAAATACCTCGCGAGCTGCTGTCGGAACGTGCTGCCGAGTCCTATGGCGGCCGGTTCAATCCGAGGGCCTGTCGGCACTCTCCACATCCGGACCGGGAACACATGGCAGACTCTCGGCCAGAAACCGCCAGTCGCTGCCCTCGCGTTCGCCTTCCTTGCGCCTGCCGAAGAACTGGATGATCATCTTGCCGTCCGCGCCATAGGCTTCAATGGACGTGACGTGACCGTCCCTCGTCGGCTTGCGCACGGCCCAGACCTCGCGGATGCGATGGGTCCTAAGATGCAGATGGAAGGTCTCGTCGAGCACATTGATCCGCGGCCCGATCTGCTTGACCGACTTGATCGGGCCGGAATGGATCTGGATGCAACCACGATTGCCGACAAAGCACATGATCGGCATCTCGTCTTCGGCCGCCTGTTGGAACAGGGCGCCAACGGCATCATTGTCGAGCAGCCAGGCGTTATCCTCGTCGGCCATACGCATAGCCTGGCAGCGGCTGAGCTTCAGTGTCTTCAACATATGATAGAACTGATGCACGTCGCTTAGCCGGCCCCAGTGCTCGCGTAGGTCGTCGACCGTGGCGGCGTGGTCTGGACTCACTGCGTTATCGCGCGCCCCGCTCGGCTCGAGCGATATGATCGGCTCCTGATCGGAGGATACAAGCTCTGCCGTCAGATCCTGATAGGCCTGCAGGTTCGAGGCGGGCCTGAGATGAGCTTTGTGCATCGCCTCGCCGGTGGCATCAAAAAATTGCAGGCTGCGGCGGATCTCGGCTCCCTCGCGCTTCTCGACGGCGAAGCCATACGCCCACGCTTTCGGGAAGATGCGCAGGTCGATCCCGTCGCCGAGCAATATCGCATGCTGGTTGCCGGTGACCACTTTGCCGTAGAGGCCGATCTTTTGGTGCACGGCACTTTCGTTGCTGGTGACTGCCATCACCTCGCCGACCGCTTCGAGGCCGGTCAGCAGATCATCGACGCGCGGCTCGATGCGCACCGCGCCATGACCACAATGCGCCGCGACCAACTCGACTTCCGAAATGCCCAATCGAGCGGCGAGATCATGCTCCCGGATTTTCGGATTGTCTTTGCACGCCCGCCGGATTTCGTCCGGCGACGGTTTCTCGCGTTGGTCCATGCTTACCCCTGTTTCTACCGACGTGTGAGGATCATCTGCCCTGCCCGGGAATCTTCAGCCGATAAGGCGCGCCGAAATGCTCGATCCTGATCTGCTGCTGGCCCATGAACAAGGTGTCTGGACAGCGTGCGCACGGCGTCGCACCCGTGCGAAAACCGGCGAGCAGGCACATGCCGATGGCATCCCGTTGAGCCGGTCGGCGGCTACGGGGCGGTGGTGAGCGAGTGTGGGTGTTGTCGCAATCGGCCAAGCGGGCATTCGGATGCCACGGGCGGCGCTGCTTTGCCAAGCGAGGCGTATCTGACCCGGTCCTGACATGTTGCTCCCTTGCTTCGCCCCATCCATCGCGAGGGCACCCACGGCATGATTGTGGATCGGCATGCTCATGCCGCCTCGCCAAACGGAGCCTCAAAAACCGTGCCAATTGCGCCGAAGCAAGCTCAGAAGAAGTTCTGTATTTGGTGATGTGAGTTCAACCAAGAACTCAGGCCCAACATCCCTCGTGGCAGACCCGACAAACCCGACAGTACGTGTCGGTTGGCCGACAGCTTCGCAGCAATGCACTCACAAGAAGCACGGCAGTGTCAGAGATGCCGCGCTGTGTTGAAACGTTTTTTTCGCTTTGGCACGGTGCATGCGACGTGATGCGCAAGCAGGTCCCGGACTGAGGAGAATGGAGCCATGATTACGCTCACCGACAACGCTGTTGCTGCCTTCAAGACTGCTCTTTCCCGCGCCAGCGAGCCGGCGGAAGGTTTTCGCATCATGGTCGAGGCCGGCGGCTGCGCCGGCTTCAAATACTTAATGGGCCTGGAGAGCGTGTCGCGCGAGGGCGACGCGATCACTGGCACAAATGGGATCAAGCTGTTCGTGGACGCGGGTTCCCAACCACATGTCGCCGGCATGACCGTTGACTTCCTCACCGGGCTCGAATCTTCCGGCTTTGTCTTCGATAACCCCAATGCGCGCGAGAAGTGCGGCTGCGGCAAGTCCTTCAGTTAAACGCCCGAAGCGCCTATGCGGCCGTCGGACTCATTTTGCGGCAGAGGAGACTTATATGGCCGGCACGACAGATGTCCCCGTCCTAAAGACCAAGGAAAACGGATCTCGGGACCGCCATTCGCTTCCGGTAGGGTGCAAAGAACGCCGCCTCCCGAAACAGCTCGGGTCCTGGTGTCACCCGAGCTGCTTGCGGACAGATCGCGCTGCTGTGCCAAATTCGGCTCATCGATAACGTTATCGCGTTCGGGCGTCCTTACGGCTGACGGCGGCCACTGCGAACATGTCCATCTCGACGGAGATCCGGTCTGCGTCAAACACTCCGGGCGTCTGCGCGGGCTGCCAGTTCAGGCCCATTATCATCAACGGCATGCGCCAGAGGCTCAACGAGTCGGTCCGCGCCGCGTCATTCTGGTCAACTGAGGATCGCACCTATGAAGCCTGTCTACCTCGACAACAACGCAACCACACGGGTCGATCCTGCGGTCCTGCAAGCGATGTTGCCGCTCTTTAGGGATCAATTCGCCAACCCTTCGTCGGCGCACGCTCTTGGCGCCTCAGTCAGTGCGGCGGTGAGAAAGGCGCGGAGGCAGTTGCAAGCGCTGATCGGCGCGGAGTTCGACGATGAGATCACCTTCACCTCGGGTGGGACAGAAAGCGACAATGCAGCGCTTCTTTCAGCGCTCGAGGCGGCGCCCAACCGAACCGAGATCGTTACGTCCGCGGTCGAGCATCCCGCCGTGCTGACGCTTTGCGCGCATCTTGAGAAGACCCGCCGCGTCAAGGTGCACAGGATCCCGGTGGATTGCCGTGGCCGGCTCGACCTCGACGCCTATATGGCCGCCCTCACCCCACAGGTGGCAATCGTTTCCATAATGTGGGCGAACAACGAGACTGGTGTGATCTTCCCTGTGGCCAGGCTTGCCGAGTTGGCCAAGGAAGCGGGCGCCCTATTCCATACCGATGCTGTACAGGCGGTCGGCAAGCTTCCGATGGACCTGAAGTCGACCTCAATCGACATGCTGTCGCTCTCCGGCCACAAGCTGCACGGGCCGAAAGGGATCGGTGCGCTTTTCGTAAAACGTGGCGTCAACTTCCATTCGCTGATCAAGGGGGGTCACCAAGAACACAACCGGCGTGCTGGCACCGAGAATACGCCCGGCATAGCCGGGCTCGGCACGGCGGCCGAACTCGCCTTGAAATTCATGGACGACGAGACCACACGGGTAAAGTCGCTCCGCGATCGTCTGGAGGGCGGGATCCTCCAGCGCATCCCAGGCACCTGTGTCACTGGTGATCCCCTGGAACGGTTGCCCAACACCGCAAACATCTCCTTCGAACATGTCGACAGTGATGGAATTCCACTTCTCCTCAGCCGCATTGGCATCGCGTGTTCCTCTGGCTCGGCCTGCACCTCCGGCTCTCTGGAACCAAGCCATGTCCTAAGCGCGATGAAAACGCCGCACGCGGCAGTCCGCTTCTCCTTGGCGCGGGACAACAGCGAAGAGGATATCGACCGGGTGCTCGAGGTCATGCCGGCAATCGTGGGGAAGCTGCGCAGCTTTTTCGGTTCTGGGCCGGGTAATCCGGTCTATGCGTGAGCGGCAGAAGAACAGGCTACCGGTGATGACCCGTCATGTCTCTCTCAACGATACGACGTTGCGCGATGGCGAGCAGGCGCCGGGCGTCGCCTTTACCACGACGGAAAAGCTGGAGATCGCTGAGTCTCTTGCGGCGGCCGGCGTGACAGAGATCGAGATCGGCACGCCGGTCATGGGCGTCGACGAGATCGAAACAATTCGCGCCGTGGTCGCGCGGCGTCTTCCGGTTCGGCTCATGGCCTGGTGCCGGATGACGTCGTTGGATCTCGATGCAGCGATCGAGAGCGGGGTCCAAGCGGTCAATTTGTCGCTGCCTGCGTCGGACATCCAACTTGCCGCCAAGCTCGGCCTCGACAAGGCGGGAGCGCTCCAGGTCATCAATGATATGGTCAGGCGCGCCGCCGCCGCCGGCTTCTTCGTCGCGGTGGGGTGCGAGGATGCCTCGCGGGCCAATCGGGATCATCTCGCCCGCGTCATCGAGACGGCCGCACGCGCCGGCGCAAGCCGCGTGAGGCTGGCCGACACAGTCGGTGTTCTCGACCCGTTTTCAACCTTCGAACTTGTCGCCCAGCTCGTGGTGCAGTCTCCAATCGACCTTGAATTTCATGCGCACAACGATCTCGGACTTGCTGGCGCCAACACGCTAGCCGCGATCCGCGCAGGCGCGCGCCATGCCTCCGTCACCGTCCTGGGGCTCGGCGAGCGTGCGGGCAATGCCGCGCTGGAAGAGGTGGCCGCCGCGATGGCGGTCTTCGGCGGCGCAGATACCGGCATCGAGCTGACCGCATTGCCCAGCCTCGCCGCCCAGGTGGCTTGGGCCGCCCGCCGGCAGACCGCGGCCACTAAGCCGGTCGTCGGCGCCGATGTTTTCACCCACGAATCCGGCATTCACGTCGCAGGGCTGCTGAAGGACTCGCGTACTTATCAGGGGCTTGATCCGGCTCTCGTGGGCCGCTGCCGGCGGATCGTCATCGGCAAGCATTCCGGCGCCACTGCGATTGCCCATGTGCTGAGCGAAAGCGGTCGCGATCTCGACCCGGATCTGGCAGCCGCGATGGTGGCCCGCGTCCGGCGCGAGGCGGCCGAGACCAAATCGACGGTCACTGCAACTCAACTGGTCGAGCTCTACGATAAAATGTGCAGCGAGGCGTCCGTCTTCGAGCTGTGCGGGTCCAGGTCAGCCGTGCGCGCGCGCGCAAAGGCCACAGTTTTGCGACCAGGGAGAATGCAATGAATTGTTCCGCTGACAGCCGCCCCATCGATGTCACAGACATCCTCGCACGACTGAAGCGCCTGTCGGCTGCGGAGGAGTTCTTCTCAGTCCTTGGCGTCTCCTATGACCCGAAGGTGCTGAATGTCTCGCGGCTCCATATAATGAAGCGCGTGGGCCAATACCTTGCCGAAGAAGATTTCTCCGGTCTGCCCGACCAGGTGATTGCCGCGAGGGTGCGCGCGACGCTCGAACGCGCTTACGAAGACTTTGCGATTTCCTCGCCGCTCACGCATCGGGTCTTCAAGGTGCTCAAAGACCACGATCCGAACAAACCTGCCGCGCCGGCTCACACCTTTGTCCCGTTCGACTCGGTGCTGAAGCGGTTCGGACGGGAATGACCGCCGACAAGGGTTGCGACGCGACAATGTCGAGCAGCCGACAAATCCGGTCATCACCACAGCCCCCTCAGAAGCAACCAGCCGAAGTTGTGGGAAAGGGGGCAGCGCAAGAGCCTTGGCACGAATTATGCGGGTCAAGGAGATAACCGCAATGCCCGCACCCGATAGGAGCCTAGAGAAACCGCCAATGCACATCGTAATCTGCATCAAGCAGGTGCCGGACTCGGCACAGATAAGGGTCCATCCGGTGACGAACACGATCATGCGCCAGGGTGTTCCGACCATCATCAACCCTTACGACCTGTTCGCCCTCGAAGAAGCGCTCAGACTGCGCGATGCCTATGGCGGCGAAGTCACTGTGCTCACCATGGGTCCGCCCATGGCAGAGGACGCGCTGCGCAAGGCGCTCGGCTACGGCGCCGACCGAGCGGTGCTCTTGACCGACCGCTATTTTGCCGGCTCCGACACGCTGGCGACCTCGTTCGCCCTTTCACAGGCAATCGCGAAGGTCGGCGAAACGTTCGGCACGCCAGACCTCGTCTTCACCGGCAAGCAGACGATCGATGGCGACACCGCCCAGGTCGGGCCCGGCATCGCCAAGCGCCTCGGACTCCTGCAACTGACCTATGTTGCGAAGATCCCCTCTATTGACCTTGCTGCAGGCGAGATCAAGGTCGAGCGCCGCTCCGAAGGCGGCACACAGATGCTGAAGAGCAGGCTGCCTTGCCTCATCACCATGCTGGAAGGCACAAACGAGATCCGCCGGGGCTCGATCCACGACGCCTTGTGCGCCGCGCGCAGCGAGGTCTTGAAATGGAGTGCGGCCGACGCCGGCATTGAGGATCTCACCAAATGCGGCCTGCGCGGCTCACCGACCGTCGTCAAGCGTGTTTTCGCCCCCCCTGCGCGGTCTGAAAAGGCGGCGCTAATCGACACCGCCGAGATGCCCTTGCGCGATGTCGCTGACGAACTCATCACCGCAATCTTCACCCGCCAGCCGGCGCTGGAACATGAGCTCGCCTTCAACGGCGGCGCATGACGGCAAGGAGCAAACGATGTCGACCGCGAACCGAGAAACCCCTCGCCCTGCCGCCGGCCGCGCCGGCATAAAGAAGGAGCTGCCCGCCCATTTCAAGGACTACCGGCACGTCTGGGTCTTCATCGAGCTCGAACGCGGCCAGGTCCATCCCGTATCATTCGAACTGCTCGGCGAAGGCCGCAAATTAGCAGACAAGCTTGAGGTCCAGCTTGCAGGCGTCGTGCTCGGACCGCCGGGAGAGGCCGTCGGGAACGCCGTTGCCGAAGCATTCGCTTATGGTGCTGACCTTGTCTACATCGCCGAGGCGCCCCTGCTCGCCGACTATCGGAACGAGCCTTTCACCAAGGCGATGACGGATCTGGTCGATACCCACAAACCCGAAATCCTTCTTCTCGGTGCCACCACACTCGGCAGGGATCTTGCCGGCTCCGTGGCGACGACCTTGCAGACGGGGCTCACGGCCGACTGCACCGAACTCGATGTGGATACCGACAGTTCGCTCGCCGCCACGCGCCCGACTTTCGGCGGTTCCTTGTTGTGCACGATCTATACGCTCAATTTCCGCCCGCAGATGGCGACAGTGCGACCGAGGGTCATGCCCATGCCGCAGCGGACGGATAAACCGGTCGGGCGTGTCATCCGGCACAAGCTCTCGCTTGCCGAGGACGAGATCGCTACCAAAGTCCTCGGCTTCCTGCCGGACAATCAGTCGGCGAAGGCAAACCTTGCCTATGCCGACGTCGTGGTTGCGGGAGGCCTTGGTCTTGGCGCGGCGGAGAACCTGCAGCTTGTGAAGAACCTCGCGCGAGCAATCGGCGCCGAGCACGGCTGTTCGCGCCCGTTGGTCCAGAAGAGCTGGATGCCAGCTGATCGGCAGATCGGCCAGACTGGTAAGACCATCCGGCCGAAGCTTTACATAGCGGCCGGGATTTCCGGCGCCGTCCAGCATCGGGTTGGCGTCGAGGGGGCGGATCTCATCGTGGCCATCAACACCGACCCGAACGCGCCGATTTTCGATTTCGCTCACCTCGGAATCGTCACCGACGCGATCCGCTTCCTGCCCGCACTGACGGAAGCCTTCACCCGGCGGCTGTCGCCCCACAGTCGCGATAAGCTTGCGAGCTAAGGGACGGACATGATCGAGGAAAACTTCGACGCCATTGTTGTTGGGGCAGGCATGTCCGGAAACGCAGCTGCTTACACCATGGCCAGCCATGGCCTGAAGGTGCTGCAGTTGGAGCGGGGTGAATATCCGGGCTCCAAGAATGTCCAGGGTGCCATCATGTACGCGGACATGCTGGAGAAGATCATCCCGGATTTCCGGGATGATGCGCCTCTCGAGCGGCATTTGGTTGAACAGCGGCTTTGGGTGATGGACGACACATCCCATACCGGGATTCACTATCGGTCGGACGACTTCAATGAGGCCAAGCCCAACCGATACACGATCATCCGTGCCCAGTTCGACAAATGGTTTTCGCGTAAGGTGCGCGAGGCCGGCGCGACGGTTCTGTGCGAGACGACCGTGACGGAGCTCATCCGTGACGCCAAGGACAGGGTGGTCGGCGTCCGCACAGATCGGGCCGGCGGAGCCATCTACGCGAACGTGGTCGTTCTCGCAGAAGGTGTCTGCGGACTGCTTGGCACGCGAGCCGGCCTGCGCCAGATGCCGAAGCCGCAAACCGTGGCGCTCGCCGTTAAGGAAATGCATTTCCTGCCCGAAGAGGTCATTGAGCAGCGGTTCGGCGTCAAGGGCGATGAAGGCTGCGTGATCGAGGCGGTGGGCACGACCTCCCGCAGCATGGCCGGGCTCGGCTTCCTCTACACCAACAAGGAGTCGATCTCACTGGGCATTGGCTGCCTCGTCTCCGATTTTGCCGCGATGGTCGAGAGCCCCTACGTTCTCCTTGATGCCTTAAAGAGCCATCCTTCGATCCGGCCGCTGATCGCCGGCTCGGAAGTGAAAGAATATTCCGCGCATCTCATTCCCGAAGGCGGCTACAAGGCTATTCCGCAGCTGTTTGGCGACGGTTGGGTCGTGGTCGGCGATGCCGCGCAACTGAACAACGCCATTCACCGCGAGGGTTCGAACCTCGCCATGACCTCCGGCCGCATCGCGGCTGAGGCAATCATCGAGGTCAACAGCCGCAACGCTCCTATGACCAAACGAAATCTCGCTCTTTACAAAGCCATGCTGGACAAGTCCTTCGTGGTCAAGGACCTAAAGAAATACAAAGATATGCCGGCCTTGCTCCACACCAATTCCTGCAATTACTTCACAACTTATCCGCGGTTGATGTCGCAAGCCGCGCAGAACTTCATGCGTGTCGACGGCACGCCGAAGATCGAGAAGGAAAAGGCGACCACGGCGGCCTTCATCAAGGCGCGCTCGCGTTGGGGGCTGGTCAGCGACGCGGTCCGCCTTGCATTGGCGTGGCGCTGAAGGGAGACGAAATGACGATCGCAGTGACAAAGTCACGTGTCGAGGACAAGCTTTACCAGAACCGCTACTTGGTGGATTCCGGCCGCCCGCATATCAAAGTGCGACCGCACGAGAGGCCAAGCGCGAACTTGCTCGCGCTTACCCACGTCTGCCCGGCGAAATGTTATGAGTTGAACGACAAAGGTCAAGTGGAGATCACTGCTGACGGCTGCATGGAGTGCGGCACCTGCCGGATTTTGTGTGAGACCAGTGGCGAGATCGAGTGGAACTATCCACGCGGCGGTTTCGGAGTCCTCTTCAAATTCGGATGACCGACGCACGCACGTATTAAGAGGGTTGATCTTGATACAGTTTAGGTCTCGCCCAACGCCAAGTCTATTTTCTTTGCTTCGATCGTCGCTTTGACGAAGAGAAGCTCGTGAATACTGTGCTTTCAGAATTCAGATAAAAAAGGAGGAGCACTCTGGACGACAACCCCTGAGGTGTTTCCATGACCCACGGACCGCAAGATCGGGTCGACGAGGTTGGACCTCGGGAGACCCGCCCTGAACCGCCCATCAAAAGCATGCCCCAATCAAATATCGCGCTCAGAGGACTCTACGAGATATCGAAGGTGCTGACCGCCCCCAGCGAGCTGGAGATTACGCTCGCCAATGTCGTGAACGTCCTGCCTTCATTTCTGCAGATGCGTCACGGAGCAATCGTCGTCCTGGACGCTGAAGGAGAGCTGGAGATTGCCGCGACTGCCGGCAATACCCACGTACGTCAATCAGGCACTCGCCGCGTCATACCACAGGCCGTAACAGATCAAATCGTCGCTACGGGGACGCCGCTCTTCATACCGGACGTGCGCAAGTCCCAACTATTTCAGGCTGATCTTCAAACGTCTTCGAGCATCGGAACCATCCCAATTGCCTTTATCGGTATCCCGCTAAAGGCTGATCATGATATCCTTGGGACATTGTCGATCGACCGCGCCGGAGACGGCGCCACCGACTTTCGCGACGACGAGGACATTTATTTCCTGACGATGGTCGCCAATCTTGTCGGCCGGACCATCCGCCTCCATCGCGCCCTGAGTACAGATCGTCAGCGGTGTGGCCATGGGCAATCGGGACCGGAGAAATCGCCCAACGAGGGGAGGACCTACGACCCTGCCCGGAATGCGGATGCCAAAATCGACGGGATCATCGGGGAAAGCCCCGCACTCAAGCAGGTGCTCGAAACCGTCTCGGTCGTAGCAGGGACCAATTCCACCGTGCTTCTGCGGGGTGAAAGCGGCACCGGCAAGGAATTCTTTGCGCAGGCCATCCATAAGCTCTCACGTCGGAGGAAGAAGTCTTTCGCCAAATTGAACTGCGCCGCACTGTCTGAAAGCGTTCTGGAGTCAGAACTGTTTGGGCATGAAAAGGGCGCTTTCACGGGTGCTATCTCCCAGCGCGCCGGTCGTTTTGAATTGGCAAATGAGGGAACGCTGCTACTTGATGAAATCGGCGAGATTTCGCCGGCCTTTCAAGCCAAGCTGTTGCGTGTCTTGCAGGAAGGCGAGTTGGAGCGAGTCGGCGGCACCAAAACGCTACAGGTCGACGTGCGCCTCATATGCGCCACCAACAAGGACCTCGAGACGGCCGTCATAAAAGGGGAGTTCAGGGCCGACCTTTATTACCGCATCAATGTCGTGCCAATTATCCTGCCTCCGCTCAGAGAGCGAACCGGCGATATTCCACGCCTTGCGAACGCCTTCCTCAACCGGTTCAACAAGGAGAACGATCGCTCACTAGCCTTCGCGGCGCCGGCGCTTGACCTGATCTCGCAATGTTACTTCCCTGGTAACGTCCGCGAGCTGGAGAACTGCGTCCAAAGGACGGCCACACTTGCGCGCTCAAGGACGATCACTCCATCCGATTTCGCCTGTAAGAAGGGCCAGTGCCTTTCCTGGCTCCTCTGGAAGCGAGCCGACCGCTCGAATGGCGGCAATGCCATCGACGATCTCGCACGGGTCAACGCAGTGCCGGTCGGATTGCGGCTGCCGGCCAGTTGCATCGGTGCCTCCGCAGGCAAGATATCTCCCTTTACGGCCGGCGATCCGAACGATCCCACTTGTCCCCCGCGTCTGGCGGAACGCGACCGGGTGATCGACGCGATGGACAAGGCCGGTTGGGTTCAGGCCAGGGCGGCTCGTATCCTCGGCCTCACGCCGCGGCAAGTCGGCTACGCCCTGCGCCGGCATGGTATCGTGGTGAAGAAATTCTAGACGTCGTTATGACGTCAACCGTAAGCAGCCCGGAGTGGTCTCGTTCACACTTTGCGCGCCCAAGGCTGGTAGCCTCGCGACCCTATTTGCGTGTCCACTGTCGTAAGCCCGACAAAGGTGTGTCGGAGCAATCCGAAGGAATCTGACACGACAAGCCTATTCGTGAACCGAAACAGCTCTTTGAGCTGGCATAGCTCTTGCGCTTTGAACTGCGACATCACGCAGCAACGGAGCCGTTCATGTCTGCACCGGCAATTTCGCTTGAGAGCCTCAGCACGACATACGGTGACCAGTTGCTTGGCACCATGAAACCCGGTGGCTGCGCGTCATCCTGCGGCTCGTCGACAAAGCCCGACGACACGGATCCGGCTGTCTGGGAGAAGATCAAGGATCACCCCTGCTTTTCAGAAGAGGCGCATCACTATTTCGCGCGCATGCACGTCGCGGTCGCGCCGGGCTGCAACATCCAGTGCAACTACTGCAATCGCAAATATGACTGCGCCAACGAAAGCCGGCCTGGGGTGGCCTCTGAAAAGCTGACGCCCGACCAGGCGCTACGCAAGGTGATCGCGGTCGCCAGCGAGGTGCCGCAGCTTTCCGTGCTCGGCATCGCCGGACCGGGCGATGCCTGTTACGACTGGAAGAAGACGAAGGCGACCTTCGCCAGGGTCGCCAGGGAAATCCCAGACATCAAGTTTTGCATCTCCACGAATGGGCTCGCGCTACCGGACCATGTCGATGAGCTTGCCGACATGAATGTCGATCACGTGACGATCACCATCAACATGGTCGACCCTGAGGTCGGTGCAAAGATCTATCCTTGGATCTTTTACGACCATCGCCGCTACGTCGGCATCGAAGCCGCCCGGATGCTGCACGAGCGGCAGATGTTGGGCCTGGAGATGCTGACCGCGCGCGGCATCCTCACCAAAATCAATTCGGTGATGATTCCTGGCGTGAACGATGAGCATCTGATCGAGGTGAATAGATGCGTCAAGGAGCGAGGCGCGTTCCTGCACAACCTCATGCCGCTGATTTCGGACCCGGCGCACGGCACGCACTACGGACTGAGTGGGCAGCGCGGCCCAAACGCAAAGGAGCTGAAGGCTCTTCAGGATCGTCTCGAAGGCGGCGCCCAGTTGATGCGCCACTGCCGGCAGTGCCGGGCAGATGCCGTCGGCATGCTTGGCGAGGATCGTGGCCAGGAATTCAGGGCCGACCGGATTCCCGGCGAGGTCACCTACGATGCCAGCAAGCGTAAGGCCTATCGGGAGCTGGTCGCGCAGGAGCGCCGTGATCACGTGGCGGCCAGAAGTGAAGCGATCGGATTGGTCAAGGCAGCGAGGCCCGGCAAATCCGTCCTCTTCGCGGTGGCGACCAAGGGCGGCGGCCGCGTCAACGAACATTTCGGCCATGCGAAGGAATTCCAGGTTTATCAAGCCTCGCCGAGGGGGATCAGCTTTGTTGGGCATCGCAAGGTCGAGCAGTATTGTCTCGGCGGCCGGAGCGCAGAGGCCACCCTCGATGGCATCATCGCAGCCCTTCAAGGCATAGATATCGTGCTGTGCGCCAGGATTGGAACTTGCCCGCAGGATCAGCTCGCGGAGGCTGGAATCCAAGCGACCGATGCTTATGCCCATGACTATATCGAGACGGCAATCAGCGCGATTTACACCGCCACGTCAGGGGCCCCCGCACTCGCGGCGACGGCCTGAGCTGTCTCATTTCATTCGGACCAGGAGTTAAAATGGCTTTCAAGATCATCGCATCCCAATGCACCCAATGCGGCGCCTGCGAATTCGAATGTCCTTCCGGCGCGATCAAGTTCAAAGGCGAGAGCTACGTGATCGAGTCCCAGAAGTGCACCGAATGCGAGGGGGTCTTCGATGCGCAGCAATGTGCCTCGGTATGCCCGGTGCCGAAGACCTGCGTTCCTGCGTGACCACATGGGCTGCCGACATGGTTGGGGCTGCCTACGCAGGACGCCTGGAGCGCCTTGTTCACAATCTGCAGCCCCACGAGAAATCAGGGAACGGACATGTCGCTCGGACGCGAAGAGGAGATCGAAATCCGCAGGCCTCCACGATTCATGCCGGGAGAGCGGGTACGTGCCACTCGCCACATAAAGAATGACGGCACCTATCCTGGCAGGGAGATCGGCGAAAATCTCGTGCGCAAGGGCGACGAGGGATATGTGCGCGACATCGGCACCTTTCTCCAGCAGTTCTTCATCTATGCGGTCGAGTGGATCGACCGTGGCACCGTCGTCGGCATGCGAGCGCGTGAACTGATGAGCCTCGAGAAAGCCGAGTCCTGCAGTGCTGAAAGCAATTCCAATGAAGGGACGGCCAGATGAAAGTCATGATCCGCAGGACCGATGCTGGCTTGTCGGCGTATGTCCCCAAAAAAGACCTCGAAGAGCCGATCATCAAGCTCGAGAAGGAAGAGTTGTGGGGCGGAACTATCACGCTCCGGAACGGGTGGCGGCTCGTCTTACCCGATCTCCCACGGGATACGCGTCTGCCGATCACTGTCGAGGCAAGGAAGGTTTCCGAAGAGGACTGATGCTGCCGCTAAGTGCGTCGCGAGGAAACGAGCATGAATACGATCCTGACATCGGGCCACCTTGTCATAGTGCGGGACAGTTTTGCCGATAAGCTGCTTGACCTGGCGAAGGCAGCGCTCGCCGCCGATGAGGTGATCCCCTATCTCGGTCCGGGTCTTCTTGGGTTCAACTGTGCGGAACCGCCTGTGCCGCATACTCCGGAGGTCGTTGCCGCGGCACTCAATGCACGGGCGCCCGCCCCTTCCAGGATCCGCACCAATATGTGGTCGGTTGCGCAGTTCATCGAACAGCGCCGGCATCGCCGGACGCTTCAAGCTTGGATGACCGAGATATTCGCAGCGCCGGTGAGGCCAACCCTCCTCCACGCCTGGCTCGCAAGGCTGCCGCTCTCCCTCATCATCGACAGCTGGTATGACAGCGCGATGCGCACGGCTCTCGTGGAGACCGGCCGAACGGACGTCGTTGAGATACAAGGCGTCACGCGGGCGAACGAAATCGGCAACATTTGGACAAAAACCTACGATTTGTCCGGGAGGGAGCTCGACGCCCGATCGGGGGCAAAGACGGTCCTCTATGCACCTCACGGGAGTAGTAGGCCCTCGCAAAACTTTCTCGTCGCAGATTCCGACTATGTCGAAGTCCTGACCGAAATTGATATCCAGACACCTATCCCTGACGTGGTGAAGGAACGGCGCATCACCCGTGGATTTTTCTTCGTTGGCTGCCGCTTCAACGATCAAATGCTGCGCACCTACGCCAGACAGATCATGAAGCGCTCCCGCGGTCCCTATTGCACCGTAATGGACGCGGAAACCCTGACCAGAAACGAAGCGCGTTTCCTTGCGGCAAGCGGAATCACGGTGATCGACATGCCACTTAGTCAAGCGGCGGCTCGGCTTCTGGGAACGGGCAAGGCTGCAGGTTGTGGACAGGATTAAAATGGCGGTCGCCTTTGATGATGCGTCCTTCGGCTTTCCTCGAAGGCGCAAAATGCAGTCGGGAATACACCCGTGAACAGTGATGCTGTCGGCAGCGCAACGGACGCTCTCAATTCGTTGACCCATGTTGAAGCGGCGCGCTGGGGCCGGGATTTGAGTACGCTGTTGCGCATAACGCGCATGAATTTTCGGCATCCCTGGCAGGTCGCCTTCGCTATGGGCTCGACGATCATGGCGGCAATCCTCCAGTTGCTCATTCCCCAGCTTCTCGGCCGGGCTGTCGACCAGGCCCAGACAGCCATCGGGGGCGGTGTCGCCGGGAGCGCGGCAGGACAAGCGCTCTGGACCCCGGCTCTCCTGCTGCTCGCCGTCAGCGCGCTACGCGGCCTTTTCACGATGGCGCAGAACTATTTTGCCGAAGCCGTCGGGCATCATGTCGCGTACGAACTGCGGCTCGCCTACTACGACAAGATCCAGCGTCTCAGCTTTTCCTTTCACGATCGGGTCCATTCAGGCGATCTGATCACCATAGGAATGCTCGATCTCCAAGGCGTGCGGATGTATTTTTCCACCGCGCTCGTTCGCGTGGTCCTGCTCACCATGCTGATCGGGGTCGGCGCTTACATGATGATCTCGATCGATCTCATGCTCGGCCTGGTCGCGCTGAGCTTCGTGCCTTTTGTCGCCTGGCGCTCATCGACCACACAGCTTAGGCTGCGCGCCACCTGGCTCGACCTCTATGAGCGCCTTTCGGTACTAAGCCGCGTGATGAAGGAAAATCTCGCAGGCATCCGCGTGGTCCGCGCTTTTGCGGCTCAATCCTATGAGATGCTGAAGTTCGACCGCGCTTCCAAGACCGCGCTCGGCCTCGCCAACGATCTCGTTGACATCTACGTACCCAGCACGTCGGCGATGACCTTGTCCTTCTTTTTCGCAATGGGATTGGTGCTTTGGATAGGTGGCAACAAGCTCATCGCTGGCGAGATCAGCGTCGGAACGATGGCGACCTTCCTGACCTTCATGACCATCCTGCAAATGCCAGTCCGCCAGATCGGCCTCATGGTCAATGCCTTTGCCCGCGCTTCCAGCTGCGGTTCCCGGCTTTTCGGTCTCCTCGATCAGGAGATCACGATCAGGGATGCTCTCGAGGCCAGACCGCTTGAGATAAGCGACGGCACTCTACGCTTCCACAATGTCTCATTTGCGTACCCCAATGTCGAAAACCGCGCCATTCTGAAGAACCTCAGCTTTGAGGCCCGGAGAGGCGAGACGATCGCGATCGTCGGTCCGCAGGGTTCCGGCAAATCGACGATGGCTCATCTGATCCCCCGCTTTTACGACGTGACCGGTGGCGCCATCACGTTGGACGGCCAGGACATACGCAATGTCACCCTCGAGAGCCTTCGCAAGGTGGTTGCCGTTGTACAGCAGGATGCGTTCCTGTTCACCACCACGATTGAGAACAACATCGCTTATGGCGACCCCTGGGCGAAGAGACAGCGAATTGAACGCGCTGGCGAATTCGCCCAGCTCCACAACTACATCCTCGGGCTCCCAGCAGGGTATGAGACGGTCGTGGGCGAACGCGGCGTCTCTCTCTCTGGCGGCCAGCGCCAGCGTCTCACGATTGCTCGCACCATGATGCTGCGCCCCTCTGTCGTCGTTTTCGACGACTCGATGGCCGCGATCGATGCCGGCACCGAGCAGCGCATTCGCGCGGCGACGCGGCGCTTCGCCAAGGATCGGGTGACGATCATCATCGCGCACCGGCTGAGTGCGCTTCTGCATGCCGATCAGATCCTTTTTGTCGATAACGGCGAAATCGTAGAACGCGGCACGCATGAAGAGCTTCTGGCGAAGCGGGGACGCTACAGGGCCCTTTACGATCTCCAGACGCGCCCAGGTGATAGCATATGACCCAGTATGGGGGCGCCCGCTGATGGACCAGGGCCCCGGCGAACTCGAAGCCGAACGTGACGACGGCAGACGCCCTCCGCGCGCGGTCGTCGGCTCGCACCGGATCGAGGAGGAGATGTTCGGCCGGGCTTTCGACAAGAGCATCCTCCGCCGGATCTGGGGCTTCGTCCATCCCTATCGGGCAAAGGTAGTTGTCACGATTGTCGCGATGTTGATCTTCACCGGGACGCAGCTTCTCATCCCCTTGATCATCCGCTACGCGATCGACCAGGGCATGAACCCGGCAGGGAGCGATCGCTCAGCCCAGCTTACGGCCGTCGGCGCGTTCCTTTCGGCGATTTTGGTCAATTTCGCCGCCGGTTACATGCAGGAAACCTTGGATGGGAAAATTGCCGAAACTGTCCTGTTCGACATCCGCCGCGCCATGTTTGGCCATCTGCAAAAGGTTTCGCTCTCTTTCATGGACAAGACTGAGGTCGGACGCCTGATGTCGCGCCTGCAAGGCGACGTTAACTCCATACAGGAGTTCCTGGAAACCTCGGTATATTCCCTAGGTGATGTTGCGCTTCTCTTCGGCATCGTTTTCGTAATGCTGTGGCTCGACTTTCGCCTCGGCCTCCTGACTCTGTCGGTTCTGCCGATCCTGGTGATCGTCCGCATTGTCTGGCTGCCGCGTGCCCGCGACGCCTTCATGGCTGCACACGAAACCAATTCCGTCGTCAATGGCGCGCTGGCCGAAGCCATTCACGGCGTGCGGACCATACAGTCGATGGATCGCCAGGAGGTGAATTTCATTCTTTTCGACGACCGGGCCCATGCCAACCTCAGGACCCAACTGATCGCTGCCAGATATGCACTGGTCATGGTGCCTATCGTCGATGGCCTCACCGGCCTCGCCTTGGCCGCCGTTATTGTGGTCGGCGGCTCGATGGTCGTGAATAGCCGTATAGATGTGGGCGTGTTGGTAGCCTACCTGTTTTACATCCAGCGCTTCTTTGACCCGATCCGCTCACTCACCCTGCAATATTCGATCATGCAGCGCGCCATGGCCTCAGGCAAGCGCCTGACCGATGTGCTCGATGTCAAGATCGATGTTCAGGACAAACCCAATGCCGAGGTACTTTCGCCCGAAATGGACGGCTCGGTTGAGTTTAGGGACGTCACATTCGGCTACGATCCTATCCGTTCGGTTCTGAAAAATGTCTCCTTCAGGGTCAACCCCGGCGAGACGGTCGCACTGGTCGGACCGAGCGGTTCTGGCAAATCGAGTGCGATGGCCCTGGTCCACCGCTTCTATGATGTTCAGCAGGGTCAGGTGCTGGTCGGCGGGCATGATGTGCGCGACCTCACCCAAGAATCGCTCGGCCGCCAGGTCGCCATGGTGCTGCAGGAGCCATTCCTGTTCACCGGGACGGTCTTCGAGAACATTCGATACCAGAAGACGGAAGCCACGCGCGACAAGGTGATCGAGGCGGCGAAGGCGGTCGGCGCGCATGACTTCGTCATGAGCCTCGCCGACGGGTATGAGACCCAACTTGGCGAACGCGGCGACAACTTATCTCTTGGCCAGCGCCAGCTTATCAGTTTCGCCCGGGCCCTCGTCGCTGACGCCAAGATCCTCGTGCTCGACGAAGCTACCGCCAACATCGACAGCTACACGGAATTGCAGATTCAGAAGGCTCTGATCAAGCTGCTTGAAGGGCGGACTGGCCTCGTCATCGCCCACCGCCTCGCCACGATCCGGGGGGCCGACCGCATCATCGTGCTTCAGAATGGCCAAGTTGTTGCGACTGGCAACCACGATGAGCTAATAGCCATGGGCGGCCTGTATTCCAAACTCTACTATCTCAACTATGCCTCCTTCGACGACATCCCCGAACACGAGACCACCGTGCAAGCTGGCTCCCAGACCTGACTTTTTGGCGGCCTTGTGGTAGTGGCGTTGACTTTCGGGCGTGTCGGCGGACCACTCAGGCACCGCAGACGGCCAGCAGGCAGCATTCAAGGACAAGCACTCCTCGCAGTTCGTGAAGACCGGCTGCGAACGATTTCCTCCAGCATCGTATCCCGACCGCGGTGCACCCCATCATCGGGCGAGCTCGCTCCCGGTGGTGGCTGGGGCGTAGCAAAGCCGCTCGCGAGCGCGCCCTCAACAGCGCCGTAGCGAGTGGCGGCTTTGCTACCGCCGGGCCGCTGATGAAGCTGGAGGCGCCGCACCGACGCCGCCCCGGGCGAGAAGAACCTCTGCGGCGGGCTATGGGCAACGGGTAGCGCGAGCGCGACGAGCAGACGCGTGCCTGCATCGTGACGCGCTCGGCCATCATCTCCTTAGGATCATGCAGGTTCACAAGATGGCCCAGACGCCAGCCAACGCACAAACCTGGTATTCTGTGCCGCCGGCTCGTCGTCAGTTTGGCCTCCCTCCCGATTGCCCGTCCACCGTGCACGCTAGAGCACGTGGATGTGAGGGAGCGCTGTACAACGATTCAACCTCAGACCGCGAATTTCATGGTCAGCCAAGTCGAGCCATGATTTCGGATTGGATGGTCGTCGCAGTGTACAGGGAAGCATCTAGCGGCAGATTTCCAAATGCCAGTTGACAAAGCAGGTAGTTGGCACCTGCCTCTTCCAACTGACCTAACAGAGCTTTTCGCACAGATTCTGCTGATCCTACCACGCACAATTCACTCTCGACTGCCGCATCGAAGGTCAGCGGCAGGTTTGGTGGAGTGGGGATAGCGTTGAGCTCGTAAAGGAATTGGAAGCTCTTGAGCCAGCGTTCGTAAGCAGGTGCCGCGAGCGAATAGGCATGTGTGTCACAACGCCCAACCACGACCATGCGGAGCAATCC
Organism: Mesorhizobium sp. M0618; assembly: GCF_040320765.1. Lineage (NCBI taxonomy): Bacteria > Pseudomonadati > Pseudomonadota > Alphaproteobacteria > Hyphomicrobiales > Phyllobacteriaceae > Mesorhizobium > Mesorhizobium sp. M0618. Next base: position 32,442 of record NZ_JAMYQH010000011.1, on the reverse strand, counting down.
GATAAATTGCGCCTGATCCCCCGCGCCAGCGTTGTCCTCTCGATAGGCGCGGAACGCATCAGTAGTTTTGCGAACAGAAGAGGAAGGTCCTACACACGCGATATTTGTTCCATTCGCAGCCGCCCAAGCTGCGGACTCGGGTCGATTGGCAGCGACCCATGTCGGCGGATGTGGACGCTGATGAGGTCTTAGCGTCAAAGGAACGTCATTGAGATCAAAATGGCGGCCTTGATAGCATAGCGTGCCGACCTTCATCGGATTAACAAGTATTTCCATGAGGATTTCGCTGGCTTCAGCATAACGGCCCGGCACCGCGTCCGCACCAATCCCGAAGTAGCCCAATTCGATCGGGAGAGCACCGCGCCCTATGCCCAGTTCGAGCCTGCCACCGCTCAACTGGTCCAGCATACAGATCTCTTCGAACGCACGCAGCGGATGATAAAGCGCAAGCAGCATCACCAAGGGTCCGAGACGCAAGCGCCGGGTGCGCTGGGCGACGCTCGATAAGAACAGATTCGGCGATGGACCTCTCCCATGGGGAGTACAGTGGTGTTCTGCGAGATGATAGGCATAGAACCCTAGCTGATCGCACGCCTCTGCTAATATCAGGCGATCTTCGTACTGCCGACCGATGTCGCGGCCATCCTCGTCCAGATGATCGAAGATGCCGAACGCTAGGTTTGAAGGAAAGACGTTTGTCACTCGATAAGTCCCCGATTTTAAAAGCAGGCTGTTCTCTTGCTGGGATGACCAAGCAAGTCGGAAGAGATGTGTGTGATCGCCGATTAACGTCAGCGTAACGAAGAAGCAGAGCCTGACGCTTCCCTGCCCTTGGAGCTTGGCACCGTTAAGCTTCCAGCAATGTCGCCAGCGGCAGCAAGAAATGCATCCATCTGCTCTTTTGTGCCGATGCTGACGCGGATGCAGTGTTCCAAGCCTTTGTCCGGAAAAAACGCGACAAGTATCTTTTGCCTTTCCAATGCTGCTTGCCACCATGAGCCGTCCTGTCCCGCGGGCACACGGGCCAGCAAGAAATTTGCGCGGGAGGGCGTTACGGAAAATCCGAGTTGCGACAGCGCGACTGTCACTCGCTCTCGTTCATCCTTGATGTGCTTGTGGTTCTCTGCGTAGGCGCCGCGATGCGCAAGCACGCTGATACCAACGGCATGCCCGATGACGTTCATGTTGAAGACGTTCTGGATGTTTCGCAGCCTGCCAATAATTTCAGGGTGACCGAAACCGAAACCGACGCGAATGCCGGCGGCGGCATAGCTTTTCGAGAATGACCTCAAGATCAGAACGTTCGGATACTGGTTGATGAGGCGCAGGCCATGATCGGGTGCAAAGTCGACGTAGGCTTCATCAAGGACAACCAAGCGGTCTGATTGTGCTACGAGGCGTTCGATATCGCTTATCGGGAGGAATGTTCCGGTCGGATTGTTTGGATTGGCCAACATAATGAACTTGGCGTCTTTTGCCGGACCAGAAAGCAATTGCTCCATTGGCAGGGAATGAGCTTGACATCCGATTTCGAGAAACTCGGCGCCCTGAATCATGGCAAGTTTGCGGTTGAACGAAAACCCTGGCGACATCATCGCAACCTTGTCGCCAGGCGCGAGGAAAGCTCTGTAGATCAGTCCGAGCAGTTCAGACGACCCATTGCCTGCGATGACCTGATCCCTGGAAACGCCATAGGTGCTGGACGCCGCTTCCCTCAAGCTGATGTTATCGTCATCCGGATATAGATACTGGCACTTGAGGGCCGCCACTGCACTTTGCATTATGATTGGCGGCAACGGAAACGGGTTCTCATTCGTATTCAGCTTGACAAAATTTCCGTCCGGTGCTGGTCCGTTGGACGGCAGAGCATATAAGTGTCGCGTCACTGGCGGAAGAGCCGAAAGCACAGTTTGCAGTTTTGCATCGGACATATTTTAACTCCGTTTTAGTCACCAGGGGCATCCGTATGAGCTCGCAACGAGAGCAACATGGCGGACAGGATTGACGATGGAAGCGTTGCCTCTCACACGATGGTCGCAACGCAGACACGGGAATTCGGCCAGGCTGTCCTCGATGAATCGAGTGGAAGCGGACGCGGACCTGCATCGCTGCCGCAAGGCGCTAAGCAGCTCAGCTCATCTCCTCGGTTTCAGATACGCTTGATCTCGACGCCGTATTTCCTCAGCACGTAGCCAATCTGGCGCGGGGTCAGTCCAAGGAGGCGCGCTGCCTTTGCCTGCACCCAGCCACATCTTTCCATGGCAGCAATGACGCGCTCTATGTCGGGGGTCCTCGCACCAATTGGGTGTGTTGCGCCGGCACGCGGGACTGTGGTCGCGGCCGAACAGGCTGCCGCATCCGGCGGCGTGGCCGGATTCGCTGACTCCGGCAGGATCGGCGCTGGTTGCATCGCGGCCTTGCCCGATCTGCACTTCCACAGCGCCTCGGCAAAGCATTGGCCTTGGGAGCAGGCAAAGTCGTTTCTCCCGATTGATAGTCCCTCGGCCAGGATCGCTGTCCGGTGCACGCAATTTTCAAGCTCGCGAATGTTGCCGGGAAACTCACATTTCATCAGCACTTCAATCGCACACGGATCGAAGGTAAGCGTACAGCCGTTCTCGTCGTTGAACTTCTTGAGAAACTCAGCTGCGAGCAGCGGAATATCGCTGCGCCTCTGGCGCAATGCTGGTACCAGCAAGGGAACCACGTTGATGCGGTAGTATAGGTCGGCGCGGAACTCATTCCTTGCAACCGCCTCTTCCAGGTTCCTGTTCGTGGCGGCAATCACGCGAACATCGACCTTGATGGTCTGATTGCTGCCGACGCGCTCAAACTCCTGCTCCTGCAGCACGCGCAGCAGCTTTGCCTGGAACGAGGCCGAGATCTCGCCAATCTCATCCAGAAACAACGTCCCCTTGTCAGCGAGCTCAAAGCGCCCCTTGCGGGAATTGAATGCGCTTGTGAAGGCACCCTTCTCATGACCGAACAATTCGGATTCCAGGACTGTCTCTGGGAGCGCTGCACAATTGAGTTTAACGAAGGGCCGCTTGGCGCGCGGCGACAACTCGTGAATTGCCTTGGCAGCCAGCTCCTTCCCGGTACCGGACTCGCCTCGCAACAGAACCGTGGTTTTTGCCTTGGCTACGATCGCGATCTTCTCCAGCAGCGCGCTTATCGCCGGACTGTCACCAATCATCCCCTCGACATGAACCTTTTTGCGCCGGGGTGCAGGGTGCTTAACATCGGAAAATTTCGTCTGCAGCCGATCTTCCAACTCCGGCGGTCGCTCGCGGTCCCCCGCGCAGAAGCGGTGCAACTTGACTGTCTGTCCCACCATGTTGGCAATCATGGTGAGCAGTCGGACATCGTAATCGAGCCGATAGCTTGACCTGCTTTCCAAAGCCCTGTCCACAGTCAGCGCGCCTACGGCGTTCCCATCAACACGAATGGGAACGCCGATGAAGGACACGGTGTCGGAGGCCCCAAGCACCTCGATGTCAGCGGCAGTGAAGGCCGGATGCATCGCTATGTCCTCGGCGATGAGCGGCGTGTCCGTCGTCACAATCTGATCGATGGCGTTGCGCGGCACGCGCGACCGGGAGGGCTCATTGCTGTTCGTGTCGCAGTCGCTGGCCACGGTGATGTCCAGTCCGGCCTCGGCATCGCAGAGAGTGATGATGCCGTGCCGCATCTGCACTAACGAGTGCAGGAGATCAACGACCTTGGCCAACGTGAGTTCGAGCCGGGCGGGACCGGTGAGTATTTTCGATATTTCGAAGATTCCGGTGAGGGCGCGCTCGTGCAATACCCCATTCGCAGGATTCGTCTCGGACGTTGGACAACCTCTTATCGCATCCGGCAGCGATATGCCGCACTCGCTGGCATTTTGTTCTGATTTGCGAATGTTGTGGTGCATGTGATCCTCGATCTCGCGCCATCAAACGTAGGCCGGCGGCATGTGCGCCCGCGACGTCGCGAGCAAGCGCGAAAATACTCCGACGTGAACTCGTGCCGCCGCCGTTTGGTCGAGTGCAAAGCGGATCGAACCCTGATGCATCGCTTGGCTCTCCCCTCCACGAAGCTTGGCCATGGTCTCGGCTTGCACCAAGGCAACCACACGTTGTTTTCAACAGACTGGAGCGAGGCGGGATAGTCAATCGAGCTTTCTTTCATTCGTGAAAGGAAACCTCGCGGCATATGATAGAATTCATCAATTCTGTTTTTGCCGTTGAACGACGGAAATACTTGCGCCGGCGATGCGGTGCCCGAGCGGCTGACCGCGCCGAGTGTAAAAGCCGGGCCGTGCCATTCACCAGCGCCCGCGACGGAGGGGCGGAAGTGATAATAACCGCCAACGGCACTGGTCGTTTGCGGCAACCGCCATTTTGCTCGAGTTGATCATACGGCGGCGGTGTCGCGTGTGAAGGCGCGAAGCTGGCGTCGAGTACGGCTTGGTAGCCGGTGCTCGCAATTTCCAGATCGCATCGTCGTGGTCAGCGCCAACGGCGTCAATCTCTACGTCTCGACATGGCTTTCATGCAGCGGGAGCGCTGCAAAGAGCACAGCCATTCTCGGCTCTGATGCCACCGATGAACCGCGAGCCAGAGGGATCGACTGGCAGCACTCTGTCAGTGAACATCAACGGGTCGTGCTGGACCCTCGTCGTTCCCGCCTTGTGCCAGCGCATTCATTCCATCATGGGTGCCACGGCTAGTCAGGGAAAGCGAAGCTCTCGGCCTCCTCTAGACCAACGGATTTCGTCATGTGGCGCAGGCGTTCCGGCGAGAGGAACTCGCCTCTCACAGCGCTTCCGAACAGGGGTAAGTTAGCCTGTCATCTGGACGGGCTTATGAACAGGCGACCTATTTGGTACGCGCTGGCGCCAGCGATGCGGCCCGGTCCAAAGCCGGCTAAACGAGGAACCCACCACGCTCTGTGCAGCAAAACCGCTAGCCAGAGGGATCGACCGGCAGCACTCTGCCAGAGACCATCAAGGGCGTGCCGGACCGCGGCCATCCCGCTGGTCTGACACCGCATTCCTCCATCATTGGCGAGCCCACGTCAGTTCAGGTCATGCGGATTCATCTGGCATGGGTATTGCGGCGGCGTTGGTGCAGCGTTCGACCGGAGCGCCGCGATAGGGAGAAGCCCGGGAGAAGTCACGCCACCTCGATCCGGTCAGGGAGAGAGAAACAGTGTCAGCTGCACAAGTCCGCGGCGCGAGTCCCGCGCCCCGCAAACCCTTCTACACCAAGCTCTACGCCCAGGTGCTTGCCGCCATCGCGCTCGGCGTCGCAATTGGCTATTTTTATCCGGAGACCGGCGAGAGCCTGAAGCCGCTGGGTGATGCCTTCATCAAGCTGGTCAAGATGATCATCGCGCCTGTCATCTTCCTGACAATTGCCACCGGCATTGCCGGCATGAACGATCTTCATAAGGTCGGCCGGGTCGCCGGTAAAGCAATGGTCTATTTCCTCACCTTCTCGACGCTCGCGCTGATCGTCGGCCTCATCGTCGCCAATGTCGTCCAGCCTGGCGCCGGCCTCAACATTGATCCGGCCTCGCTCGATGTCCAGGCCGTGAATACCTATGCCGCAAAAGCCAGCGAGCAGTCGGTCACCGGCTTTCTGATGAACATCATCCCGCCAACGATCGTCGGTGCCTTCGCGGAAGGCGACATCCTGCAGGTGCTGTTCTTCTCGGTTCTGTTCGGCATGGCGCTTGCGATGGCCGGCGAGCCGGGCAAGCCTGTCGTTTGCTTCCTTCAGGCGCTCATCGCGCCTGTCTTCAAGCTCGTTGGAATTCTGATGAAGGCCGCGCCGATCGGCGCTTTTGGCGCAATGGCCTTCACCATCGGCAGATATGGCATCGGTTCGGTGGTCAACCTCGCGATGCTGGTCGCGACGTTCTATTTCACCGCCTTCCTCTTCGTGTTCGGGGTTCTCGGCGCGGTCTGTCGCTACAACGGCTTCTCGATCTGTTCTCTCATTCGCTACATCAAGGAAGAGCTGCTGCTTGTCCTCGCAACGTCCTCCTCGGAGGCGGCGCTCCCTTCGCTGATGCAGAAATTGGAGAAGGCGGGCGCCAGGCGTTCGGTTGTGGGTCTCGTCATCCCGGCCGGATACTCATTCAATCTGGACGGCACGAATATCTACATGACGCTGGCGGCCCTCTTCATCGCGCAGGCGACGAACACGGATCTGTCCATTGGCGATCAGGTGCTGCTGCTGCTCGTAGCAATGCTTTCCTCCAAGGGCGCTGCAGGTGTCACAGGCGCGGGCTTCATCACCCTGGCGGCTACGCTCGCCGTAGTTCCGAGTGTTCCCGTTGCTGGGATGGCACTGATACTCGGCATCGACCGCTTCATGTCCGAATGCCGGGCGCTGACGAATTGCGTCGGCAACGCAGTGGCATCCCTCGTCGTCGCCCGCTGGGAAGGAGAATTGGACCGAGCACAGATGAAAGCCGCCTTCTGCGGTCATCAGCTTGCCAAGGCATCAAACCGGCTACCCTCCTCCAAGTAAGGTGGGCGGCCCACGACCTGTTAAGTCGCCTAGCTGGTCACATGAACTGAACGACCGACCCGCAGCCTCTAAACGGCTCCTCACGGACCATGTAGCCGAAGCGCTAAATGTGTGAGTGCAAACCGTCACCGCCCTTTAAGCGAATGAGCCTTTCAGTATACCCGGCCGGTTTACGTCTGGAATGATGTTCGTCCAACACGCTGTTGGCCGTTCGTATAGGACGTTTTCACTTTGCCACCCGAAACCGAAACCCGTTAGGCGACAGAGAGCCGGCCGGCGTCAAAAAGATCAGAATAGGACCTATGACCAAGCGCCCCACAATTGCCGATCTCGCCCGCGAAGCCCGAGTCAGCGTAGCAACGATCGATCGGGTTCTGAACGCCCGCCATCCGGTGCGCGAGGAGACCGCGCGGCGGGTCCACGACGCCGCCCACGCGATCGGCTATCATGCTGCCGGGCTAATCAAGCAGCGCTTGCGGCGAGACCTACCGCACTACCGTCTGGGCTTCATCTTGAGAAAACCGGCCCAGCATTTCTACCAAGATTTTGCGCGCGAGGTCGAAGCATCGGTCAATTTGGCCCAGTCCTTCCACGGCATTCCGCTCGTCGAATTCGCCCCGTCACATATGCCGAGCGACCTGATCGCGCGGCTCAAGGATTTGGGCGCACGCTGCCATGCGATCGCGATGGTGGCACCGGACCACCCGAAAATTACAGCAGCGGTTGAGGACCTCAAGGCCAAAGGCATTCCGGTTTTCTCGCTGCTTTCCGACTTCGCCGCCGGCGTGCGACAGGGGTATATCGGCCTTAACAACCGCAAGGTGGGGCGCACGGCCGCTTGGATGGTGTCGAAGGTCGCAAAACGGCCCGGCAAAGTGGCGGTTTTTGTCGGCAGCCATCGTTTCCAGGGGCACGAGCTCCGTGACGTCGGCTTTCGCTCCTATTGCCGTGAGAACGCGCCCACGTTCGAGGTGCTGGATCCTGTCATGAACCTCGAGAAACGGCAGATCACCTACGAGGCAACGCTTGATCTCATGCAGCGAGAGCCCGAGCTCGTCGGCTTCTATGTCGCCGGCGGCGGCATGGAGGGCGCCATCTCCGCGCTCCGAGAAGAGGGCAAAAGTCGCGATCTCGTCGCGATCGTGAATGAAATCACGCCGGAGTCTCGGGCGGCGCTCGCAGATAATATCGTCACGATGGCGGTCGCCACGCCAATGCGCCGACTTTGCCGGGAGCTGATAACGCTGATGACGCGGGCTATCGAGACCGGCACCGCTGAAACACCCGGACAGACATTTCTCCCGTTCGACATCCATCTGCCGGAAAATATATGAAACTCATGGACTCTATCGTGAGCGGGGAGTTTCCTTTCATAAACGAGAGAAAGTTGAATGTTGATCCCATCCCGCGGGGTGGCCGCACCCACGGACCTCAGCCGGGCAGAATGTAGCGCCGATTAGATGAACGGATCGGCCACGCGTTCAGGCAGAAGCGCGGGGTCAATTGCCTGGGTCCGCGGCGTCAAGCTCGACCGGCTTCATTGCCAAGTGCCCGACTTTCTCGGTGCAGGGGACTGTCGTCGACGCCAGTAGCCGAGCGAGGCTGGCACAGATGATCGACCACGTGGACCGCCATCTCCTCGCCTGGCCGCGCGTGAAAAGCCGCGGCAAGGCCTGCGACGTTGGCATTTAAGTGGGGCTGAGCATCTTCTGGGACTCCGCAAGCAAAATCGGAGGCGGCAGTCAATTCAGTAGCAACCCCGGGCGTGTGTTCTGCTCGTTCCTGGCCCTCGTACTTGACGATCAACTGCGCCGCTCTGCTGGGCAAGGCCCGGTGTTTAAGTGGGGCTTAACATCTTCCGGGACTTCGCACGCGAAATCGAGGTGGCAGTCGGTACCAACAACCGCAAGGTCGGATCGGCGTGCCCGAGACGCTCATTGATTTCAGGCAAAGGCGCCAGGCTAGATGCCTCCTGCAACATCATTTCCCGCATCCACATGCTTGCCGGATCAGTATTGTGAAGCTCAGGCCATTGGACGGCCTCCGTGAATGCGGGAGGAGGAAGTGGCGGCGGAAGTTGGACAATCCGCAGGGGTGTTGTTTTTGCGAAATGCTGCGCCAGCCGTAAGGGCATGGTCCCGATGCGGTTGCTGCCTGACAGGACGGGCGCGATCAGGCTAAAGCCCTGTACGACGACCTCGACACGTCTCTCGAAACCGTGCTCGAGCAAATACCATTCCTCCATGGTGGGCTGCCGGGTGTGCCTGAATTTGAGCACGACATGCCCCATGGACAAGTATCGCTCGAATGTAAGTGGCTCTGACAGCTGCTTGTTCGTGCCGCAGCCTACGCATACGAGCATATCTTCGAACAGGACTGCGCGAGGATGTTTCGACATGAACACTTCCGGCATAATCAGAAAATCAAGGTCGCCGCGCCGGAGAAGCTCCTCGGGGTCGTCACAAATAGGCAGACATTCAAAGCGAACGGCGGGTGCTTCCCGCGCAGCACGCTCTACGATCTTCTTAAAAAATACGATCGTGATGTAATCGGAAAGCATCATTCGGAAGAGACGATCCGATTGGGCCGGGTTGAAAGCGTCGGAGGAAATAATCGATAGCTGGATGTGCAGCAATGCCTCCCGGACTGCTGTGGCGAGCCCGTCGGCGCGCGGTGTCAAAATGAGCTCGCGGCCGTTCATCGTAAATAGCTCATCGTTGAAATAGGCGCGTAACCGAGCAACGGCGGCGCTCATGGCCGGCTGGCTCAGGTTGATACTGCGAGCCGCGGCAGTGACTTTACGCTCCCTCATCAGAGCGTCCAGCACAACGAGGAGATTTAGATCGAGTCCCTTGAAACGCATGTCATGTTCTATCCAACGTGTGGATGCGTATCATTCAAACAATCAATTTTACGAATTTACGAGCCATGCATTAGAGGAACGTTAATGAGCGACGTCAAGCTCAAATCGACGACACGGGCCGGAACTTCGAGAGAGCGTCTGGCTCACCTTCGCCAACGACAACGGCTGAATGCAGCCAACAGCGCCGCTTTGGTCGGGTAATGCGGCCGCAAAAACTAATATGAAGAGAGGTCCTGAATGCGCCACCAGGTGCAGTGGAAGTTGTGCTGGGAAAACGAATTGCAGCTCTCCGATCACGTTGAGCTCGCCGAGTTCTTTCGTGATACGTACGGGCCGACTGGGGCGTCCAACGCAGAACCGTTCGAAGGTAGTCGAAGCTGGGCCGGAGCCAGGCCTGAACTCCGCGTGATCGCCTATGATTCAAGTGGTGTAGCGGCTCACATGGGCATACTGCGCCGTTTCATCAAGGTTGACGCGGTCGACCTGTTGGTGGCTGAGCTGGGCCTGTACGGGGTACGCCCGGACCTTGAGGGTCTCGGAATCGCCCATTCAATCCATGTCATGCTTCCAATACTGCAGGAGCTTGGCGTTCCATTCGCTTTCGGAACGGTCCGGGACGCGCTGCGGAATCATGTTGAGAGGTTCGGGCGGCGATACAGGCCTTTGGCCGTTTTGTCGGGAATTCGCGTGCGCTCGACCCGACCAGAGGCCCGCCTCGACCTGCCGCCCACACGCATCGATGACGCACTCACCATTGTTCTGCCGGTTGGACGGCCGATCAGCGAATGGCCCACGGGCACGATGATAGATCGGAACGGACCAGAGCTATGAGCCGTCCCGATTGCTTGTACGAAGTGCGCCGTGAGTGCTCTGACGGCACCGGCCGTCGCAGCGTTTATCTGACGTTTGACGACGGTCCCAATCCACTTTTCACACCGGAGATTCTCGATGTGCTGGCAGAGCAGCGGGTGCCGGCGACTTTCTTCGTCATCGGCGCCTACGCCTTAGAGCACCCAGATCTAATCCAACGGATGGTCGCAGAAGGGCACGAGGTAGGCAACCACACGATGTCTCATCCGGATCTGTACCAATGCGGTTTCGGCGAAGTGCAACGTGAGGTCTTTGAAGCGAACGACGCCATCATGAGAGCGTGCCCGCAGGCCTCGGTGCGCTATGTTCGCGCGCCCTACGGCGCCTGGAGCGAAGAAGTCTTCACAGCCTCACAGATCGCCGGGCTGGCGGCCCTCCATTGGTCCGTCGACCCTCGAGATTGGTCTCGCCCTGGGGTCGACGCGATTATCGATAAAGTGCTCGCCTCTGTCCGGCCGGGCGCAATCGTACTCTTGCACGACGGATGCCCTCCCGGCGAGTTAAGCCAGGGCGCTCACGCCGGTCTGCGCGACCAGACGGTCACGGCGCTGTCCCGGCTGATTCCAGCATTGCGTGAGCGCGGATTTGTAATCCGCTCACTTCCTCAACATCACTGAACAAACGAGATCCCATGACTCTTCTTGGTACAACCAGCACTGTGGCCATATCGCTTTATGCGCTGCTCTCAACTGCTTATAAGAGCATGCAGGGGATTTATGCTCTGCCGACAAACGACTCATCGGCGTTGGAGGTTCTCGTCGGCTCCGATCAACTGCCCAGCGTGGATGTCATCGTCCCCTGCTTCAACGAGGATCCGCGCACGCTTTCAGAGTGCCTGGCTTCCATTGCCGACCAAGAATACGCCGGAAGACTTCGGGTCTATGTGGTTGATGACGGTTCTGGAAATCGCGAAGCCTTAGGAACTGTCCACGAAGCCTACGCGCGCGACCCCAGGTTCGACATCATTTTGCTTCCCGAGAATGTTGGAAAGCGCAAGGCGCAGATCGCCGCGATACGCCGCTCATCAGGGGATCTGGTGCTTAACGTTGATTCAGACACGTTACTCGCGTCCGACGTCATTGCCAAGCTTGTACCGAAAATGCGAGATTCAGCGGTCGGCGCAGTCATGGGTCAGTTGACGGCCAGTAACCGGACCGAGAGCTGGCTGACTAGGCTGATAGACATGGAGTACTGGCTGGCTTGCAACGAGGAGCGCGCGGCGCAGGCTCGCTTCGGTGCCGTTATGTGCTGTTGCGGCCCATGTGCCATGTACCGCCGGTCTGCGCTCCTTTTATTACTGGACCAGTACGAGTCGCAGTTTTTTCGGGGCAAGCCAAGCGACTTCGGTGAGGATCGCCATCTTACTATCCTGATGCTGAAAGCAGGCTTTCGAACCGAGTACGTTCCGAGCGCCATCGCGGCCACAGTCGTCCCGAACAGACTCGGACCGTATCTGCGCCAACAACTCCGTTGGGCACGAAGCACATTCCGGGACACGCTGCTTGGGCTGCGCTTGCTGCCCAGCCTAAATAGCTATCTCACGTTGGACGTGGTCGGACAGAATCTCGGCGCGCTACTCCTCGCCGTATCGGTATTAACGGGCCTCGCACATTTCGCACTGACAGGCTCTGTGCCTTGGTGGACAGGACTGATGATTGTGTCCATGACCATGCTCCGATGCAGCGTGGTAGCAGTTCGTGCCCGACAGTTTCGATTTCTGGGCTTTTCGCTGCACACGTTCATCAACATCTTTCTCTTGCTTCCGTTGAAAGCCTACGCGCTGTGTACATTGAGCAATAGCGATTGGCTGTCGCGAGGCTCTGCTGTCGCTACATCGAACACTGGGGGAAAACAGGCCCCCACCCAAACTCCGATCACTGGTTCCAGCAGGGCAGAATTCTCGCCGCATGCGGCTCCGCTTCGCAGGCTCAATCTTGCGCGGGATTCTTCGGAATTAGTGCTGTCGGGCAACATTTGCGGCGACGAGTGATCGCTAATTACCTAGTGGACGAGAGGTGCACGAGTTTGACCCCGAACGTGAATCATCAGTTGCTTGATCGGGAATTGGCCGCAGACGATCCGTGGCTTCTCGACGGCAATCCGTTCGAGCGGAAGCGCCACACGCAAATGCTCCAGCTGGCGCTTGCCCAAGGCTCCATTTCAAATGCCCTCGAAGTCGGGTGCGCTGCCGGCGCATTCACGGAAAAACTAGCCCCCTACTGCCAAGGGCTCACCGTCATCGATGTCGTGGCGCAAGCGATTGCTCGAGCACGTCAACGGATAAACGAGCCGTCGCGCATCAACTGGATAGTCTCCGATGTTCAACAGTTTTCGACCGACGAGTTGTTTGACCTGATCGTTGTGGCGGAGGTCCTCTACTATCTCGAAGACATAGCCGAGATGCGCGCGGCCGTCAAAAACCTGGTGCGGGTGCTTGCGCCTGGCGGGCATCTGATCTTCGGATCGGCAAGGGATGCTAATTGCCGTCGCTGGGGTCACGCCGCTGGTGCTGAGCCGGTCATCGCCATGCTGAACGAAACGTTGATCGAGGTAGAGCGTCTTGAGTGTCGGGGCGAGTCGGTCAACGAAGACTGCTTGCTCGTCCGTTTCCGAAACCCGCTTTCCGCTTCCTGATGATCGAATCTATCGCCGTTAACCTGGAGACACTATGCGCATCTTTGGTATCAAGCTGACCCATGATGGGGCGATCGCCCTGGTCGAGGATGGACGGCTCGTCTTCTGCGTTGACCAGGAAAAGCGGCACAACGATCCGCGTTACCAAGCCATCGATAATCTCTACGCAATTGTCGCCGCTTTACCGGAACAGGGGCTAAATCCTTGTGACGTCGATCAGTTCGTTATCGACGGCTGGGATGGCGAAGACGAGTCACAGTTTCAGGTCCGGCAGGCAACCAAGCAACCGCCAGTCTTGGCGTCCCTCTCGGTAAAATGAACCCATGTCCATGGTAGCGATCGATCTTACTGACGTAAGCAAAACTTATGACAAGCTCGTTGTCGACAGACTGTCGTTCCGCGTTGCGGCGGGGGAATGCTTCGGGCTCTTGGGACCGAACGGCGCGGGCAAAAGCACGATTGCGCGTATGGTCCTCGGCATGACATCGCCCGATGCGGGGAAGATTACTGTGCTCGGCGTTCCAGTGCCGGCGCGCGCGCGTTTGGCACGTATGCGCATCGGCGTGGTCCCGCAGTTCGACAATCTTGATACCGCGTTCACTGTACGCGAGAACCTGTTGGTGTTCGGGCGCTACTTCCGGATGAGCAGACGCCAGATCGATGCGGTCATACCATCGCTGCTTGAGTTCGCCCGCCTCGAGAACAAAGCGGATGCGCGCGTCGCCGAACTGTCCGGCGGCATGAAGCGGCGCCTGACGCTCGCGCGTGCGCTGATCAATGACCCGCACTTGCTGGTGATGGACGAGCCGACCACCGGCCTCGATCCGCAGGCCCGCCACCTGATCTGGGAACGGCTGCGATCGCTGCTGGCGCGGGGCAAGACTATTCTTTTGACTACCCATTTCATGGAAGAGGCCGAGCGGCTGTGCGATCGGCTGTGCGTTATGGAGGAGGGGCGCAAGATCGCCGAAGGCCGCCCGTCCGCACTCATTGACGAGCAGATCGGCTGTGACGTGGTCGAGGTCTACGGCGGCAATCCGCATGAACTGGGTGCGCTGATCCGGCCGTACGCACAGCGCATCGAGGTGAGCGGTGAGACGCTTTTTTGCTATGCACCCGATCCGGAGCAGGTGCTGGCGCAGCTACGCGGGCGCGCGGGTCTACGCCTTCTGCAGCGTCCCCCCAATCTCGAGGATGTGTTTTTGCGGCTAACCGGGCGCGAGATGGAGGACTGAACAATGGGCGAACGTTATGCGGCGGGCATGCCCGCCAATGCGTGGAATTGGGTCGCGGTTTGGCGCCGCAACTATCTTGGATGGAAGAAAATCGGGCTTGCATCGGTGCTCGGCAACCTCGCCGATCCGATGATCTATCTGTTCGGTCTCGGCTTTGGAATCGGAACAATGATAGGTCCTGTTGAGGGCACTTCGTACATTGCGTTTCTCGCGGCTGGCATGGTTGCCACAAGCGCGATGGCATCGGCGACCGCTGAAACGGTTTACGGGAGTTTCGGCCGCATGGGCGACCAGCGCACCTGGGAAGGAATGCTATGCACTCAGCTGACGCTCGGCGATATCTTACTCGGCGAATTGGCCTGGGCAGCCACCAAGGCCCTGATGGCGGGCACAGCAATCACTATTGTTGCGACCACGCTAGGCTACGCATCGTGGCCATCCATCCTCTGCTTGCTGCCAGTCATCGCTCTCAGTGGCCTCGCCTTCGCGAGTCTAGCGATGGTCGTCACGGCGCTTGCGCCCAGTTATGAATATTTCATATTTTATAATACCCTTGTTATAACACCCATGCTCTTCCTTTGCGGCGCGATGTTTCCGGTCAACCAATTGCCCGGCGCTTTTCAGGACGTCGCCTCCTTGTTGCCCCTCGCACATGCAATTGACCTCATTCGTCCGGCGATGCTTGGCCGTCCGGCCGGCAGCATGGGCCTGCATATCGGCGCGCTTTGCATATACACGGTTTTGCCGTTCTTCCTATCGGTTGCTCTGTTTCGTCGTCGGCTGATGCGTTGACGCTCTCACCATTCGTGAAATTGATTGTTTGGGCGATACCCATCCACGGGTCGGATAGGTCAATGCATGCGTTTTAAGGGACTCGATCTAAATCTCCTCGTTGTGCTGGACGCTTTGATCAGGGAGCGTAAAGTCACCGCCGCAGCCCGCAGTATTAACCTGAGTCAGCCGGCCATGAGCGCCGCCGTCGGTCGGTTACGCGCCTATTTCAGCGATGAGCTATTTACGATGAACGGCCGCGAACTCATTTTGACACCGCGCGCGGAGGGGCTCGCCACAGCAGTCCGGGAGGCATTGCTGCACATCCAGCTGTCGATTATTTCCTGGGACCCCTTTAACCCGGTCGGATCGGATCGTCGTTTCCGCATCATCCTTTCCGATTACCTCACACTCGTATTTTTTAAGAAGATCGTAAAGCGTGCTGCGCGGGAAGCTCCCGCCGTCCGCTTCGAATGTCTGCCTATTTCCGACGACCCCGAGGAGCTTCTCCGGCGCGGCGACGTTGATTTTCTGATTATGCCGGAAGTGTTCATGTCGAAACATCCTCGCGCAGCCCTGTTCGAAGATATGCTCGTATGCGTAGGCTGCGGCACGAACAAGCAGCTGTCAGAGCCACTTACATTCGACCGATACTTGTCGATGGGGCAGGTTGTGCTTAAATTCGGGGACACCCGGCAGCCCTCCATCGAGGAATGGTATTTGCTCGAGAACGGTTTCGAGAGACGTATCGAGGTCGTCGTACACGCCTTTAGCATGATCCCGCCCCTTCTATCAGGCACCAGCCGCATCGGGACCATGCCGTTGCGGCTGGCGCAGCATTTCGCGAAATTAACACCCTTGCGGATTGTCGAACTTCCGCCGCCACTTCCTGCCGCATTCACGGAGGCCATCCAATGGCCTGCGCTTCACAATAATGATCCGGCAAGCCTATGGATGCGGGAAATGATGTTGCAGGAGGCATCTCGTATGATTGCCCTGCCTAAGAGCACCGGACGTCTCAGTTGTCGGCCGAATTGAGAAACTGACCCCTCGGTTATAAGAGGAGGCATGGATGGCGATTGGGATTGGGCGATTCCTGCATTGTCGAGAACGATGCAGGGAGAGCAGATCCTTCAGCCTGAAGAGGTGGCAGCGATGCTGCGGCGGCATGAGGTTGGCGGGGAACCGACGGGCGAAGGAATTCGGTGCGCGCGCAACACCGTGCATCGGCATCTAAGCGAGGGCGGGACTGTTCCGTTTCGCAAGCCCGTGCGGCCGACGGCGTTTGACGGACTGGACGATTGGCTGCGGGAGCGCTTCTTCCCCCATGGGTCGAGCCGGATGACGATCTCGACCCGCTCCAGATGCACCGGGAACGCCTTGCGCGGTCGCGCAGCACGTCGCGGCTCGCCTGTCGGTCTTGCGGCCTTGCGGCCTTGCGGCCTCGAGTTCGGACTCAATCGCGCCGAGCCCGGTCTGGATTCGAAGGCGAAGGCCTCCTGGGCACGTTCGAGCTTCTCGGAGCTGCGACCGAAGCGCCGCGCTCCAGCTGCTTGACGATCCCTGAAGGTCGGCGAGCCTCTCCTGGGCACGCTCGTTGAGTGTCGCCATCCGGACGATCTCGGCCTTGAGTGTTCGCTCCGGAGTTGTTGCAGTTCGGCCTTCTCCGCCGCCATGGGGACGAATATCGCCTTGAGCGGAACGATTTCGTGGAGACGGGCCAAAGCGCTTCTCTTCATGACGCCGACAAAAGCTTATTTTGCACGGCCAGAGGCCCGCCTTTTGCGCCTGAGTCACGTCGCCACGGCCTATCCGGCCGACGTCGGACGCCGTCTCCGTTCGGCTTAAGCGCGCCAGTCCATGCCTTCGACGAGCGCCATCAGTTGGGCGCGGCAAGCCGGATCACGCCGTTCTCCACCCGCGGCCAGCGGAACTTGTCCTCGTCCAGCGAGGCGCAGGTCGGGGAGTATGGTGAGCGCAAGGTGGCGGCTGAACAGGAACTGCGACGGATCGATATCGTGGCGCCGCAGTGAGGCACCATTCAACAACTCGCAGTTCATACGCTCGAGTGATTACGCCCGCCGATCCGATCATGCTAATCGTGCCGGAAGGCGACGATCTTGCGCTGGAAGTACGGATCACCCCGAAGGACATCGACCAAATCCAGCTTGGTCACAAGGCCGTGCTGCGGATGTCAGCCTTCAATCTGAGAACCACGCCGGAATTGAACGGATATGTCAGCCGGATCGCAGCTGATCTGGCGACGGACGAAAAAAACGGCATTTCGTATTACCTAGTGCGTCTATCGGTTCCGCATGCGGAACTGACGAAGCTCAAGGACCTAACGCTCGTGCCCGGCATGCCGGCCGAAGCGATGGTCCAGACGGGCGAGCGTACGGCGCTTTCCTATTTTGTGAAGCCGCTGTCGGACCAAATCAGTCGGGCATTCCACGAGTAATGAAAGCAATTCTGTTAGCTTGGCGTAGGCCGCGTCGCGTAGAGCCCGTGCGGCCGACGTGCGGAAGCTGTCGTTCCGAGATCCTTGAACTCTCGGCTCGCGCGAACGCGCTCCCTAATGTTCCATTGCTCGCAATGGGCAGTGCTGGCGAGATACTCGGCAACACAGCCCTATGCCTGTTCTTCCGAGGCCGGCTTGACGGTGAGCGAATGCGTAACGCAGCTGTGAGGACCCGTCAGTTGTCGTTTCAGCTCGGCTTCGGTCAACTTCGACAGCCTGTCGGCGAAAGGTGCTATCACGAGACCATTGGCGGCAAATTGCCCTCCCCTTGTTGCGCGGTAGCAGCATGCGTGTCGGGGAAGGAACCGTCTCCGGCCCCCCCCATTCATCGCTGAGCCGCGCCGTACCCGCCGCCACCGGAACTTGTCCACGTCCAGCGCTTACGGTGCGGGTATGCCGGCGTCGAGCAAACAGGGAGAGGTTTGGGCCCAACCAGGGCGGCCGGTTACCAAGTTTTACTCGTCCGCTTGAGTGTGAATGTTCGGGTCGATCGTCTGGGCGCGTCCCCGCCGCCTGCGAGCCCGCTACTGCTCAGCGGAAGGGCGAAGTGAACGTGAATGCATCCATTTCGTAAATGTGTGTCTATCCAAGCAATCGATTTCTCTAATTACCCGATGAGCAATATGAACGCGTCAGGCAGGGTGCATCATCAGGAGTATTTTTTCGATGGCAAACATTATCGAGGGTAGCCCGGATGCCGAAACACTCCTCGGCACCAAGGGTGAAGATTGGATGGAGGGTTTCCAGGGCGGTGACTGGATTGACGGTCGTGGCGGCAACGACGAGATCTCGGCTGGCCCGGGCAGTGACCGAGCCCTTGGCGGCGAGGGTAACGACCGCATCTTCGGCGGAGATGGCTGGGACGATCTCTCCGGCGACAACGGCCGCTTCAACGCGCGCATCTCCGGTGAGGACAATGACAGGCTCAGCGGCGGTCCCGGCCAGGATGTCCTCTACGTGGGTGACGGCCAGGATACGTTGACCGGGGGCACCGACAATGACACGTTCGTGTTCCAGTTCCACAATCCGGTGCCTGGGGTCGATCCGAGTGTCGGGTCGAAGCCGGACATTACCACTATCACCGATTTCAACCCGGCGGAGGACAAGTTCGCCTTCGATGCGGTGGGCCTCTACAACGACGGTTTTGGCGCGAACTTCGTCAACAACGCCAGTATACAGTCCGGCTACCCGGTGAGCAGCTTCTACAGTGGCGCGGCCTCGGGTGCGAACGGCGAACATGTCGTGGTAATCACTGGCGAATCTTTCAACTCTGCTAATGAGGCAGCGCGTGCGATCTCCGGCGAGCACGCCGGCGACATCATTGTCTACCAAAGCAGCTACACCGACAGAGTCGCAACTCTGGCCTATGTCACCGCCGACGGCAGCGCGCACGAGTTCGCCCACCTGGGCGGTGTGGTCACCGTGGCCGACCTAGGCCTGACCGCGTCGGACTTCACCTTCGTTTGATCCAGAAAACCGATACGGAACCGCGCCCCGCCCCCCTGGGCGGGCGCTTTCCCGTTTCCGCTACTTGCCATGGGCCGGGGCGGCCGAGGGGCGCCCGGGAGCAGTTGCAGCGTGGATAGCTTGACGAAGCCCTGCGCGTCGCGCTGGTCGTGCACCGAAATCTCCTGAAAGTGTGGAGGCGGAAGCCTGTCCGGGCCCTTGCGGCCGGCCACGATGACGTTGCCCTTCCAAACCTTCAGCCGGACGGTTTGTTGACCCGCTCCATTAAATGCCGGGACCAAACATATTCGGCGGGAGCACTGATCCTGAACCAGCGAGCGGATGCAGTCGGTCGCCGGTCGGGGAGCAATATGGGGCTGAGTCGCCAGCCTCCGGAACTTACGTGAGAAGCCATTCCTTGAAGGATTCAGCTTTGAGACCTTTCCCTCTGAGTTCCGCTATTTGGGGCGTTGTGTTGATCAGCGGCGCGGTCAACGTGCTTGCGCTGATCTCGCCGCTGTTCATGCTTCAGGTCTATGACCGCGTTCTGGCAAGTGGCAGCGTATCGACGCTGGTGGGGCTCGTCGTGCTTGCTGCGGGGCTTTATGCGTTCCAATGCCTGCTCGACATTTTGCGCGCCCGCGTGCTGCTGCGGATTGGCGAGCGTTTCGATGGAGAGTTTTCCGGACGCGTTCACGATGCGATCGTTCGCCTTCCGCTTTCAACGCGCATGCCGGGCGACGGCTTGCAGCCGCTTCGCGATCTCGACAATGTTCGCGGCTTCTTGGGTGGAAACGGTCCGACAGCGTTCTTCGATCTGCCATGGATGCTGTTTTATCTTGGCATTTGCTTCCTCCTTCATTTCTGGATCGGCATGACGGCACTTATCGGGGCGGTCGGCCTCACATCTCTGACACTCCTTGCCAACACTCTCTCGCAACGGCCGATAAGCGATACCGTTGCCCACAACATGGCACGCAATGGTCTGCTGCAAGCAGCGCGTTGCAATGCCGAGGTCGTGCGAGCTCTCGGCCTTGGAAAGCGGATCGCTGCCCGATGGCAAAAGGCCAATGCCAAGTATCTGGCCGCCAACCGGAAAGCTGGGGACGTGGCAGGTGGGCTGGGTGCCATTTCAAAATCGCTGCGCGTGCTGCTGCAATCGGCCATTCTTGCCGTCGGCGCGTACCTTGTCATCAGACAGGAGGCTACGGCCGGGGTTATGATTGCCAGTTCGATCATGATGGGGCGTGCGCTGGCTCCGGTCGATCTGGCCATTTCAAGCTGGAAACCTTTCCTCATGGCGCGCCAGGGTTGGGCGCGGCTGGAGGACCTCTTGGAAAAGGTTCCTGAATCCGCTCCTGTTATGCCAATGCCTGCACCTGAACGCGAACTGCGCCTCGAAGGCGTGACAATCGTTCCGCCCGGCGAAAGGAAGCCGACCGTGACCGGCCTTGCGTTTGCCATTCAGGCGGGAAGCGCACTCGGGATCATCGGTGCATCGGGCTCGGGCAAGTCGACACTCTCGCGCGCCATCGTCGGCGCATGGGCGCCGGTCGCCGGAAAGGTTCGCATCGACAGCGCAAGCCTCGATCAATGGGACCGGGAAGCACTAGGCCGTCATATCGGCTATCTGCCGCAAGGTGTTGAACTGTTCGACGGCACCATTGCCGAAAACATTGCTCGTTTTGAAGATAATCCTGACCCTGAGGCTATTGTCGCCGCGGCGAAAGCAGCGGGCACGCACGAACTGATCCTCCGATTTGAGCACGGCTACGAAACTCCGATCGGTGAGGCCGGATCGGCACTTTCCGCCGGGCAGCGCCAGCGTATCGGTCTTGCCCGTGCTCTTTATCGAGACCCTTTCCTTGTTGTGCTGGATGAACCCAATGCCAATCTCGATGCGGAAGGCGAGGCTGCGGTCGTTAAGGCGATCGCCTCCGTGCGCGAGCGCAAGGGCATTGCGGTTGTCGTCGCCCATCGGCCGAGCGCCATCCGCGCCGTGGATTTGGTGTTGGTGATGGAAGGTGGACGGCAGCGAGCATTCGGTGCGCGTGATGAAGCACTTTCCAAAGTCCTGAAGGGGACAGCGATGGCACGAGGCGCTGGCGTCAAGGCCATCGAATCTACACAGGATCATGTGGGAGAGCGCGCTGACATGGAGGATCCCGGTGTCCGGCATTCATCAGAACAATGACGTTTCCAGCTCCATTCGCCGCCACCTGGTGGCGGGCCTTCTGGCGAGCGTAATCTTTGTGGGAGGAGCCGGAGCCTGGGCGGCCTTCACGAATCTCTCCGGTGCGGTTGTCGCGTCCGGACACTTTGTCGTCGATTCCTATGTCAAGAAGGTGCAGCACCCGACCGGCGGGGTGGTGGGAGAAATCCTGGTGCGCGAAGGCGATAAAGTGAAAGCCGGCGACATCCTCATGCGGCTCGATGCCACCCAGACGCGCGCCAATCTCGCCATAGTCACCAAGCGGCTCGATGAGCTCGCCGCCTACCAGGCAAGACTCGATGCTGAACGTGACGATCTCGCGGAGATCGCCTTCCCGGACTGGCTGCTCGTCCGAAGAGATGTTCCGGACGTAGCTTCGGCAATACATAGCGAGACGCTGCTGTTCGAATTCCGCAGACAATCCCGCGACGGAAAGCAGGCGCAACTGGCGGAACACATTACTCAATATCACCACGAGATCGAAGGATTCGAGGCGCAGGAAATTGCCTGTGAAAAAAGGATCGAGGTTCTCCTTAAGGAAATTGCTGTTCTGAGTGGGCTGCGCGACCAAGGCATTGTCTCGGACCAACGGTTGAACAGCCTGAAGATCCAGGTTGCCACTTTCGGTGGCGAACGCGGTGAGAAGATCGCACATCAGGCACAGACAGCAGCCCGCATAGCCGAAACGCGCCTGCAGATCCCGCAGATCGATCAGGATTTCAAGACCGAAGTCGGCCAGGAGCTCAGAGAGGTTCAGGCGCAGATCGGGGAGTATGGTGAGCGCAAGGTGGCGGCTGAACAGGAACTGCGACGGATCGATATCGTCGCGCCGCAGTCAGGCACCATTCAACAACTCGCAGTTCATACGCTCGGCGGAGTGATTACGCCCGCCGATCCGATCATGCTAATCGTGCCGGAAGGCGACGATCTTGCGCTGGAAGTACGGATCACCCCGAAGGACATCGACCAAATCCAGCTTGGTCACAAGGCCGTGCTGCGGATGTCAGCCTTCAATCTGAGAACCACGCCGGAATTGAACGGATATGTCAGCCGGATCGCAGCCGATCTGGCGACGGACGAAAAAAACGGCATTTCGTATTACCTGGTGCGTCTATCGGTTCCGCATGCGGAACTGACGAAGCTCAAGGACCTGACGCTCGTGCCCGGCATGCCGGCCGAAGCGATGGTCCAGACGGGCGAGCGTACGGCGCTTTCCTATTTTGTGAAGCCGCTGTCGGACCAAATCAGTCGGGCATTCCACGAGGAATGATAGTAATCCACAGAAATATATTGTTGGTATTTATGTTGGTTGTTCGCAGGCTACGTGGGTAGTAACATCCTGAAAGTACTGGCATACTTTCCTCACTTGGATTCCGCCTCTGGGCACCATTTTCCAAACAATATAAATGACTTAATCGTTGGACGCTTAGCCGTCTTGCGCGCCGTCAAGACCCTGCCCACTACGTCAGATACGACCGCCTTTCCGGCCTTAATTCTAATCATCTGGCTACCGACGCCGCGCACTCGGTCATATCTTCCGGACTGGGTTCAAGCAGCGCCCGCTGCCCACTTGAAATCGCCACCGTCAACTGTCATATTTTACGCGACAGTTGACGCAGGAGGCGCACATGACGGCTACGGCGGATAAGGTCGTTACGGAAGCGAGAGACGGCGGTCTCCAACGAGTGGAGGCACTGCTCGGCGGGTCTCGTATATTGTCGCGTCGATTGACCAGCGCACTTGATGCGCATGAATTGCTTCTAAGTGGCCTGCCGGCCTCGGCGCTAAACCATCTCGTCGGACAACTGGTCTTCATTGACAAGACGGCGTCCCTCGAAAAGGCGGTTGGTATGAGCCTGCGAACCTGGCAGCGCCGCAAAGACGCTCCATCCAAGCCTCTTAGCCAAGAGCAAAGCGGACGGACTTGGAAATTCGCAGAGATCCTGGCGAAGGCGACGGATGTCCTCGGTACGCAGGCGGAAGCTGAGCAATGGTTGGAGCGCCCGGCGATCGGTCTCGACCAGCGCCGTCCGATCGATCTTCTGGGCACTCCCGCCGGCGTGGAACTGGTCGAAGACTATCTCGAACGGCTTGAATACGGCGTCTATGCATGACGCCTCTGCCAATAGCGCTCGGAGGAACGGAACTCATCGCGTGGCGGCTTGACCAGGCCGTCCATGCCGCGACATGGAATAGTGGCGAAGGTGCCTATCGGGTGGGCGGCCGCTGGAACAGCAAGGGCGTAAGAGCTGTGTACTGCTCGATCGATCCCGCCACGGCTATCCTCGAAGTCGCCGTACATAAGGGTTTTCGCGCCCTCGACACAGTTCCTCACACGTTAACAGCCGCTGTCATCAGCGATGCATCGGCTATACATGTCGTCGATCCTGCAAGCGTGCCCAATCCGAACTGGCTGCGCCCCGGCATACCAAGCGCGGGTCAGCAGGCATTCGGGGATGACCTTCTGATGGGCCATCGCGTGGTGGCGATACCGAGTGCGGTCTCTTCACATAGCTGGAACTTGATCTTCGTGGCAAGCGTAGCGACAGATACCTATGCGCTGAAGCTCCAGGAAACTTTTGCTCTCGACACAAGGCTGCATCCCCCGGCCGGCCGCTAATCTGGCCGCGTGGGCGCTGTGTGCAAGGCGTCGGCTCACCGGGAGTCGCAGCCAAAATATCTGCCGCTTGGTGACGGCCAGCAGGGTGGCCATAAAAGCTGGCCAACCGGTCACCGCAAGCATCATTGGCCGAAACAAGTTTGCGCTCTTCTGCCTGCATGCGGATTTAATTTGCTTGGCCACCCGTCAACCCTGGGGCAAACTGCCTGCCGGGGCTGCAGGAGGTGAAATGAGAGCACGCGCAGCAACGCTTGGGGATCTGGAGGATGTCTTTCGCGGTCTGTCCAAGCGGATGTCGGACGAATACGTGGCGGCCGGCAAGGACAGCAAGATCGCCTACGACAATCTGATGATGAATTTGAAGGAGGGCCGCGCGCACGCGCTTGTCGAGGGCGACAAGGCCGTGGCGATTATCGCCTGGCACGAGAACAGCGACGCCGCCGACACGCTGTTCGCCGCACGGGAGGATTTCTTCCGTGCGGCGACCGTTCGCTTCTGCAAGCGGCATATCCGGCACATCCAGGCGCTCGCCGGCAACCTCGCCATCCACTCGCGCAGCTGGCTGCAGGGGCCGGATGTCGCAAGATGGTTTGGCGTTATCGGCTATGTCGAGCGCGGCCGGGAGAATGGCGCCACTTTGTTCGAGCTGCCGCCGGCTCGCGGATAGGCAATCGCGGGATATTGCCTGGCAAGCTTGCAGTTTCGAGCGCTCTCCCAGGAGGGTGCGAAGAGACTTTTCCACCAGCCGTCCTGGCAGAAGCTGTGAGGCGTGCTGCCGTTGATTTCCAGATGTTTCCTGCGACTATCGGCACGCACACTTGCGGAAGATAGAGGTCGAAACAATGCATCTGGACCACTCCGATCACGTCTTCGTCGACCTCGTGCCCGAGCAGTTCGGCCCGTCGGAAACCATCGTCGCGCGCTATCGCGGGCTTGTCGCCACCGCCTTTCGCTATCGATCCGGCGTTGCCGGGCTTCGGATCAGCAACGCGAAGGGCGAAATCGTCATGCTGCCGTTCCAAGGACAGCAGATCTGGGACGTGACCTTCCTCGGCCGCTCCCTGACCATGCGCTCGATGTTCAATGAGCCGGTCGCGACCCGGGACTATCTTTCCAACTACGGCGCGTTCTTCATTCACTGCGGCGCTACCGCAATGGGAAATCCGGGCTCGGATGACCGTCACCCGCTTCACGGCGATCTGCCCAATGCGCCTTATCAGGACGTGCAACTGATCGCCGGCAGCAATTCCGAAGGACCCTTCATGGCGCTGACGGGGCGCTGCCGACAGACCGTCGCTTTCAGCCATGACTATGTGATGGAGCCGACCGTACGGCTGCAACTCGATGCCAGCAGCGTCGCAGTCGACATCGTGATCGAGAACCTGAAACGCTCGGCCATGGAGTTGATGTACCTGGCGCACATCAATTTCAAGCCGGCCGACGGCGGGCGCCTGGTCGACACCGTAGCGGATGATTCCGCGGACATTGTCGTGCGCCAGACGCTGCCGCCCTTTTTCACACCGAGCGAAAGCTACCTTGCTTACCGCGATGCCGTTGTCGCCGATCCTTCGCGGCATCGCCTGCTGACCAAGGGCGAGCCGATCGACCCAGAACTCGTGCTGACGATGAGGGCTAAGGCGGACCTCCAGGGCTGGGCGCACGCCTTGCAGGTCCATCCGGACCGTACGGCGGATTTCGTCAGCTTTCGCCCCGACGAGCTCAATTATGCCGTCCGCTGGATCACGCGCGGCGCCGACCAGGACGCACTTGGCCTCGTGCTGCCGGCCACCGCCGAACCAGACGGCTATCTTGCGGCCAAGGAAAGAGGCCGCCTGGTTCGCGTCGTACCCGGGGAAAAATTCCGCTGTGCCCTGCGTTTTGGCGCTATGGACGCGGACGCAGCCGCACAACGGGAACAAGCCATCGCAGCGTTGAGAGGTGAAGGCCGTTAGTCGCAAGCCCTGACCGCAAACGCTGCCTGAACCGCGCGATTGACCGTGACCGGCAGGATCGACATGTGGTTCTCGCCGGCGTGCAGCTCGAAGCGCGCGCGCACGCCCGGGAGAGCATCAAGCCGCTGCGCCATTGCCCGCGCGAATTCGTCGGTGCGTGTCACCTTCTTCTGCCGCAGGCGCTTTTCCTCGTCCTCGGCGCCAATCTGGAACGGTGCCAGCTTCTCGGTCTCGTACTCGCCGGCCGACAGGATCATGGTCGCCGCCAAACCAGCGGGAACGGCGGCCTCGAAGGTTTCGAGAAAGCGGTCGATGGCACGCTCTTCCCAATAGAGGGCGGGGCTCGCCGCGATCCAGGTCTGGAAGGCAGAAGGCCGCGTGAACAAGGCATAGAGCGCAAACAGACCACCGAAGAATGGCCATAAAGCGCCTGGCGGCTTGTGTCGACCGTGACCCGACCGGCGACCCATGGCTTCAGCTCGTCTTCGATGAAGGCAAGGAATTCCGCTGCCCCACCCGTCCGGACTTCGGGCGTGCCCTCGTAGAAGGGCGGATAGGTCTTGCCCGGCGGCGGGCCGAGGTCCCATGAGCGGCGCAACGGGTCGTAGCCGCCCTCGACGGGATAGCCAATGGCGACGATGACGCCCCAGCCGACATTGGTGCCCGTTGGATAGAAGGCCTGCGCGCGCATGGCGTCGACCGCCGTGCCGATGACGGCATTGCCGTCGGTCATGTAGAGGACCGGCCAGCCGGCTTCTGGCACCGGCCCGGACGGCACATGCAGGAATATCCGCCAGGGGGCGCCGCCCTGCGCCGGGACGAAGTCGTGGATCGTGGTGTCGGCAATCAAGGCTGGCGCCGCCATCGACTTGGACATGGATATCTCCAGAGGGACAAAAAAGTCAGCGGCGGCGCAGCAGCCACATCAGCACCGGGCCGCCGATGAGCGTGGCGACGAGACCGGCCGGGATCTGGCGCGGGAAGATGGCGGTGCGGCCCACCCAGTCGGCGGCGACCATGATCAGCGCGCCGGCGAGCACCGCGCCAATGGCCTGCGGCAGCGCACGGGACAGGCCAAGGCGACGGGCAAGGTGCGGCGCCATCAGGCCGATGAAGGTCAGCGGACCGACGATCAGCGTCGAGGCTGCGGTGAGTGCCGCGACCACCAGAAGCACGAAAAGCCGCGTCCTCTTCAGGTCAATGCCAAGGCCCTGCACAGCGGCGGGGCCAAGCGGCAGGATGTCGAGCCAGCGCATGAAGAAAGGCGCGAGCGCGAAGAGGCAGACGGCGATACCACCGGTCAGCAAGGCGTCACCGACATCAACGCCATAGGTCGAGCCGGTCAGCCAGTTGAGCAGCAGCATGGCACGCGGATCGCCGGTGGCGGTGAGCACCAGGATCAGCGCGTCGAACAAGGCCGTCAGGGCAACGCCTGCGAGCAGCAGCCGCTCCGGCGCATAGGCGGCACGGCGGCCGATCGCCAGCGTCACCAGCAAAGCGGCGAAGGCGCCGATGGTTGCCGCCGCCGTCTGAACCGGGCGTCCGGCATCGGAGAGCGCAAACAGCGCCACCATCATGCCAAGGGCGGCACCGGCGCTGATGCCAAGCACTTCCGGGCTGGCCATCGGATTGCCGGTCAGCCGCTGCATCATCAGCCCGGCGAGCGCCAGCATCGCCCCGGCGCTCAGCGCGGCAAGCACACGAGGCCACCGCCACGACAGCAAAGGCTGCAGCTCGTCGCCGAAGGCGAAGGTCCAGCCATGCGGACCCGGTCCATAGAGCAGGGCCAGCCCGAGCAGCAAAAGCAGGGCCAGGCCGATCGCCGTCAGTATAAGGCCGGGCCGGCTTGCGCGCGGCAGGCGCGCGGCCATCAAGGTCGGGACTTCCGAGCCAAGAGCAAGGCGCGGCAGCAGCCAGAGAAGCAGAGGCGCGCCGAGAAGTGCTGTGATCGCTCCGGTCGGCAGCAGGTCGCCTTGCGGTCCAGTGGCGATCTGTACGGCCTGGTCGGCTGTCCACAACAGCGCCCCGCCGATCAGCGGCGCCATCACCAGTTGTTGGCCCAGCCGCCGGGCACCGCCGATGCGCGCGAGCGTCGCCGCGGCCAGGCCGACGAAACCGATGACGCCGACAGCGGCAACGACAAACGCGATCAGGGCGACCGCGGCCGCCAGTCCTGCGAAGCGATAGGCGCCGAGCGGCACGCCGAGGCTGCGCGCGCCTTCATCGTCGAGACCAAGCAGGGCCAGCGGCCGCACCATGAGGAAGATCGCCAGTGCCGCGCCGCCGATGCGTGGCAACAGCCACAGTGTCGTCGACCAGTCCTGCTGGCCCAGCGAACCGGCGCCCCAGATGAACAGGCCGGCCAACCATTCATGCCGCAGCACAATGAGGGCAGCGCCGATAGCGCCGGCATAGAGACTGACAACAAGCCCCGCCAGCACGACCGAAAGCGGTGACAGGCCTTTGTGCCAGGACAGAGCGATGACGGCGGCAAGGGCAACGAATGCGCCGCCCAGCGCCACCCATTCGCGGCCAAAGGCAAGCAGCGACGGTGACAGAAGCGTTGCTAGTGCCAGCGCCAGATAGGCGCCGGCCGAGACACCGACCGTTTCGGGCGAGGCGAGCGGGTTGCGCAGAACCTGCTGCAGGACGGTTCCGGCAAGCCCGAGCGCCGCACCGCATAAAAGGCTGACGGCAAGCCTGGGCAGGAAGGCGTAGTGGACGAGCACCTGCCGCATATCATCAATGTCCGGGGCGGCGAGCGATTGGAGCCAGAGCGCCGATGGCAGCTGCACGGTGAGGTTTGAGACGGTTGCCGCGATCGCCGCCGCGAGCAGCACCGCGCAAAGCAGGATCGCGCCTACCGGCTGATTGCCAAGAGAGCCCCATGGCAAGGCGCGGCCCGACGGCGCAAGCTTTCCTTCTTGAGTGACGGCCGCGGCATCCTCAGCCATGGGCGGCCTCCGCGGTCATCGCCGACGCCAGGACCCGAGCAAAACGGCGCGCGGATGGAAGCGCGCCAAACATCAGGACGGCAGGAAGGCGCATGATCGAGCGGTTGCGCACGAAGGGCATGGCGTTCCAGACCGGACTTTCGGTCAGCGTGCCGCCGGCGCCCTCAGGCAAGGGTTCGAGATAGGCGAGGCGCGCATCGCTGGATGTTGCCAGCCCGTCGATACCGACGGTCGAAAACCCCCAGTAATTGGTCTCCGCCGTCCACGCGTTGCTGAGCCCGATGCGGTCGAACACCTCCTGAAACAGGCTCTTTGCGCCGTAGACGCGCACATTGCGGGGGTCCAGGAAGCTGACGACATAGATCGGCCGTGCCGACAGCGGCGCCAGTTGCCGGCAAATCTCCGTAAAATACGCGTCTGTCGCCGCGATCAGCGCTTCGCCTTCGCTTTCCTTGCCGACAAGCCCGGCGAGCTGGCGCGTCGCCTCGACGGCGCGCTGATAGGGCTGCCCGGCTTCGGTGTAGAGACCGATCGTCGTCACCGGAGCCACGCGTTCGAGCAGCGGCTTGATGCCGTCGAGATACGGCATGGACAGGATGATGTCGGGCTTGAGCTGCTGCAGGAATTCAAGATTGGGCTCGAGCAGCGTGCCGACATCGGCGATGTCAGGCGGCAGCCGCGGCTCGACCACCCATTTCT
Organism: Mesorhizobium sp. M0618; assembly: GCF_040320765.1. NCBI lineage: Bacteria > Pseudomonadati > Pseudomonadota > Alphaproteobacteria > Hyphomicrobiales > Phyllobacteriaceae > Mesorhizobium > Mesorhizobium sp. M0618. The sequence goes on along the minus strand of NZ_JAMYQH010000011.1, from coordinate 3,144 downwards.
CCCAGACCTCCCGATCGGCAATGGCGACCGGGCTGACGCCGAGCATGAGCAAGGTCTCGGTCAACCCGTCATCCAGGCAGACTATGCGCAACGGACGGGCTTCAGCCGTGGAGAACCCCATGCCGGCGAACGGCAGCGTGAAAAGCCCGAGCGCCTGGCGCCGGGTCATTCGGCTGCGCAAGTGATCGGACGCGGCTCTGGGCTCTCGGTCTCTCTGCAATGCGGCGTGCCCTGCTTTTCGGGATACGGTCTCCAGTGACCACTGCCCGGTTGACTATGAACATGAGTTCAATAGTCAACATTTTGATGGCCTGACAAGTCAACTTTACGCAACCGCATGCCAGGCGCAGCCGCCGCTTGGCCGCAAGGCGATTCGCCCGTACAACAGCGCTGTGCGACGTGGCCGACCAAAAAATCACCGCCCGCGAAGCCCAATCCGCGCTCGCATCATTTTTCCTCCACGAAGGCATTCCATGATAGACGAAGCCACGGTCGCCTTTGGGCAGCCGTTTCCTGGATTGCCTGAGAGACCAAAGACGGCCAAGGAACGAACCAAAAAAGCCGGCAGCAAGCCGCCGCCTGAAGACGTCAAGGACCGGTCGAACGCATCAAGGCAGCGCGATCGGGTTGCACTCGGCAAGGCTTGATGATTTGTTGCCGCTATACGGAGAACGAATGATGCGAGAGCCTGCCGGTCAAGACGAATACGGGTCGACGAACCCCTTCGATCCGGACGACCTGCCGACGTTGAACGCAATCGGCCCGAGCATGGGTAGCGGCAATGATTTCGAGAGATATGCCGTTGCCGTGATCATCGTGTTCGGTGCGCTGATCATTGGCGGGCTGATGGCCGCATCGATGGTCTTCGGGCACCGCAACGGCTTCCTCTTCGCGCTTGGCGGCGCCACGTCCGCCTGGATATCCGGAAACGCGCTGCTGCTCGACCGGCCGCGTATCTATGCGCTGTTCGTCGGCATTGCCGCCTTGATGCTGGTTGCGTCCACCCTCACGCTGGTCTTGTGACGATCAAATCGGTGTGAGCCGATCCACTTGAGCAGCGGGCGATCAACCCGAATCGCCACGCTGCACCAAGCTTTTCCTCCGAGCTATCAGTATCCGAGCGCCTCGCCAGAGGCCGCGCGGCTGTCGATGGCGCCGTTGTAGCGCGCGCCGCCGCCCTTCTCGATTTCCGCCAGGCTCTTGCCGCCGACCAGGATGCCGGCCGCCTGCCCCCAGGTCTGGTCAGCGAGATCGAGGTGATATCCCATGCCGGCCAGCAGCTTTTCTGTGTCCGGCGACAGGCCGAACGGCTCGACATAAACCTTGTCGGGCAGCCATTGATGGTGGATGCGAGGCGCGTCGATCGCCTCCTGGATGTTCATGCCGTGGTCGATGACATTGACGATCGCTTCCAGCGTGATGGTGATGATGCGCGAGCCACCCGGGCTGCCGATGACCATGAACGGCTTGCCGTCCTTGGCGACCACGGTCGGGCTCATCGACGACAGCGGCGTCTTCTTCGGCTGGATGGCGTTGGCCTCGCCCTGGACCAGGCCATAGAGGTTGGGCACGCCGGGCTTCTGGGTGAAATCGTCCATCTCGTTGTTGAGCAGGATGCCGGTGCCGTCGGCAACGACGCCGGCGCCGAAGGACCCGTTCAGCGTGTAGGTGACCGCGACCGCATTGCCTTCATCGTCGATGATCGAATAATGCGTCGTCTCCTTGCTCTCGCCAAAGCCCTTCGGCATCAGATCCTGCGACACGCCGGCCCGGAACGGGTCGATCTTGTCGCGGATATCTTTGGCATAGGCCTTATCGAGCAATTTCGAGACCGGATTGTCGACGAAATCGGGATCGCCGAGCGCGGAATTGCGGTCGACATAGGCGTAGCGCATCGCCTCGACCATGACATGGACCGTCTCGGCCGAACCGGCACCAAGGTAGGACAAGGGATAGCCCTCCAGAACGTTGAGGATTTCGCAGATGATGACGCCGCCGGAGCTGGGCGGCGGCGAGGAGGTGATCTCGTAGCCGCGATAGGTGCAGGTCACGGGCTTGAGTTCGCGCACCGCATATTGCTTGAAATCCGGTTTGGCGAGAATGCCGCCCTTGGCGCCGCTCGCCTTGACGATGGCATCGGCGATGGCGCCTTTGTAAAAGGCATCCGTACCCTTTTCGGAAATGGCGGCGAGCGACGCCGCGAGGTCGGGCTGGACCAGCCGCTCGCCGATGCCATAGGGCTTGCCGTCGGGTTTCAGGAATATGGCGGCGGCCGCGGGGTCCTTCGCCAGCCTGTCGGCACTGCCGGCAAACGAGGCGGCGTCGCCCTGGTTGAGGATGAAGCCGTCCTTGGCATAGCCGATTGCCGGCGCCATCAGATCCTGCCGGGACAGTTTGCCGTATTTTTGGCGGGCCATCTCCAGACCGGCCACCGAACCCGGCACGCCGACCGCAAGATAGCCGTCGAGACTGGCCCCCTTCACCGGGTTGCCGTCCTTGTCGAGATACATGGTTTTTGTCGCCGCCAGCGGCGCCCGCTCGCGGAAATCGAGGAAGGTCGATCTGCCGTCCTTGAAGCGGATGGTCATGAAGCCGCCGCCGCCGATATTGCCGGCATTGGGGTAGACGACCGCGAGCGCATAGCCGACGGCAACCGCCGCATCGACAGCATTGCCGCCCTTCTTCAAGACCTCGATGCCGACTTCGGACGCCAGATGCTGGGCCGTCACCACCATGCCGTGCTCGCCCTTGGCCGGTTGCGGGGAAGCGGCAAAGGCGCTCGTCAACGGCGCCAGGGCGAAGGTGATGCAAAGACTGGCGGCGATCAGTGTTCTGCGGGTGAGCGGCATGGCGGTTCTCCGGGCGGGGGGACGCCTAGAAAAGACCCTTGGGATGGGTTAGTCCAGCCAATAGTGATGGTTGGCGTTCCTTCACACCCCCCTCTGTCCTGCCGGACATCTCCCCCGCAAGGGGGGAGATTTGCAGCTTCAGCTGCGGCGCTCTTCCTGCATCGTTGGCGATTGGCGAAAGCAGAAATGACATCCGATCTCCCCCCTTGCGGGCCTGTTGCAAAATTGTGTGGATGTGATTCCCTGTTTTTGAAACGGGGATCTTGCGATGACGACGAAGCCGAGCGGTCAGTTC
>NZ_JAMYQH010000010.1:0-191013 GCF_040320765.1 Mesorhizobium sp. M0618 | reverse complement strand
GTCGCCAGCGGCGAGCCGCCCTCGTTCGTGAGGCGTATATAGTCGCCACACTCGACAACTGTCAACACACATCGACAATGTTTTTGAAGTTTTTGCGACAGAAATTTCGGACCGGATCTGTCGATAGCCGACTGCCCCAGGGGAACGCTGGCAATACCGATTGGACGGCCAGGAAGGAGCCCTATTGCCGCCGCATTGCCGTTCGACACCAAAGCCAACGAAAGTGGGCGCCGCCGACGGAGCAGCCCCTCTCTTATGAGCCCTCCTATATAGGAGTGTGCGATGGCCTTGCAGAGAAGGTACACCGCCCCGCCTGGTAGGGCGCTCTATAAGAGAAGTGCTTGGGGGCAATTCGTTCGGAGCCTGGCGCTTCGTTGACTTCACCTGCCATGACAGGCAAATGTCACGGCCACAACAAAAGCGACAAGCCGTTCCGCCCGGGGAAGAAGCAGCCTTTCTGGATGCCAGACACGGAAGATGTCATAGCCGAACTCGGCAACGAGCCGCCGCTTGTCGCGGATGGCCGCAGCGGCCCGCCCGACCGGCGCGAGGTTTCTGCACGCTGGCTGTCGGGAACATTTCTCACTGGCGTCACCTCGAGCGTGCTGATGGGCGTGGCGCTGTTCGCCGCCCTTGACGGCCGCCAGCAACTAGCCACCCCACCCGAGATCGCCGAGTTGATCAGCCTTGCCGGCAACGGGGATTCTGGCGAAGTCGCCAAGACCACTAGGCTGGTGGCGCCGCGTCAGATCGCAAAGGCCAAGGACCGCCGCCGCATGGAAGTGTCGATGGTCACCAAGGTCGGCGACCGCGACGTCATCCACACCATGCCTTTCGTCCAGATCAAGATGGCCCTTGCCGCCGGCCACACCACCAGCCGCGCCTACCCACCCTTCGACCCGATGCAGGTGTTCGGCGACGACAGCGACGACAATGCCCAGCCGGCGACGGCCTCTGCCGCTTCCGGCCAGATCTACGGCGCCAAGGTCGAAAGCGAGATGAGCCTGAAGACCATCGATTTTCCGATCGAAACGGCTTCCTTCGACGAAAAGAGTGACCTCTCCGCCGACGAGGTGGAAAAAGTGGTGCGCGAAGCCGGCACCGACCTCAGCGACGGCGCCGTGCAGGTCGCTTCACTTCACTATGTCGACCCGCAGCGATTCGGCGAAGCTTTTGCCGAGAGCATGGCGGGCTCCTACGACGTCAAGATCGTGCCGGAAAATGTCTCGGTGGCGCCCCGCGCCACTGTTGACGACCAGGCGCCGGCTTTCGCCGAGGAAATCATCCCCTTCACCAAGGATCTCGACGTCACCGAGGCTTTTGCTAATTCGGGCTACACGGGTGAAGATGCCACCGGAATGGCCGAAGCCATCGCCAAGTTGCTCAACGCAACGGCGCTCAAAGCTGGAACCGTGCTGCGTGTCGGTCTTGAGGTTCACGGCGATGCCGCCAAGGTCGTGCGCACCAGCGTCTATGACCGGACCCAGCACATCGTCACCATCGCGCTCAACGATCGCGGCCAGTATGTGCCGGCGCAGGAACCGGATCCGAACCCCGAATTGCTGACGGCCTTCGATGATTCGTCGGCGCCCGTGGTGGTGCGCGGCAACCTGCCCAACGTCTATGACGGCATCTACCGCGCCGCCTATTCCTACGGCATGTCCAAGGTGATGACGCAGCGGTTGATCAAGTTGCTGGCGTCCGACGTCGACTTCCAATCCCGCCTCAGCCCCGCCGACCGCATCGAAGTCCTGTTCTCGCAGCCCGACGGTGACGACCAGACCTCGGACAGCTCCGAGCTTCTTTACGTCTCGGCGACGTTCGGCGGCCAGACCCGCAACTTCTACCGCTTCCAGATGCAGGACGGCGGCACCGACTATTTCGATGAGGACGGCTCGAGCGCCGAGCAGTTCCTGTTGCGCAATCCCCTGCCCGCCGGGAAATTCCGCTCCGGTTTCGGCGCCCGCAGGCATCCCATCCTCGGCTATGTCCGCATGCACACCGGCGTCGACTGGTCCGCGCCGATCGGCACGCCGATCATCGCCGCCGGCAACGGCACGGTCGAGAAGGTCGGCTGGGCCGGCGGTTACGGCAAGCAGATCATCATCCGCCATGCCAATGGCTATGAGACATCATACAATCACCAGAGCGCTTTTGCCAAAGGCATCGAACCGGGCGTGCACGTCCGCCAGGGCCAGACCATCGGCTTCCTCGGCCAGACCGGCCTCGCCACCGGCCCGCATCTTCACTACGAACTGATCGTCAACGGCACCAAGGTTGATCCGATGCGTGTCCGCCTGCCGGTCGGCAAGGTGCTGAAGGGCGATGACCTCGTTGCCTTCAAGCGCGAGCGCGAGCGCATCGACGAACTGCTGAAGCAGGAAGACAGCGATTCGCTGAAGGTTGCGAGCGCCAAGATCGACGGTTGACCCGCTTCAGCCTTGCTGATCTTCGGCCTGTCGCGACCATGGCAATCGCTCACCGGGAATGGTCGTCCAGGCGATGACAGCCGCAAACAGGCAAAGCAGCGCGGTCACCGAAGAGACCGCGGCAAAAGCGGCGTCGCTGGCGGCGAGCCTCGCCGCATCGATGGCCGGCCCAAGCCCGGCTGGCGCCGGTTCACCAAATCCTGGGATGCCCGGCGTTGCGCTCGCGTCCAGCGCATTCGCGTAAACCCATGCGGCAAGCGAGCCCATCGCCGCCACCGCGATCAAACCGCCGATGCGTGAGACGGCATTGTTGATGCCGGAGGCCGCCCCCGTGTCCTTGTCTTCCACCGCCGTCATGATCGCGGTCGACAAAGGCGATACGACCAGAGCCATGCCGAGCCCCATCAGCCCCATCAGCGGGAATGTTCCGGTCCAGAAATTATGGATACCGGCGTAGGTGAGCAAGGCCAGCCCGGCAAACGCAAAAGCCACGACCAGGCTGCCGCAGGCGATCGGAAAACGCGGTCCGATCCGGTCCGACAGCTTGCCGACAGGTCCTGACAAAAGCGCGATCGCTGCCGACAAGGGCAGGAAGATGAAGCCGACCTCGGCCGTGCTCAGTCCCCAGCCGGCGATCAGCAGCATCGGAAGATAGAAAAGGTTGGCCGATAGCGCGAAATAGAGGAAGAACGTCGCCACATTGGCGCCAGCGAAAGCACCGACGCGAAACAGGCTGAGGTCGATCATCGGCTCGCGCTGCCGAAGCTCGAAGAAGATGAAGACAGCCAGCAATACGACGCCTGCGGCAATGCTCGGCCCTGCAATGAGGCCCTCGCCGCTGGCGCTCATCGAGGTCAGCCCATAGGCAAGCGCGCCGAAGGCCAATGTCGCGAGCGCTGCACCGCCGAGATCCAGGCTGCGTTTCTCCGTCGGCGTATCGGCTGGAACCTTGGCCAGCAGAAGCCAGATCGAAATAAGCCCGAGCGGCAGGTTGATGGCGAAGATCGCCCGCCAGATGCCGTCGCCGAAGGCCGACAGCACGAAACCGCCGAACACCGGGCCAAGTGCCGTGGTCAGCGCTGAAGCCGCCGCCCAGATGCCGATAGCGCGGCCGCGTTCTTTCTTCGGGTAGGCCTTGGCGATGATGGCGAGGCTGCCGGGCACCATGATCGCTGCGCCAATGCCCTGGACGGCACGAAATGCGATCAGCACAATGGCATTCGGCGCCAGCGCACAGGCAAGCGAAGCGACGATGAACAGCGCAATGCCGGCCACGAAGGCGCGGCGTAGGCCGAATCGGTCGCCGGCGGCACCCCCGGCCAGGATCAGCGCCGACAGCGTCAACGCATAGGCATTGGAAATCCACTGCGCCTCGGCCAGGCTGGCGCCGAGATTGACGCGGATCGCCGGTGTGGCGATGGCCAGGATCGAGCCGTCTATGAAGCCAAGCGCCGAGGCCAGAATTGCCGCGATCAGCACAAATCGCCGCTGCGACTGCGGACAGAACGTCCCATTCCTGACCGGGCTGGTCAGCGGGACGGCGGCAGCTTTACTCGGTGAATGCATGAAATCTTGCTTAAACCCCTAGCGCACCGGCAACAACCAGCCAGTGGCTTGCTGTCGCTGAAACCAGCCGTTTGGCCAGGTCGCACTCTGTCAGGGCGCAAATGGCACAGTCATGCTGGCGCCGTTACACGCAGCCGGCGGGAATTTCGGTGAGGCGACCACTTGAAAGCTCGGTTTCATTCTGATCGTGCATCTGGTCTATGCCGCCGCACTTCACAGTTCACTGCTGCGCAAAATCATCGGCTGAAGGTCCGCCGACAAACTCCACCGTGACACCCGGTGAAACCAGCTTGGCCAACTCCCGCGCATCCCAGTTGGTCAGGCGTACGCAGCCATGGCTTTCGGTCTTGCCGATCTTCGACGGATCCGGCGTGCCGTGGATGCCATAGGTCGGCTTGTCCAGGGCGATCCAGACCGAGCCGACGGGACCGTTCGGGCCCGGCGGAATGGTCAGGACCTTGTCGTTCTGGCCCTGCTTGAAATTGATGCTGGGGTTGTAGGTGTAGTTCGGATCGAGCGCGACGCGCGACACCGTGTGTATGCCGGACGGTGACGGCGTGTCCGATGAGCCGATGGTTGCGGGATAGGCCGCGACCAGTCTGCCGCCGGCATCATAGGCGAAAACCTCTTTCTTGTCCTTGTCCGCGACGATGCGGGCCACCGGCGTCGAAACCAGTTTTCCGAAATTGGCGACCTTGATGGTTGTGCCGGGACGATTGAAATCGACGTCCGGGTTGAGCGCTTTGAGATAATTCTCGTCCATGTGGAAGCGCTCCGCGAGCGCCTCGGTCACGGACGTATAACCCATGCGGTCGAGTTGCGCCTTCTGGCTGTAGTCTTCCGGGATCGACGCGACATAGGGACCGGCCGCATCCTCCGCTGTGATCGTGTAGTTGGCGAAGGCATCGCCGCCGGATTGCGCAAGTGCCGCCTGGATGGCGACCGCGTCGGTCGATCGCAGATTGGCGCCGGTGATCTGGTTGTAGGCAGCGAGCGCCTTGTCGACATTCGAACCGAAACGCCCGTCGATGACGCCAGGCGAAGCGCCACCCCGGTCGAGCAGCACCTGAAGGGCGGCGACATCCTGGCGCGCTCCCAGCGAAAGTGCTGGGGCAACAGTGGCCTTGTCGTCAGCCTTTGGTGGCAGAGCCGCCTGATCGGCGGGTATCGCCGGCTGGGCAGGGTCTATCGAGGCCTCGTTCAGCGGCTGGCGCTTGATGGTGCCCGGCTTCGCCGGCTGCGGCGCGTCGGGATAATTGTCGTCGTAGCTGCCATCGTCCTGCGGTGGGGGAGGATAGGCTTCGACGGAATTGTCCCCATAGGGATCGTACTCGTCCGCCGGCGGCGGGATAACGCGGCCTTCCTCTTCCAACTGCTGGCGGCGGAACCGCGCCATGTCTTCCGGATCGTCGAGATAGTAGCGGTCGTCGCCGTCGGGGGCGCGGCCCAATTCGCGCAGTCGTGTCTCACGGCGCAGGGCACGACGGTCGAGCCGGGTCTGCGGCGGCTGGATGGCGATGACCTTGCCGGTATCGGCATCGACGATGACGCGGTTGCCTCTAGCGTCGTAGTAGATGTCGAGATTGCCGTCCTGGGCGATAAGGATGCCCCCGGTATCGGCGGCACGGACAATCGGTGGTGCGCTGTCCTGCGTTGGGGCAGCGATTGCATTGGCAGACAAAAGCCCGCCGGCAAGTACCGAAAGGGTGAAGATCGTACGCAGCATAGTGGCGAAACTCTCCGGTCCGTAATTGCCGCCGCCCGGCATTGTTCTCTGGCGAAGCCCCTCGCCAGCAAACCAGTTACCCACCATATGGTTCCAACATGAACCGGGCATGAAGATGGCGGTTTCCCGGCACCTCGACGAATATTGGCTAGCCTGCGGCAAGCCCCAATTCCTTGCGCGCCTGCTTCGTCAGTTTCAGGGCAACAAGGCGATGGCTCTCGCGCAGATAGTCTTTCAGCGCAGCATCATCCATGCTCTGGCTTGTCCGACGCTGGATCCATGTCATGCCGCGCGAGGCAAGATAGGGCGCTGGTCGCAGGCCCGGCTGCTCCTTGAGCACATCATAGGCGATTTCGGAGCATTTGAACGTGACGAAGAGCTGCTGGCCCTGGTCCCAGCCGCCGATCGCGAAGACCTTGGCTCCGACCTTCCAGACATGGGCTCCGCCCCACTGGACGACATGGCTCGTCGCAGGCAGCGATGCGCAGAAGCTGTTATAGTCGTCCAGCGTCATCCCCGCCCCCGTTTATATGAAAAAGCCGCGCGTCCAGGATGGACGCGCGGCTTTGGATCAGGCTGCCACTTCCGCCGCCACAATCGTCGGTTTCGAGCGGAAGTTCAGCCGATCGGAACCGGCTGTCACCTTGACGGTCGAGCCGTCGAGGATGTCGCCGAGCAGGATCTTCTCCGCCAGCGGGTCCTGCAATTCCTTCTGCATCACTCGCTTCAGCGGTCGCGCGCCATAGGCAGGGTCGTAGCCCTTGGCGGCCAGCCAATCGACCGCCTCCTGGTCCAGCGAAAGTGTGATCTTGCGATCGACAAGCAGGCTCTCCAGCCGCTTGAGCTGGATCTCGACGATGCGGCCCATATCCTGCCGGCGCAGCCGGTGGAACAGGATCACCTCGTCGACGCGGTTGAGGAACTCCGGCCGGAACGACGCCCTGACGACACCCATCACCTCGTCGCGAACCAGATCGACGTCCTGATCCTCGGTGAGATTGACGAGATATTCGGCGCCCAGGTTCGACGTCATGATGATCAGCGTGTTGCGGAAGTCGACCGTGCGGCCCTGGCCATCGGTCAGGCGGCCATCGTCGAGCACCTGCAACAGCACGTTGAACACATCGGGATGCGCCTTCTCGATCTCGTCGAACAGCACGACCTGATAAGGCCGGCGCCGCACCGCTTCGGTCAGCGCGCCGCCTTCCTCATAGCCGACATAGCCGGGAGGCGCACCGATCAGCCGGGCGACCGAGTGCTTTTCCATGAACTCCGACATGTCGATGCGCACCATCGCGCTGTCGTCGTCGAACAGGAAGCTTGCCAGCGCCTTGGTCAACTCGGTCTTGCCGACGCCCGTCGGCCCGAGGAACATGAACGAGCCGATCGGCCGGTTCGGATCCTGCAGGCCCGCGCGGGCGCGCCGCACGGCCTTCGAGACAGCCTGCACCGCCTCGCCCTGGCCGACGACGCGCTTGCCGATCTCATCTTCCATGCGCAGCAGCTTGTCGCGCTCGCCCTGCAGCATCTTGTCGACCGGAATGCCGGTCCAGCGCGAGACGATGTGGGCGACATGATCGGGGGTGACCACCTCTTCGACCATGCCGGCTTTGCCGTCCTGGGCCTCGGCCTCCTTCAGCTTCTTTTCCAGCTCCGGGATCTTGCCATAGGCAAGCTCGCCGGCGCGCTGGAATTCACCCTTGCGCTGGGCAATGGCAAGGTCGTTGCGCGCCTCGTCGAGCTGCTTCTTCAGATCGGCGGCAAGCCCGAGCTTCTGCTTCTCGGCCTGCCATTTGGCGGTGATCTCGGTCGATTCTTCCTCAAGGCCGACGAGTTCCTTTTCCAGGCGGGCAAGCCGATCCTTCGAGGCGTCGTCCGTCTCGACCTTCAGCGCCTCGCGTTCGATCTTGAGCTGCATGATGCGGCGATCGATCTCGTCCAGCGCCTCGGGCTTGGAATCGACCTGCATGCGCAGCCGCGATGCGGCTTCGTCGACCAGGTCGATCGCCTTGTCCGGCAGGAAGCGGTCGGCGATGTAGCGGTTGGACAGCGTCGCCGCCGCCACCAGCGCCGAATCCGAAATACGCACCTTATGGTGCTGCTCGTACTTCTCCTTCAGGCCGCGCAGGATCGAGACGGTGTCTTCCACCGTCGGCTCGTCGACGAACACCGGCTGGAAGCGGCGGGCAAGCGCTGCATCCTTCTCGACATGCTTGCGATACTCATCGAGCGTAGTGGCGCCGACGCAGTGCAACTCGCCCCGCGCCAAAGCCGGCTTCAACAGGTTCGACGCATCCATGGCGCCATCCGCCTTGCCGGCGCCGACCAGCGTGTGCATCTCGTCGATGAACAGGATGATGTTGCCGTTGGCCGAGGTGACTTCGGAGAGCACTGCCTTCAGCCGCTCCTCGAACTCGCCGCGATATTTGGCGCCGGCAATCAGCGCGCCCATGTCGAGCGCCATCAGCTGCTTGTCCTTCAGCGATTCCGGTACGTCGCCATTGACGATGCGCAGCGCCAGGCCCTCGGCGATCGCCGTCTTGCCGACGCCGGGTTCGCCGATCAGCACGGGATTGTTCTTGGTGCGGCGCGACAGCACCTGGATGGTGCGGCGGATCTCGTCGTCACGGCCGATCACGGGGTCCAGCTTGCCGGCACGGGCATCCGCGGTCAGGTCGCGCGCGTATTTCTTCAGCGCGTCGTAGCCCTGTTCGGCACTCGCCGAATCGGCGGTGCGGCCCTTGCGGACATCGTTGATGACCTGATTGAGCGCCTGCGCGGTGACGCCGGCCTTGGCCAGTATGTCGGCGGTCTTGGCCGATTTCTCCATGGCGAGCGCCTGCAAGAGCCGCTCCACCGTGACAAAGCTGTCGCCGGCTTTCTTGGCCAGTTCCTCGGCGGTCGAAAACACTTTTGCCAGCGGCTGCGCCAGATAGAGCTGGCCATTGCCGCCCTCGACCTTGGGCATCGCTTCGAGCGCCGCCTCGACGCCAAGCTTGACGTCGCGGACGTTGCCGCCGGCGCGTTCGATCAGCGACGCGGCCAGGCCCTCATCGTCGTCGACGAGCACTTTCAGGATATGTTCAGGAGTGAATTGCTGATGGTTGCGGGAAAGCGCCATAGTCTGCGCGGACTGGATAAAGCCGCGCACGCGCTCTGAGTATTTCTCGAGGTTCATATCTGTCTCCTTCCATCACCGGCCCGCTTTGCGGCACCGGATCCGATTGCGGTGACGGACCCGCCCATTCGAGCCGGGTCCAGTTGAGGCTGATATGGTGCACAAGTTCCGAACCCTCAAGACGTCTCGATATCGGCAACTTCATAATATTGCACGGCCGCCCAAACGAAAACGGCGGAGATTTCTCCCCGCCGTTCCATGTCTTGAGGTGCCGTTTGATCAGTTGTCGATATCGACATTGACCGGCTGGGCATTGCCGCTTTCGACCGGGGCCGCCTCGGCACTTTCGCCACCGCCATCAACCTGATCGGCGTTGACGCGCGGGCGGCGCGGACGACGCGGACGACGGGCAGCCCCGCTTTCGGCGGCCGCCTCGTTGAGTTCGGCCTGGGCGGCAAGACCTGCCGGGGAAAGATTCTCGAACGACGGAGCCGGTTCGGCCGGCGCTACAGATTCGGTCGGCGAAACGGCTTCGCCCTGAACCGGGGTCTCGTTGCCCTGGGGCTGACCACCTTGTTCCACGGGTGAACCAAAGTCGCGCTGGCCGTTCTGGCCATAACCGCCATTGGGGCGACGATCGCGATGGCGCCCGCCATTGTTGTCGCGGCCACCATTGTTACGCCCGCCATTGTTATCGCGGGCCTCGCGGCCACCTTCCCGGTTGAGCGCAACCTCGGCCGGCGTCCCTTCGATGACCGGCTGCGGGCCGGCGCCATGGTTGATCACCGGGATCTGGGCGTCGGAAACAGTGTTGCTGTTGTTGTTGCCGCCATTGTCGAAATCGTCGCGATCCTCGTCGCCGTCATCGTCGAAATCATCGCGATTCTGCTGCGCGTTCTGGATCGGCATCTGCGCCTGTGCGGCCGCGATGATGCGATTGTAGTGCTCGGCGTGCTGGAGATAGTTCTCCGCCATGACCCGGTCGCCGGAGCTGTGAGAATCGCGGGCAAGGGTGGCATATTTTTCGGCGATCTGCTGAGCCGAACCGCGGATCTTCACATCCGGGCCATTGCTCTCGTAGTTGCGCGTCAGGGGATTAGGCCCCTTGCGGTTGTTGTTGTTATTGTTGTTGTTATTGTTACCACCGCCGCCGCCACTATTGTTGCGACCGCGCATGCGCCTGTTCTGCTGTTGTGGCCTCATCAAACTCTCTTCATTTTGAAATTTTCGAAAAACTCTTCACGAACGGAGGCGCTCATGCAGCCAGCCGTTTCGTCTCTTCACCGGCGTTCGCCCGCATCGATTGCGTTGGCGCCACGTGCCATCCTGTTCCGGTTACATCACTTGCCGGACGATTCCCGCACGAAGCTTGGGCATCGTTTGCGCAAGAAGGCAGCTATTTCCAAGGAAAACCGAATCGCTAAGAGCACTGCCTGCTTCGTCTCATCCGGTTAAGGCGACCCTAGCCGCATTCCCCGGCATTGCCAAGCGCTTTTTTGCACTGCGTCAAGGCTTTATCCTTTCAAAGACAACAACCCTGTCGTTTCCACCGAGGTCACGAAAAGCACCGCCCGGCACGTAGCCGGCTGCAGCGAATATCTCGCAGACCTCATTGCGTTGCGTATGGCCGATCTCGACCGCAATCCTGCCTTCAGTTTCCAAAAACCTTGCCGCTTCCGCTGCGATGGTTCTGTAGGGGTTCAGACCGTCCGCGCCGCCATCCAGGGCCAGGCGCGGGTCGAAATTGCGGACTTCGTCCTGCAGATTTCCAATGTCTTCCGTGGTTATATAGGGAGGGTTTGCGACAATTACATGGTACCGGCCGGAAACTTTTTCGAACCAGTCCGACTGCAGCGTCGTGAACCGGCCTGCAAGACCCAGTTGCCCGGCATTGCGCGCCGCCGTCGCCAGCGCACCCGCGGACAGATCGACGCCCCTGGCGTTAGCCGCCGGCACGACGCTGAGCAGCGCCAGCGCAATGGCGCCGGTGCCGGTGCCAAGATCGAGCATGCGGCACTCGCCTTCCCGCGCCGCAACTGCCTTGACGAAGGGCAATATTGCTTCGACCAGCGTTTCGGTATCCGGCCGCGGCTCCAGCGCTTCCGGCGACAGCGACAGGCGCAAACCGTAGAATTCACGATAGCCGAGGATGCGATGCACCGGTTCGCTGCCAACGCGGCGTCTCAAGGCGGCATCGATTTCGGCAACAACGCCGGCGCCGAGCTTGCGTTCGGGGTCCGCAATGGCTTGTGTGCGCGTGGTGCCGGAAAAATGCTCGACGATCAGCCTCGCATCGAGCGCCGGATCATCGATAGCGGCAGCGGCAAGCCGAACCTGCGCTTCCCGCAGCAGCGGCCCGAGTGCATCGGGCAGGTCAGTCATCGATGCCGATGTCGGCGAGCAATTTCGACTGGTGATCGGCGATCAGCGCGTTGATGATCTCATCGAGTTCGCCCATCATTACCCGGTCGAGCTTGTACAGCGTCAAATTGATGCGGTGGTCGGTGACGCGGCCTTGCGGGAAATTATAGGTGCGGATGCGTTCCGAGCGGTCACCGGAACCGACCTGCGACTTGCGCGATTCGGAACGCTCCTCGTCAGCCTTGCCGCGCTCCAGATCATAGAGCCGGGCCCGCAGGATCTGCATGGCCTTGGCGCGGTTCTGATGCTGCGATTTCTCCGCCTGCACGACCATGATGCCGGTCGGCAGATGGGTGATGCGGACGGCCGAATCGGTGGTGTTGACGTGCTGGCCGCCCGAACCCGAGGCGCGCATCGTGTCGATGCGGATGTCTTCGGCCCTGATGTCGATGTCGACCTCTTCGGCTTCTGGCAGCACCGCGACGGTTGCCGCCGAGGTGTGGATGCGCCCGCTCGCCTCGGTTGCCGGCACGCGCTGCACGCGGTGCACGCCGGATTCGAACTTCAGGTGCGCAAAGACGCCCTTGCCGGACACGGTGGCGATGATTTCCTTGTAGCCGCCGGCGTCACCATCGCTGGCCGAGGCGGTCTCGAAACGCCAGCCGCGTTCGGCGGCGTAGCGCTCATACATGCGAAACAGGTCACCGGCGAATAGCGCGGCCTCGTCACCGCCGGTGCCGGCGCGGATTTCGAGAATGGCGTTCTTGTCGTCGGCGGCATCCCTGGGCAACAGCAGGATCTGGATGTCCTTCTGCAGCGCCTCGATACGGTCCTCGACCTCCGGCAGCTCGGCCTCGGCGAGCGCCCGCATCTCGGCATCGGTGCCCTTGTCGGCAAGCATGGCTTCGAGGTCGGCCTGCTCATGCTCGGCCAGGCGCAGCGCCCTGACCTTGGCCACCATGTCCTGGATTTCCGCATATTCAGACGCCATCCGCACATAGGCATCCGGCGCTGGGCCGGCCGACATCTGCGCTTCGAGCATCTCGAAACGCTTGACGACTTGATCCATACGATCGCGGGGCAAATTGACCATGATGAGGCTGCTACAACGGGATCGAACGGTCGTCGGCAAAGGCCTGCAGCAGCGCCCGCATCGGCAAGCCCTGTGCCGGAGCCATCAGATTGTCGTCGAAAAACGCCTTCAACTCGTCCAGCGGCAGTTCCGTCAGCATCGCCTTGACCGGACCGATCGAGGCCGGCGACATCGAGATCGAGCGGAAACCGAGTCCGATCAGCGCCATCGCCGAGATCGGCTTGCCTGCCAGTTCACCGCACAGCGTCACCGGCGTATGGTTGCGGACGCCGGCATCGGCGATCTGCTTGAGCACCCGCAGGAACGGCGCCGACAGCGTGTCGAAGCGGTTGGCCAATTGCGTGTTGCCGCGGTCGACGGCCATGACGAACTGGAACAGGTCGTTCGAACCGACCGAGACGAAATCGACCGCCTTCATCAATTCATCAAGCTGGAACAATAGCGACGGCACTTCCAACATCGCCCCCAGCTTCAGGCTGGTCGGCAAATGATGGGCAAAGCGCGACAAATGCCGCACCTCGCGGTCGATGATCTCGCGTGCCTGGGCGATCTCGCCCAGCTCGGTCACCATCGGCAGCATCAGCTTCAATTCGCGGCCGCCGCTGGCCTTGAGCAAAGCGCGGATCTGGGTGCGCAGCAACCCTGGCCGGTCGAGCGTCAGGCGGATCGCCCGCCAGCCAAGCGCCGGGTTCTCTTCCTGGATCGCACCCTTGAAATAGGGCAGCACCTTGTCGCCGCCAATATCGATGGTGCGGAAGGTGACCGGCTTGCCGCGCGCCGCCTCGAGCACGTCGCGGTAGAGCTTTTCCTGGGCCTCGGCCCGGGGAAAAGTGGAAGCGACCATGAATTGCAATTCGGTGCGGAACAGGCCGATGCCGGCCGCGCCCGCTTCGGCAAGCTGCGGCAGGTCGACGGCAAGACCGGCATTCATCAGCAAATCGACCTGGACACCATCCCTGGTCGTCGACGGCTTCTTGCGCAGCTCGCGGTAGACCTCTTGCCGGCGCGCCCTGAAACGCACCTTTTCGGCGTAGGCGGCCTCGAGATCTGGCTGCGGCCGCAAATGGATCACGCCCTCTTCGCCGTCGACGATGATGGCATCGCCGTTTTCCGCCATGGAAACGGCGCCCTTCATCTGGCCGGCGACGGGAATGCCCATGGCACGCGCGACGATGACGACGTGACTGGTCGCGGCACCATCCTCGAGCACCAGCCCGCGCATCTTGTCGCGGGGATAATCGAGCAGCTCGGCGGCCCCCATCGAACGGGCAACGATGATGGCATCCTTCGGCAGCGATGCCGCGACATCTTCCGGCCCGCGCCCCATCAGCTGGCGCAGCAGGCGGTTGGCGAGGTCGTCGAAATCGCTCATCCGCTCGCGCAGATAGGGATCGGTCATGTGCAGCATGCGGGCGCGCATGTCGCTCTGCACCTTTTCCACCGCCGCTTCGGCCGTCAGGCCGTTGCGGATGGCCTCTTCCAGCCGCCGCACCCAGCCGCGATCGTTGGCGAACATGCGATAGGCTTCCAGCACCTGGCGATGCTCGCCTTCGAAGGCGACGTCGCGGCGTTCCAGCATGTCGTCGATGGACAGCCTGAGCGAGCTGAGTGAGGTCTCGAGCCGGCGGACCTCTTCCTCGCTGTCTTCGTTGAACAGATTGGTGACG
Source organism: Mesorhizobium sp. M0618 (assembly GCF_040320765.1). Taxonomy (NCBI): domain Bacteria; kingdom Pseudomonadati; phylum Pseudomonadota; class Alphaproteobacteria; order Hyphomicrobiales; family Phyllobacteriaceae; genus Mesorhizobium; species Mesorhizobium sp. M0618. Next base: position 177,053 of record NZ_JAMYQH010000010.1, on the reverse strand, counting down.
ACGATGCGCGGCTCGTGCAGCACGACATGGCCGAGCCCGACGCCTTCATTGAAGGACAGGCCGGTGAAGCTGACAGGACGGCGCAGATCGAGTTCGAGGCCGGGCCGGGTCAGCCGCGCCAGATCGCCGGTGGCGATCATCTCGGCGATCACCATCGCGGTGGTTTCCAGCGCCTCGACCTCGTCGTCGCGGTAGTGGCGCATGGTCTTGTTTTGCACCACCAGCACGCCCAGCGTGCGCCCTGCCCGCAGCACCGGCACGCCGAGGAACGAGTTGTAGATCTCTTCCCCGGTCTCCGGCAGATAGGCGAAGGCAGGGTGTTCCTGCGCATTGGACAGGTTGAGCGGCCGCGCGCTGGCTGCGATCGTGCCGACCAGACCTTGGCCCAGCCGCAACTGCGCCAAATGGACGGCGTTCGGGTTCAGACCTTCGGTGGCGTAGAGTTCGAGCACCGAATCGGCGCGCAGCACATAGAGCGAGCAGACTTCCGCGACCATGTTGGAGGCGATGTCGCGCACAATCCGGTCAAGCCGCTCCTGCGGCTCCAGCGGCTCCTGCATGAGCTCGCGGAGCCGTTTGAGCAAAACGCGCGGGCCACTGGCCTGATCACGCATCGCGGCTTGTTCTCCAATGGGCATTCTGCCCGCCGCAGTTTCCACCGCGACCGGCGCACACGCAACAACTCAAATCGTTCTCGCTACTGCTTATCCAGACCGTAGACGGAATGCAAAGTACGAACCGCAAGTTCCGTATATGGACCGTCGATCAGGATCGAAATCTTGATCTCGGAGGTCGTGATGGCGCGGATGTTGATCGATTTGTCGGCCAGCGCCTTGAAAGCGGTGGCGGCGACGCCGGCATGGCTCCTCATGCCGATGCCGATGACCGAAACCTTCGACATGCCGGCTTCCGACTGCACGACATCGTAGCCGATCGAGGCCTTGAGGCGTTCAAGCACGGCCAGCGCCTTGTCGACATCGCCCGACGGCACGGTGAAGGTCATGTCGGTGAACTTGCCGTCCTCGGAAATGTTCTGGACGATCATGTCGACATTGATGTTGGCCTCGGCCAGCGGCCCGAAGATGCCGGCGGCAACGCCCGGCCGGTCGCCGACCCGGCGCAGCGAAATCTGCGCTTCGTCCTTGGCGTAGGCAATTCCGGTGACGACCTGCTGTTCCACGATCTCTTCCTCGTCGCAAATGAGCGTTCCGGGCGGATTGAGCAAATCCCCCATTCCGGGCGCGTCGGGATCGTCGAAGGACGACCGCACGAAGGTACGCACCCTGTGCACCATGGCAAGCTCGACCGAACGCACCTGCAGAACCTTGGCGCCGAGCGAAGCCATTTCAAGCATTTCCTCGAACGAGATCTTGGCCAGCCGCCGCGCCTTGGGCTCGATGCGCGGATCGGTGGTGTAGACCCCGTCGACATCGGTGTAGATGTCGCAGCGATCGGCCTTGACCGCCGCGGCGATGGCGACAGCACTGGTGTCGGAGCCGCCGCGGCCGAGCGTGGCGATGCGATTGTCCGGGCCGATGCCTTGGAAACCGGCGATCACCGCCACCTGGCCCTCGCCGAAGCGCTTGATCAGGAACGCGCCGTCGATGTCGAGGATGCGCGCCGCGCCATGCGCATTGTCGGTCTTGATCGGGATCTGCCAGCCCTGCCAGGAACGTGCATGCACGCCCATATTCTGCAAGGTGATGGCCAGAAGGCCGGCCGTGACCTGTTCGCCGGAAGCGACGACCGCGTCATATTCGCGTGCATCGTGCATCGGCGAGGCCTCACGCGTCCAGCCGACCAGTTCATTGGTTTTTCCAGCCATCGCCGAAACGACCACCGCCACCTCGTGGCCGGTGTCGACCTCGCGTTTGACGTGACGCGCCACGTTGCGGATGCGGGCGATGTCGGCGACCGAGGTTCCGCCGAATTTCATCACGATGCGCGCCATGGGAGCGAAATGCCTTTGCCTGAAGCCGGACCCGGCCAAAAGCCGGAATCCCGAAAAGCGGAAGGCCGGCTGACGCCGGCCGCTGAATGCGCGGCCTCCTTAGCCAAATGATGAAGGTTTCGCAAGGCTGGCGGCCGATTGCCGGTTCCAGAAGCCGGCATATTGCCTTCCGCCCCGCCGCCGCCTACGAAATGCTGCCTGCGGGGAATTCTTTTGGTTCGGCATAACAGATGATGATTGCTCGTCTTCGACGCGCCATGCGATGGCAATCGCTCCCGCTTGTCGCCGGCTTTGCCGTGCTGGCGCTGATTGTCGGCAGCCGTGCCATGCTGGTCGAGGAACAGCGGGCCAACCGCGCCGCCGCGCGCGAGGCAATCGAATATCAGCAATTGCTTTCGGGACTGCTTTCGCTGGCGCAAGATGCAGAGAGCGGCCAACGCGGCTATCTGCTGACCGGCGAGGAATCCTATCTCGATCCCTATCAGCGCGCTGTCGGCGCCATTCCGGGGCAACTTGCCCGCATCGACAGCTTGACTGCCCCTGACGACCAGCTCGTCCAGCAGATCAGCCATATGAAGGACGCGCTTTCGCAAAAGCAGGCTGAACTGGCCGAGACGATTGCCCTGTACGACCAGGGCAATGCGACGAATGCGCTGGATCTGGTTCGCAGCGGCCAGGGCAAGGCCGTCATGGAGGAAATCCGGACCAGCATGGATACGGTCCGACGCATCAGCGCCGCAGCCGTCGCCGCGCGCGATGCGCATACCGACCAGGTCGAGGCCTGGTTACGCATCGGTTCGGTGGCGGCGCTGCTGGCGATCTTCCTGCTTGCCGGCTACGCGATCAGGGAATCGCGCCGCCGCTTCCGTGAGGTTGCCGTTGCCCAAGATGAGTTGGTGCGCAAGAACGTCGCCCTCGGCAAGGAGATCGAGACACGCGAAAAGGCCGAATCCCAGATCCGCCAGATGCACAAGATGGAGGCTGTCGGCCAGCTTACAGGCGGCATCGCCCACGACTTCAACAACATGCTGGCGGTGATCATCAGCGCCATGAACCTCGCCCAGCGCAAGCTGGCGCGCGGCGAGCACGACATCGCACAATTCGTCGATGCGGCGATCGATGCCGCGACCCGTGCCGCCAATCTGACGGCCCGGCTGCTCGCCTTCTCGCGCCAGCAGCCGCTGGCGCCGCAGATCGTCGACGCCAACCGTCTGCTGACCGGCATGTCCGACCTGATCCGTCGGGCACTCGGCGAAACCATCCGCATCGAAACGGTGCTGGCGGGAGGCTTGTGGAAAACCCATGCCGACCCGAGCCAGATCGAGAACGCCGTTCTCAACCTGGCCGTCAACGCGCGCGACGCCATGGGCGATGATGGCAAGCTGACCATCGAGACCGCCAACAGCCATCTCGATGAGAGCTACGCCGCCGCCCATGCCGAAGTCGCGGCCGGCCAGTATGTGATGATCGCCGTCAGTGACACCGGTTCGGGCATGACCCCCGATGTCATGGCCAAGGCCTTTGAACCCTTCTTCACCACCAAGCCGGTCAACAAGGGCACCGGCCTGGGATTGAGCCAGGTGTTCGGCTTCGTCAAACAGTCGGGCGGCCACGTCAATATCTATTCCGAACCGGGCGAAGGCACGACGATCAAGATCTACTTGCCGCGGTATTTCGGCGCCGAAGAGCCGGCCGTGACCACGGGGCGAGGCGACAACATCGCTACACCGGTCACCGAAACGATCCTTGTCGTCGAGGATGATGCCCGCGTGCGGGTCTCCACGACCGAGGCCATACGCGAACTCGGATACACCGTCATTCATGCAGCGAGTGGCGAGGAAGCGTTGCAGAAACTGGCGGAGAACCCGAACGTCGCCCTTCTGTTCACCGACATCGTCATGCCCGTCATGAACGGCCGCAAGCTGGCGGAAGAGGCCGTTGCCCGCATGCCGCTGCTGAAGGTGATCTTCACCACCGGCTTCACCAGGAACGCCGTGGTCCACAATGGCGTGCTCGACCACGACGTGCATTTCCTCGCCAAGCCCTTCACCATCGAGCAACTGGCGGCGAAACTGCGTGACGTGCTCGGCACGAACTAGGCAGGCTGCCAGCTCGGCCAGTCTGTCAGTCCCTTGGGCAGCATCGAAAATTGTTGCCTTGACATTCGCGGCCTCACGCCCGACTTCCTAGCGCATGACCCCGAAATCGAAGTCGATTTCGGAAAGGATCATGCGCAGAATCTAAAGTGCTACAGCGTCCTTTGCGCGTCAAAGAGGACGCGCGGCGCTGTAGTGTCGAGGAGACCAACCCATGCCAGAGCCCCGACGATCGACGATCGATGCCGGAGAGGTGGAACGCTTTTCCGCCCTTGCCGCCGAATGGTGGAACCCGAACGGCAAGTTCCGTCCCCTGCACAAATTCAATCCGGTCCGGCTGGCCTATATCCGCGACCAGATAGCGACGCGCTTCGGCCGTGACCCACGCGCTGCAAGGCCTTTCGAGGGCCTGCGCATCCTCGACATCGGCTGTGGCGGCGGACTTCTGTGCGAGCCGATGGCGCGGCTTGGCGCCGAAGTTGTAGGCGCGGATGCCTCCGAAACCAACATCGAGGTGGCCAAACTGCACGCTGCCGAGGGCAATGTCAGCGTCGACTATCGCGCCACGACGGCCGAAGACCTTGCCGACGCCGGCGAGAAATTCGACGTCATCCTTAACATGGAAGTGGTCGAGCATGTCGCCGACATCGACCTGTTCGTCGCCAAATGCGGCGAGATGGTGCGGCCCGGCGGCATCATGTTCGTGGCCACCATCAACCGCACGCTGAAGGCGCTGGGCTTAGCCATCATCGGCGCCGAATATGTGCTGCGCTGGCTACCGCGCGGCACCCACCAATTCGGCAAGCTGGTGCGCCCGGAAGAGCTCGAAAAGGCGCTTGGCGGCGCTGGCCTGACCATCATCGACCGCACCGGCGTCACCTACAACCCGCTGGCCGACCGCTGGGCGCGGTCGAAGGACATGGACGTCAACTACATGGTCCTGGCGGAAAAAGGCTCGGTCTGAAGGCTGATCTGGAGATTTGTCGGGCCGTGGACAGTGTGAGAGCCCGACAATTGGCGCTTGAGCTTCCCGAAGCGGCCGAGAAATCGCATTTCGGCAAGGCCGACTTCCGGTACGCAATCGCATCTTCATGTCGCTGCCCGAAAACGATCGCGCCGTCATAAAGCTCGACATCGGCCAGCAAGAGATGACGACTGCAGCCGAACCGCTGGTTTTCAAGCCAGTGCCTGGTGGATGGGGACGAAAGGGCTGGACGTCGATCATTCTTGACGCATGCGATGAAAGACATTTCGCAGCGCAATACGGATGTCATGGCGAAATGTTGCCCCGCCGGCTCTCAGGAAAATCTTTGACGCGAGCCAGGCCTAACGGATCGGCAAGGCGGTTCCGGCTGCAGGAACTCGACCCTTCTGGCTTTGTGCCCTGGTGGTGATGAACACGCCGGCAGTGATGATGAGCGCGCCTGCCCAGGTCAGCAGCTGATAGTGCTCGCCGAGGAAGATGGTTCCGGCAAACAGGCCGACGGCGGCCGCCACATAACCGATCTGGCTGAGATAGACCGGACCGCCAACCGCCTGCAGCCGGAAGAAGAAGGCAAACATCGCCGACGCCGACGCGACCTGCGCGACCACCACCAGCGGCACGCCGCCGAGTGGCACGAAAGCCTCGCCGCCGAACAGGAGAAGAATGCCGGCAAGCAGCATCGCCGCTGACGCCAGATGGCTGCCGACGGCAAGCTCGATCGGGCCTGTGCCGTCCGGCCAGTCGACCGTGCGGTAGATGTTGCCGACGGCAAGGCTGACCGGAATGAGCAACCCCATCGCCACCCAGAACAAATCGGCCGGCTGGCCGGCCTCGCCGCGCGTCACCGCGACCATGACAGCGCCGACGAAGCCGACGGCGATGCCGACAATGCCCAGCATGTTGGGGCGCCGGACACGCAACAGGATCGAGAACACCAGTGTGATGACAGGCGACAGGGTGAACATGATGCCGGTGTAGCCGGCGCCCAGATGCGGGATGGCCGAGAACATCAGGAGGTTGGGGACAGCATAGGACACCGCGGCGGTGACGAAGAAATAGCGCAGTTTGTGCGCGGTGAGCCGGACCCGCTTGCCGCGAGCCAAGAGCACGCACAGCAAGACCCCGCCGGCGCCGAGCGAGATGACGAAGGCCCAGACCATGGCCGGCACGCCGGCAGCCGTGGCGAGCTTGCCGAAGGGCAGCGTCAGGCCGAGCAGGCCGCCGGTGACGACCAGCAGGCCGAGCGCCGAATCCCAGAGAAGTTTCATTGACCGAATCCTGTAGCGCGGCTCTTGGCCGGCATTGCATGTTACGATAAGATAATGGCAAGATTCTTAACGTCAAGATAAATAATGGTGAGACAATTGGACAGGGCAGCAAGAGCGATCGAGCAATGGAAGCGGGAGCGGCCGGATCTGGATGTCTCGCCGATGGCCGTGCTCGGACGGCTGAACGAGGCCGCCTCGCTGATCGCCCGCGAACGGCTCGCGCCGCTGTTTGCCCGTTATGGATTGCAGTCCGGGGAATTCGACGTGCTGGCAACGCTACGCCGCTCGGGCTTACCTTACGCGCTGACGCCAACCGCTCTCTATGAAGCGACGATGGTGACGTCGGGCGCCATGACCAACAGGCTCGACCGGCTGGAGATGTCCGGATTGATCCTGCGCGGGCCGCACCCCAACGATCGGCGCGGCATTGTCGTGCGGCTGACCGAAAAAGGCCTGGCCTTGATCGATGAGGCCGTTACCGCCCATGTGGCCAACGAACACGCGGTGCTTTCGGGCTTGACGCAGGCGGAACGCGAAACGCTCTCTCGGCTGCTTGAGAAATTGATCGGCAGCGTCAGCTAGCCGCTCAATTGCGATCGTCCGGAAACACCGGGATCGGCATGAACTCGACCCCGTCCTCGGCTAGGCTCTTGGCCTCGTCCAGCGTCGCCTCGCCATAGATGCCGCGCGGGTCGCTCTCGCCGAAATGGATCTTTCGCGCTTCCTCGGCGAACTTGTCGCCGACATAGTCGGCATTCTCGCGCACCTTCTCGGCCATAGCCTTCAGCTGCGCCAGAGCCTGCTTCTGCGCCTCCCCCATGGCGAGCGCTATGGTTTCCTGCTTGCGCGCCGTGGAAACAGCCGGCGCCATCAGCGCTTTCTGCACCTTGTGCGAACCGCAGGTCGGGCAATCGACAAAGCCGCGCTTCTTCTGGGTGTCGAAATCGTCGTTGCTGCGGAACCAGCCTTCGAATTCGTGCTCGTGCTCGCAGATCAGGGCAAAACGGATCAAGAGGCTGCACCCCTGAGCCGCGGCGCCTCGCCCAAGCCGGCATTGACGGCGAAATCCCGCGCATTCCTGAGATTGGGGATCTTCTTACGCGCGGCAAGCGACTGCGCCGGGTCGATCTCTGCGATGATCACCGCCGGCTCGTCATGCGCGGCTTCCGCGATGATACGGCCCCACGGATCGACGATCAGCGAATGACCGTAGGTCTCGCGGCCATCCTCATGCAAGCCACCCTGCGCGGCGGCGACGACATAGGCGCCATTCTCGATGGCGCGAGCCCTGAGCAGCACGTGCCAGTGCGCCTCGCCGGTCTGGCGGGTGAAGGCGGCAGGTACGGAAAGCAGGTCGGCGCCGGCCAGTGCCTCGGCGCGGAAGAGTTGCGGAAAGCGCAGATCGTAGCAAACGGCGAAGCCGAGCTTTGCACCCTCGATCTCGGTGACGACGGCCTCGGTGCCCGGCTCATAGGCGGCGGATTCGCGCCAGCTCTCGCCATTGTCGAGATCGACGTCGAACATGTGGATCTTGTCGTATGTCGCGAGCGTGGCGCCGTCCGGCCCGAACAGCAGCGCCCGGTTGGCGAGCTTGCCGTCGGCGCGTAAAATGGCGGTCGAGCCGATATGCAGGAAGATGCCGAGCTCCCTGGCCAGCCTGTGCGCGGTCGCGACGACGATGTCCTTGTCCTGCGACATGAACGATGTGGCGCGAGCTTCCTTGTCGCGAATCAGCGCGCCGGTCATTTCCGGCGTCTGGATGTAGGCGGCACCTTGGCCAGCTGCTTCGCGCACCAGCCGTTCGAGATCGACGGCGTTGCGCTCGGGGCTCTCGCCTGAACGCATCTGGATCGCAGCGGCTTTGAAAACACCCATCGTCATTCCCTCAATTCGTCGCGCCGTCGGCGAGCAGTTTGTCGAGCCGGCCTCCGGCCTCCAGCTCGTGGAGATCGTCACAGCCGCCGACATGCGTATCGCCGATGAAAATCTGCGGAAAGGTCGTGCGGCCATGCGCCCGGGAGATCATCTCCTGGCGCAGTTCCGGCGAGAAGGAGGCATCGTGCTCGGTAAAGGCTATGCCCTTGCGCTCGAGCAGCCGCTTGGCTGCCGTGCAATAGCCGCACATCATGCGGGTGTAGATCGTGACATCGGCCATGACGAATTTCCGCTGTTCGTTGCCGACTTATATAGTCGCGGACTCGTCCGCCCGGAAGTCCCCCGGCAACACACGCGCAAAGGTCAGCACGTCGACGGCGGCCGCACCTCCCCTTTTCAGCGCCTTGGTGGCGGAACGCACCGTGGCGCCGGTGGTGTAGACATCATCGATCAAAAGCACCCTGCGGCCGGCGATCTCGATTTCCGCCTCGGCGGGTACCCGAAAGGCGGCCCGCACATTTTCCTCGCGCTCCCCGCGCTCCAGCCCGACCTGCTGGCGGGTGAGTTTCACGCGCCGCACCGCCGAGGGGGCGAAGGGCAATTCGCTGAGTACCGAGACCGCCCTCGCCAACTCCGCCGATTGGTTGAAGCGCCGCCTGAAAAAGCGCCGCCAGTGCAGCGGCACCGGCACCACCACGTCCGCGTCGGCGATGAGATCGGCACCGGCGCGAACCATCCAGCGCGCCATCCATGGTGCCAGATCCGTGCGATCCTGGTATTTCAGCCCCTGCACCATCTGTCGGGCAACGCCGGAATAGGCGACCGCCGCCCGCGCCCGCTCGAAAGGCGGCGGATCGGCAATCGCCTCGGCCGACAGAAAGCCTTCGCCCATATGGTGGGTGAACGGCGTGCCCATGACCGCGCACCATGGCCGCTCCAGCAGCCTAAGCTTCGGCCAGCAGGCGCCGCACAGCACGCCCGGCTGCGAGACATGCCGGCGGCAACCGGCGCAGACCGGTGGAAACAGGATGCGCGCCGGCAAGCCGACAACCGACCGGGCCAGGTTCATGATCTCGATGGACTTGATCTTGGGCATCGGATCGGCCACGTGGTTGGTCCTGCGCGCCACTATACCAACTATCTCGGAGCGTGGACAAACAAAGGATCTGCCCGTTGCAGCCGATAATGGATACCTCTCTGTGGCTGGCGCACAAGCGGCGCGCCCTTGCCCATCCGGTCGACGGCGCGGACTTCCTGATGCGCCGCACGGCCGAGGACCTTGCCGACCGGCTGGGCGCCGTCGAGCGCAGGTTCGGCAAGGCGGCTGTGCTGTTTTGCCAGACGCCGGCGGCGGCCGAAACGCTCGCCGAAAGCAGCAAGGTCGCCGACATTGTCCGCGTCGAGGCGGACACGGCCTTCCTGAGCGGTGGCGGCGCCGGCTTGATCGCACCGCTCGAAACCGTGCCGTTCGAAGCGGAAAGCCTCGATCTGGCGGTGTCGCTTCTGTCGCTGCAGGCCATGAACGACATCCCCGGCATGCTGATCCAGATCCGCCGTGCGTTGCGGCCGGATGGGCTTTTCCTCGGCGCCTTTGCCGGCGCCGGTACGCTTTTCGAATTGCGCGAAAGCCTGCTTTCGGCCGAGACCGAGCTTTACGGCGGCGCCAGCCCGCGTGTCGCCCCGTTCACCGACGTGCGCGATGCCGGTGCGCTGCTGCAGCGCGCCGGTCTCGCTCTGCCGGTCGCCGACGTCGAGACGGTGACCGTGCGCTATGCCAGCCTGTTTAACCTTATGGCCGATTTGCGGGCCATGGGCGAAACCAATGCGCTCACCGATCGCAGCCGGCGGCCGGGCTCGCGCAAGCTGTTTGCCCGTGCGGCGGAAATCTACGCCGAGCGGTTTTCCGACCCCGACGGGCGCGTGAGGGCAAGCTTCTCGATTGTCTGGATGTCCGGCTGGGCGCCCGACGCATCACAGCAAAAACCGCTGAAGCCAGGGTCGGCCAAGGTCTCGCTGAAAACAATTCTGGAGACGCCCGGCGGGCAATGATCCTGCCCGCAGGCGCGGAAAAGCCGGATCAGGGAGTGGGTGCGAAAGCGTTCGCAAGCTTGCTGTTATTGTCGCTGAACAGCCAGGTGAGCGAGTCGAAGACCCGGCCGATGCCGCCGACGATAGCCAGTGACAGCACGGCGACGATCAGGCTATATTCGACGGCCGTGGCGCCGGTCTCGTCGTTCAGAAAACGCAGCAGCACTGCTTTCATGGCCTTAACCCCTCTGTCCGGGACCTTACAGCCGACCTGTTAAGAAAGGTTAACGGCAAAGGCTTAACAGGCGATGAAGCTGCCGCCTTTCCAAAATCTCTTAACCATGTCAGCAGTCGCCGCTGCTCCTGCCATTGGACCTGATGATGCAGACCGAGCTCGGCTGCGGCTGCAGCACGCTGCGGCGCAGCGTGTAGGTTTCGCGATGGCTGATCGAGCCTGTGGCCGCCATGTCGAGCCCGCCTAAACCATCACGGGCCGAGAGCGAGCGTGTCTGGCTGTCGAGGAAAGGGGTTGCGATCAGCGCCAGCGCCACCGCGGCCGAACCGAACAGCAGCGTGATGCGCAATATGCCCATGCCCGCATCGGCGGCGCGAAAGCCGCGCTCGGGCCGGATCGAGTCCCAATCCCTGTCTAGGCTCATGCTATCGCTCCCCGGCAAATCGACGGCTCGGCCGCGAACGGCCATGCCTCAATTTTTCACGACGAGATAAATCTTCCATTAACGCTGGCTGATACACGCCTCGGCCAGGAACCGACCGAACGCGAGCCTCAGAGAAGATCGATGAGGAACGGGATCAGCGGCGCATCGGCCGGCGGCATCGGATAGTCGCGCATCTGCTTCGGCCGCACCCATTTCAGCGTCTGCCCTTCCCTGGGCTGGGCTATGCCGCGAAAGCGGCGGCAGACGAACAGCGGCATCAGCAGGTGGAAATCGTCGTAGGAATGACTGGCGAAAGTAAGCGGCGCCAGGCACGGGATGTCGGTTTCGATGCCGATTTCCTCATGCAGTTCGCGAATGATGCATTGTTCGGGCGTCTCGCCGGGCTCGACCTTGCCGCCGGGAAATTCCCACAACCCGGCAAGTTGCTTGCCCTGAGGCCGTTGCGCCAAAAGCACCCGGCCGTCGGCATCGACCAGCGCGCAGGCGGCGACCAGCAGCAGGCGTTTGCCGGCGGTCACGACATCATTCATGACCCGGGGGCCGGCGATAGTGGTAGCGATAGACTTCCTCGAAGCCGAGCGAATGGTAGAGCGCCAGCGCCGGCACGTTGTTGGCCTCGACCTGCAGCCAGGCTTCCCGCGCGCCCCGCAGTCGCGCCCATTTGAGCGCCGACAGGATCAGGTTGCGGCCATGGCCCCTGTTGCGTGCCGACTTGTCGGTGGCGACCTCGAACAGGCCGGCGAGATCGCCGTCATGCACGCAGATAAGCGTCGCCAGCGCCTCGGCTCCATCTTCGAGCGCGAACAGCCCGGCTTCGGGCTGGATGGCGCCGATGATCTCCGACAGGCCGGGCCGCAGCGAAACATCCGAACCGCTGACCTTGAGCAACGCGCCGATGAAGCGGCTGATGTCTTTCAGCGGAATCTGGTCCATGGCGGCGTCGAGTTGCGCGTCGGCCAGCGGCAGCCGCATGACCAGCGACTCGTCGAACCGGCTCCAGCCCTCGCGGTCGAGATGGCTGGCGAGATCTGGACCCGACAGCGGCGACATGCGGAACGTCAGCGGCCTTCCATAGGCATCGAAACGGCGGCTGGCCCGGCCGATACGGTCGGCCATGTGCATGATATCGCCGGGATCGAGCGGATTGACCGAGTTCAGCCGCTTGGCAGGATGGCCGGCGGTCAGCCGCACCACCCAGGTGCCGTCATAGTGGACGGCGGCTGCCGGCCAGGCGCGAAAGCCGGCCGCCTCGTAGCGGCGTACGATCGCGAGCATGCTTGCCGGATGCCTGGAGCTCAAAACCGTCAGCTCCGATAATCGCCATTGATGGCGACATATTCCTTGGTGAGATCGCAGGTCCACACCGTCGCCTTGCCGCGGCCGATGCCGATATCGGCGCGGATACGGATGTCGTCGCGCTTCATATAGGCCGACGTCGCCTGCTCGGAATAGCCAGGATCGCGCTCGCCTTCATGCGCCAGCCTGTTGTCGCCGAACCAGATCGACAGCCGGTCGCGATCGGCGGGCTCGCCGGCCTTGCCGACGGCCATGACGACGCGGCCCCAATTGGCATCCTCGCCGGCGACCGCCGTCTTGACCAGCGGCGAATTGGCGATCGACAGCGCGATGCGCTTGGCCGAGCGCGCCGATTTGGCGCCGGTGACGGTGACTTCGACCTGCTTGCGGGCGCCCTCGCCGTCGCGCACCACTTGCAGCGCCAGCGATTTCAACACCTTGCCGAGTGCCCGGCGGAACGCGCCGAGACGGGCATCCTTGGGGTCGGTTATCTCTGGCGCGCCACGCTTGGCAGCCTTGCCGGTGGCGAAGATCAGCAGCGTATCGCTGGTCGAGGTGTCGCTGTCGACGGTGACCGCGTTGAAGGTCTTGGCCGTGCCGCGCGACAACAGGTCCTGCAGAACAGGGGCGGCGATCGGCGCGTCGGTGGCGATGAAGGAGAGCATCGTTGCCATGTCGGGCGCGATCATGCCGGCGCCCTTGGAGATGCCGTTGATGGTGACGTCGGTATCGCCGAGCTTGACGGTCGCGGTCGCCAGTTTCGGATAGGTATCCGTGGTCATGATCGCCTTTGCCGCTTCGGTCCACAGCTCAGGCTTGCCGTTGCTGACCAGTCCCGCGAGCAGATGGCTGAATTTGCTGGTATCGAGCGGCTCGCCGATGACGCCGGTCGAGGCCAGGAAAACCTCCGCTGCCGTGCAGCCGGCCGCCTTCGCGGCCGCCTCGCCGGTCAGCGCGGTCGACTCGCGGCCTCTCTTGCCGGTGAAGGCGTTGGCGTTGCCGGAATTGACGACCAGCACCCGGGCCTTGCCCGCGCCGAGATTCTGCCGGCAGAAGTCGACCGGCGCCGAAGGGCATTTCGATTTCGTGAACACGCCGGCGATCGCGGTGCCTTCATCGAAGACCATGGTCAAAAGATCGGTGCGGTTTTTGTACTTTATCCCTGCCTCGGCGGTGGCGATGCGCACCCCTTCGATTTCCGGCATTTTGGGGTATTTCTTCGGCGCGAGCGGCGAAATCGTCGTGGACATGGAGGCCTCGGGCGGGAAAAATCGCAGGGGAAGGCCGGTTTGCCCGATAGACCGCGCGGGCGCAAGGCGTTTTCGTCGCTCTTGCCCGGGAGCTCGAACCCGCTCGTGGTTAGGCCTGCATTTCAAATCCGATGGCGTCGCCGGGGCCGATGGCGTTATGATCTGCCCCATGGGCAGGCTTGCGATCCTTGCATGGGCATTTCTGGGACTTTTGCTGCTGAGCGCGGATGCGCAGCCGCAACGGCGGGTAGCGCTTGTCATCGGCAACGGCACTTACGCCGAAGCCGGCACGCTGGCCAATCCTGTGAACGACGCCCTCGACATCGCCGACAAGCTGCGCTCGATCGGCTTCGAGGTCATCGAGGGCAATGATCTCGGCAAGCGTGAACTCGAACGCAGCATCGGCGCGTTTTCCGATGCGCTCCAGGGCGCCGGCGTCGGGCTTTTCTATTATGCCGGCCACGGCCTGCAGGTCGACGGGCGCAACTACATCGTGCCGGTCGACGCCAGGCTGGACGTACCGGTCAAGCTGCAGCTCGAGGCCGTGCCGATCGACGAAGTCCTCGACATCATGGAACAGCAGACCAAGGTCAGCCTGGTGTTTCTCGATGCCTGCCGCAACAATCCATTTGCCCGCAGTCTCAGCCGCACCGCCACCACGCGCTCGGCGAAGGCGCTGGCCGGGCTGGCGCAATTCGATTCGACGCGCGGCTCGTTCATCGCCTTCTCGACGGCACCTGGCGCTGTCGCCATGGACGGCAGCGGACGCAACTCGCCCTTCGCCGCCGCCCTGCTGCGCCACATCGCCGAGCCCGGCCAGAGCATCAACGACATGATGATCGCGGTGCGCCGCGACGTGGTTTCGCAAACCCGCGAAACCCAGCGCCCCTGGGAGCAGGGATCGCTGCTCGAACGCTTCGAATTCGTCTCGGACGGACAACCCGCAGAGCCACAAAGGCCGGCCGCGGCGCCGGCGCCTTCGACGGAAGTCGCCGCACTTGAACGCTCTGTCGGCGAAGACAAGGGATCGATCGAGAAATTCCTGCGCCAGGACTATCTGACGCCGGACACCAAGGCGATGAGCGAGACCGTCAAACGGCTCTACGGCCCATCCGCCATCATCTTCGGAACCCGCTACGACGCCGACGCCATCGTCAAAGTGAAGACCGACTGGTTCGCGCAATGGGCCTCCTGGTCGCTTGGCCTGGAGGCCGGCAGCCTGGAGGTCACTCCACAGGGCGAAGATCGCGCCGAGGCAGTCTTTGCGATGCGCTACGACTATCTTCCAAAGGGCAAGTCGGCGGCACGCCTGACCGGCAAGGCGCGCGTCACGCTTGGGCTGGTCAAGGCCGGCGGCGGCTGGCGTATCGAATCCGAGACATCGCAGGCGATGCAGTAGGCGTGATCCCACGGCCAGCCGGGCAATTTAAGCCGGCAGCGTCTCATGACGATAGGAATTTTTTCTTGACTTGGTGAGGGCAGCTATGCTACATTTTTGCCCATGGTGCTGATTTGCGCCAGTGACCCGCCGCCCGGCGGGTTTTTGCCTTTGGAGCTACGCCAACCGACACGCCGGTAGACTTCCAGAGAATAAACTTAACCCCTGCCGCTACCATCCGTTCCTGAAGCTTGAAAACGCGCCGTTTCGTTTGAGCGTCGGGTCGCCTATATTGCCGGCGATAGTGTTGGCGAGGACGACAGAGATGGCCGAGGACGCCGATCCGGCGCGCAGATCAATCGGTGCGCGGCGCAACCCCGACAGCGCCGATGCCATTCTCGAAGCCGCCGAGGCCGTGCTGGTCGAAGCCGGTTATGCCGGTTTCTCGATCGAGGCCGTGGCGCGGCGGGCCCGCGCCGGCAAACCCACGATCTATCGCTGGTGGCCGAGCAAGGCGGCATTGCTGCTTGAGGTTTACCAGCGCCAGAAGCGCGTCGATGTTCCCGATACCGGGCGGCTGGAGGAGGATCTCGTCGGCTTCCTCAAAAACCTGTTCGCCCACTGGCGCGAGACATCGTCGGGAAGCGTGTTCCGGTCGCTGATCGCCGAGGCACAGTCGGACGAGACCGCTGCCGCGGCCCTTGCCGACTACTCACTGGGCCGACGCTCCCACACCGGCCAGATCATCGAACGCGCCAAGGCAAGGGGCGAAATCCCGGCCGAAATCGATTCAGCTGTTGTCGCAGACCTCATCGCCTCCTTCGCCTGGAGACATCTGTTGACCAACCGCCTCGACGAGGACGAAGCGACCATCGGCAAGGCGGTCAACTACGTGATGCGAGGCATAGCGGCGCCCGCCCCCTAAAAATACGGCAATGAAAAAGGGCACGGCAACCCCTGGCTGCCGCGCCCTTTTTCAAGGAGCTATCAGTCTTACTTGGCGCTTTCCAGCGTATCGACCGTCTTCTTCAGGTTCGCGTCGGGGATCTCGATCTTGGCGCCGGCGCGCAGCGACTTGACCAGTGCGAAATACTTGTCGCGGATGACCGCCTGCTTGGCCTGGTCCTTGACGTCGTCGAAGGCCGGCGGCTGCTTGGTGCGCTTGTCCTCGAGCTTGATGACATGCCAGCCGAACTGCGTTTGCACCGGCTGCTCGGTGTATTTGCCGACCTCGAGCGCGGAGGCCGCCTTGTCGAACTCCGGCACCATCTGGCCAGGTCCGAACCAGCCGAGATCGCCGCCGCTGGTCTTGCCCGAGGGATCGCTGGTGTGCTCGTTGGCGAGCTTCTGGAAGTCGGCGCCGCCATCGAGCTGCTTGATGATGGCCTCGGCCTCTTCCTTGGTCTTCACGAGGATGTGACGGGCATGCAGCTCATTGGTGGGCGGCGTGTTGGCGATTTCCTGGTCGTAACGGGCGCGGACCTCGGCGTCGGTGACCTTGTCGACGACGCCCTTCTCGACCATCTCGCCATGCAGCGCGCGCTGCTGCAGGAAAGCCATGCGGCGCTGGAAGTCGGGATCCTTGTCGAGCCCTGTGGTGACCGCCTCGGCGGCCATGAGGCGGATCTCGATGGCAGCCGAAAGGGCGGCGGCACGGCGCTGCTCGGGCGGCAATTGCGCGAACTGCTGCGACAATTCCCCTTCGGCAAGCACCAGATCTGCTTCGGTCAGGGGCTGGCCGTTGACCGTGGCGATAACCTTATTCGGATCGACCGGTGCGGCGGCTGGCGCTGCTGCATCCGCCGGAGCGGGAGCGGTTTGCTGCGCCATCAGCGGCGAGAGCGAAAGGGCCGACAGGCCGACGGCCAAGCCAAGGCTGGCGAGCGACGCGCGGCGGAACAACAGGGACATAGGGTGACTCCGGTGGGGATTGAAAGAGGGGTGGCTTCCAGATCGGCCAGATTGTGGCGGAATTTGGCGCAGCCAGCAGGGCCGGCGCGGCGTTGACATCAGTTGAGCCCCCTCTTATCTGTCCAACGACTTTGCGTCCAGAACCGTTTTCCGGGCGCTTTTTGTGTTTGCCAGTGTTCACTAATGTGTTTGCCAGTGTTCACGTGGAATTGATGGGGCCGGCCGGCGCTCATCTCAAGATTGAGAATTCTATCGAAAGGACCATTGGATGGTCAGTCTCGGCGGTCTCGCCCGTAAGGTTTTCGGTTCCTCCAACGACCGTCGGGTCAAATCGACCCGGCCTCGTGTCGAGGCAATCAACGCCATGGAAAACGAGATGCGAGCGCTTTCCGACGAGGAGTTGGTCGGCCGCACCGCGAAATTCCGCCAGGACATCGCCAATGGCGCCACGCTCGACGACCTGTTGATCCCGGCCTTCGCCACCGCCCGCGAGGCAGCGCGCCGCGTGCTCGGCATGCGCCCCTTCGATGTCCAGCTGATCGGCGGCATGGTGCTTCACAATGGCGGTATTGCCGAGATGCGCACCGGCGAGGGCAAGACCCTGGTCGCGACGCTGCCGGTCTACCTCAACGCGCTCGCCGGCAAGGGCGTCCACGTCGTCACCGTCAACGACTATCTGGCCACCCGCGACTCCGAATGGATGGGCCGCGTCTACAAGTTCCTCGGCCTCTCGGTCGGCGTCATCGTCCACGGCCTTTCCGACGAGGAGCGTAGCGCCGCCTACGCCGCCGATGTCACCTACGCCACCAACAACGAGCTCGGCTTCGACTATCTGCGCGACAACATGAAATACGAGCGCGCCCAGATGGTGCAGCGCGGTCACAATTACGCGATCGTCGACGAAGTCGATTCCATCCTGGTCGACGAGGCGCGCACGCCGCTGATCATTTCCGGTCCGCTCGAGGACCGTTCGGAAATGTACAACACCATCGACACCTTCATCATCCAGCTGCAGCCGCAGGATTATGAGATCGACGAGAAGCAGAAGACCTCGATCTTCACCGAGGAAGGCACCGAGAAGCTCGAGAACCTTTTGCGCGACGCCGGCCTGCTCAAGGGCGAGTCGCTCTACGACGTCGAGAACGTCGCCATCGTCCACCACGTCAACAATGCGCTGAAGGCGCACCGGCTGTTCCAGAAGGACAAGGACTATATCGTGCGCAATGGCGAGATCGTCATCATCGACGAGTTCACCGGCCGCATGATGCCGGGCCGCCGCTATTCGGAAGGCCTGCACCAGGCGCTCGAAGCCAAGGAGCATGTGGCGATCCAGCCGGAGAACCAGACGCTGGCCTCCGTCACCTTCCAGAACTATTTCCGCCTCTACAAGAAGCTGTCCGGCATGACCGGCACGGCGCTGACCGAGGCCGAGGAATTCGGCAACATCTACGGCCTCGAAGTCACCGAGATTCCGACCAATCTGCCCGTCGTGCGCATCGACGAGGACGACGAGGTCTACCGGACGGTCGAGGAGAAATACAAGGCGATCGTCAGGGAGATCCGCGAAGCCAGCGCCAAGGGCCAGCCGACGCTGGTCGGCACCACTTCCATCGAAAAGTCCGAGCAGCTGGCCGAGCGCCTGCGCAAGGAAGGTTTTACCGATTTCGAAGTGCTGAACGCCCGCCATCACGAGCGCGAGGCGGCGATCGTCGCCCAGGCCGGCAAGCCCGGCGCCATCACCATCGCCACCAACATGGCCGGCCGCGGCACCGACATCAAGCTCGGCGGCAATGCCGAGATGCGCATCGAGGAAGAACTCGGCGACATGCCGGCCGGACCCGAGCGCGAGGCGCGGGAAAAGGAAATTATTGCCGACATCGAGCGGCTGAAGGAAAAGGCGCTGGCCGCCGGCGGCCTCTACGTGCTGGCCACCGAACGCCACGAATCGCGCCGCATCGACAACCAGTTGCGCGGCCGTTCCGGCCGTCAGGGCGACCCCGGCCGCTCGAAATTCTTCCTGTCGCTGCAGGACGATCTGATGCGCATCTTCGGCTCCGAGCGCATGGACGGCATGCTGCAGAAGCTCGGCCTCAAGGAAGACGAGGCGATCATCCATCCGTGGATCAACAAGGCGCTGGAGAAGGCGCAGAAGAAGGTCGAGGCGCGCAACTTCGACATCCGCAAGAACCTTCTGAAATATGACGACGTCTCCAACGACCAGCGCAAGGTGGTGTTCGAGCAGCGCATCGAGCTGATGGACGGCGAGGGCCTCTCCGAAACGATCGCCGAGATGCGCGAAGGCGTCATCGACGAGATCGTCGCCAAGGCCATTCCCGAAAACGCCTATGCCGAGCAGTGGAACGTTGCCGGGCTGAAGGCCGAGATCGCCGAGTTCCTGAACCTCGACCTGCCGGTCGAGGACTGGGCCAAGGAAGAGGGCATCGCCGAGGACGACATCCGCGAGCGCATCGGGCAGGCCGCCGAAGCCGCCGCCAAGGAGCGCGCCGAGCGTTTTGGCCCCGAGGTGATGAACTATGTCGAGCGTTCGGTGGTGCTGCAGACGCTCGACCATCTGTGGCGCGAGCACATCGTCAATCTCGACCATCTGCGTTCGGTCGTCGGCTTCCGCGGCTACGCCCAGCGCGATCCGCTGCAGGAATACAAGGGCGAGGCGTTCGAGCTGTTCCAGGCCATGCTGGGCAATCTGCGCCAGGCTGTCACCGCGCAGCTGATGCGCGTCGAACTGGTCCGCCAGGCCGCCGAAGCGCCGCCTCCGGAAGCCCCCGACATGTTCGGCACGCATATCGACGGCACAACCGGCGAGAACGACTTCGAAGGCGGCGAGACCGCCCTCCTGGTCCGCCCGGGGACAACCGCCATCGTCGCCCCCGAAGACCGCGATCCCAACAACCAGGCGACTTGGGGCAAGGTCGGCCGCAACGAGGCCTGCCCGTGTGGTTCGGGGAAGAAGTATAAGCACTGCCATGGGGCGTTCGCGTAAGGACGCGCTTTTCCTTCTCCCCGTTCACGGGGAGAAGGTGCCCGAAGGGCGGACGAGAGCGGCGCTGATTGGATTGGCCGACCTCGCCTGCGGATATTTGACAAGCCATGCTCCGTGGGTACGCTTGAGCCGCTTACATGGGGCACCCATGGCCGAAAGAAGTAAAACTGCGGACGCGGTCCTCAAGGGTCTTTTGATCGCACAGGTGCTTGTTGGGGGCGGGTTCGTTGGCTTCTGGCTATGGACCGGGAAAGCCACTATCCCAAGGCACGGCGGCGGCTGGCTTGACCTTGATCAGATCCAAGACCCATACCTCTATTGGTCTCTATTGATTGTAATTTCGTGCGTTATCATAGCTTTCCCAATCCGGTACCTCTACCAAGGCCCACCGAAACGCTAGGCGCTAGCCAGCCGGAGGAGATGGCTACAGGGCCTGAGAGGTCGGCTACCTTTGAGGGTAACTAAGCGGCGGGGCGCTACTACCCCCCCTAGGGAACAGCGGAGCTATAATCGCTTACAAGCCCGGCACCTCATCCTATGCTGCACTTGCTAAGTCAGGGCTATTGACCTATCTTTGCCTAGCGCAACCCCATCTTTCATGCCAATAATGGAACCAAGGGACAGTCGCAGGGTTAGGTTAGACGCCGCGTAATGGCACGTTAACCACCAGAGCCTATACGTAAAAAGTCCTGTGGGGAGAACTAGATGGCAGCCTTAATGGAGCGCATTGTTGGAGTGTTCACCTGGTCCGCCAAGGCCGAATCACCGCGCGGCTCCATTGTGCGCGAAGATCAGCCCTCTCGTCATATGGTTGGCAAATACCATGCCGATTACAGCTCTCTGACCGATGAGCAGCTAAATGAGTCCGACAAAGAAATGGAAGCTTTGCTTCGTCGCAGCAGAGTAGTTTCTGAAAAGCGCGGACTGTGATACGTCCACCCTATGGGGTGGACATTTCTCGACATAGATACACTGCCGGAACCGGGCGATATCGTTTGGTGCAAGTTTCCCTATTCACGCGGGAAGCCGGGACCGATCGCGCGACCAACTTTGGTTCGCTCAACTGCTACCTACGAGAACCCCGAAACAGGAACGCTCTACGGTGCCGTGGACGTTTCCTATGGAACTGGCGAGTATACCGAAGATCAGTGCCAGATTGATCTTGTTATACGTGATTGGGAGGCCGTTAAGCGTTGCGGTTTGCACAAGCCGACACGCTTCGCCTTGGATACCGGCAATCGGAAAAATCTGATTTGGTGCGAAGAGTACTTCGTCCCGCCTGAGTACGTGCAGGAGACGGGCTTACTCATAGGCCGCTTAGGCGAGATGGAAGTTGACCAAATGCGCCTATCCCTAATTCGCCGGGGGCTTTTTGCGGCGTAGACGCCAATACCTAGTCTGCCTCACGCTTCCGCCGCACTAGGTTCTTTATCTGCTCATTGGTGAGCTTCGGCGCGTGAGCGATCTTCTGCACGTCCGCCTTCCTGCGCCGCCCTCATCCGCCTGCCGGCACCTCCTCCCCGTATAGTAACGGGGCGAAGGAAGCTCCCCACCCAACCGTTTCTTAATGTGTTTCCGCTACACAGAACCCTGAAAAGAAGCGGAAAACGGAGAGAAATCGGGGTGCGCTTTTCCGCGGCCACGACTGCCGGGCGGTTCTTGCCGCAGCGTTGGGCGCTGCGCATGGGGCCGTTGCTTGGCCGCATCGATGCCGTGCTGTTCACCGCCGACGAGCGCGGCGAGGCGAGCCGCATGTCGGTCATCGCCTTCTCGGTCCGCATCGTCAGCGCCGTCATCGCCTTCGTCAGCCAGGTGCTGATGGCACGCTGGATGGGCTCGTTCGAATATGGCATCTTCGTCCTTGTCTGGGTGACGATGGTCATCGTCGGCAACCTCGCCTGCCTGGGCTTCCACACCTCCGTCATCCGCTACATTCCCGAATATCGCGAGCGCGGCTTGATGGATGAACTGCGCGGCATCGTACTGGCCAGCCGTCTGTTCGTGCTGATCGCCTCCACGCTGATTGCCGGGCTCGGCGCGCTCGGCGTCTGGCTGGCGGCACCCTGGATCGAGAATTACTATGTGATACCGTTCATCCTCGGCGTCATCTGCCTGCCGATGATCGCCATGTCCGACCTTTTGTCGGGCCTGGCACGCGCCAACAGCTGGGCGTTGTTTGCCCTGTCGCCGACCTATCTGGTGCGGCCCGTGCTGATCCTGCTGTTCATGGCGGTGATGCTGTTCGTGGGCTACGCACCCGATGCCAGGACCGCCATCTTCGCCTCGATCGCCGCCACCTACGCCACCACGCTGGGACAACTCGTCGGTGTCACCCAGCGCATGGAAAGGCAGATCCCGGCAGGGCCGATGAAGGTGCATTTCGCGCAATGGTTCATCGTCTCGCTGCCGATCTTCCTGGTCGAAAGCTTCTTCTTCCTGCTGACCAATGCCGATGTGCTGATGGTCGGCGCCTATATGGACCCCAACGACGTCGCCGTTTATTTCGCCACCGTGAAGACGCTGGCGCTGGTGCATTTCGTCTACTTCGCCGTCAAGGCCGGCGTTGCCCAGCGCTACGCCCAGTTCACCCATGGCGACCCGCAGAGGCTTGCCGCCTTCGCCCGCGAGACGGTGTCGTGGACGTTCTGGCCATCGCTCTTGATGGCGCTGCTGGTGCTGGCGCTCGGCGAGCCGATGCTGGTGCTGTTCGGCCCTGAATTCACATCAGGCTATCCGCTGCTGTTTCTGCTCGTCTTCGGCGTCGTGGCGCGGGCCGCCGTCGGCCCCTGCGAAAGCCTGCTGACGATGAGCGGCAACCAGAACATCTGCGCCGCTGTCTATGCCATGACGCTGGCCTTCAACATCGCCCTCAATGTGGTGCTCATCCCGATGTTCGGCCTGTGGGGCGCGGCAATGGCCACCGCCTTTGCCATGATCTTCGAAGCCGGCGCGCTCTCCTTCACGGTGTGGCGCAAGCTCGGCATCGCCATGCTCATCTTCGTGCCTGCGAAAGGAGCCGCGTGATGGCTGCCATCCCGTTGCTTGAGGAAACCAGCGGCGGCCCCGCCGGCGCCATGGTGTCGGGGCTCGCCGGGCTGACCCGCGATGCCGACCCCGCCCATATCGAGATCCTCGCCAACAACCGGCCCGAGCGCAAGCTCGCCATCTACCCGGCATCGGCAGGTTTCGACCTGGTCGAGGAGCTGGATTATCTCTGCGCCCGCACGGTCGAGTCCAACGTGTTCTTCAACCCGCGCTTCCTGGCGCCCGCCATGCCGCGGCTGGAGGATCGCGAGGTGCGGCTGGCGGTCATCCGCGACGGCGACGAATACCGCAACCGGCTGCGCCTTCTGGTGCCGTTCTCGGTGGAACGGCCGGTGGTGCCGCTCGGCGTGCCGGTCATGCGCACATGGTCGAGCCCGTTCGGTCCGCTCGGCACGCCGCTGGTCGACCGCGACGACCCGGTCGGCGTCGTCGAGGACTTCTTCGCGATGCTGTCGCGCCCGCATCTCAAGCTGCCGAAAGTGTTCGTCCTGCCCGACATCCGGCTCGATGGCCCGGTGGCGAGCCTGCTTGCCACCGTGGCCGAGGCGCGCGGCCTGACGCTGGTCACCACCGGCCAGAGCCAGCGCCCGGCGCTGGAGAGCGAGCTCGATGGAGACGATTATCTGAAGGCCTCGCTGCGCTCGCACCATTATCGCGAGTTCCGCCGCCTGAAGCGGCGCCTTGGCGACCTTGGCAAGCTTGAGCATGTCGTGGCGCGCGGCCCCGAAGACATCCGCCATGCCATCGAAGGCTTCCTGTCGCTGGAAGCGGCCGGCTGGAAAGGCCGCGAACGCACCGCCATGGCGATCGACCGCTTCCGCGCCGCCTTCGCCCGCGAAGCCGTGCACCGGCTGGCCGAACAGGACATGTGCCGCATCCACTCGCTGACGCTCGACGGCCGCACCATCGCCTGCCTGATCGTCTTCGTCGAAGCCGGCATCGCCTACACCTGGAAGACCGCCTATGACGAGACGCTGGCCAGCTATTCGCCCGGCACGCTGCTCATGATCGAGGTGACCAGGCAGCATCTCGACGATCCCAACATCATGATGACCGATTCCTGCGCGGTGCCCGACCATCCTGTGATGAGCCGGCTATGGGCCGAGCGCAAGCCGATGGGCACCCTGGTGATCGGCCTGGCGCCGGACGCCGACCGCCTCACTCGCCAGGCCGCCTCGCAACTGCACCTCTACCGCGAAACCCGCAACATGGCCCGCCTGCTGCGCAACCGGATGAAGAGCTTGCTGGGGCGGCGGTGAGAAAAGGCAGGGTGCGGTTCTGGAGAATGGCACATCTTCGCTGCAATATTTGAGGGGTGGGTGACCGGGAATTTACTTCGGTTGCCAGCAGGCAAACGCGAATATTGATCTCTGCTTAAAAAAAACGATATTTCTCGCAGAAATTTCCGGTGAAAGCCGATAAGATCTACTCGCGTTCTTGTTCTTAATTCACGATAATCTAGTGATTCGGTAGCGATGAGAGAGAAATGTCGCTGAATCATGAGGCCAACGGCGCCCGGCACATCAGTGCGGAGGACAGCGCCGTTGTCCGAAGGGCCGACGAAGACTTCGAAGAACTGATTCGAAGCATTCGAGCCGCAACGCATCAAGCTTTGCCTCTCTTCGAAGAGGAGCCCGTGACCGGATTGGTCCAGTCAGACACGCTGGCCGCCTCCCTCGGCTCGACTTCGGCCCGGACGGGCTCGAGCCAGGCCCGCGCCATGCGCGGCTCCTCGCTCTTGTCCAACGATAGGCTGGATCCACGTGCCGATGACGACTTGGCGTGGTCGTTGGTTGAGCACGATGCCGACGCTCCCGATACCGACAAATGGGAATTGCAGGAAGAGGTGGCGAAGCTGCAGCGCTTGCAGGATCGCACCTCGAAAGAGCTTGGGCGAAAATCGCGCGAGCTATCGATCGCGAGCAAGACGATCGCCGACCTGGAGGTCCAACTCAACAAGGCACGGCAGACCATTGCGCAAGCGGACAGGCATGCCGGCCAGCGCGCAACGCGGTTCCTCGAAGCGAATGTCGAGGTCGAGCGTCTGGGCCGGAACCTGGCGCGCGTGTCGGGGCAACTTCGCGACGAGATCATCGCCAGGCAAGCCGCCGAGCAGGCGCGTGAGGACGTCGCATCGCGGCTCGCCAGCTTGCAACAGGCCGCCATGCTGCTTCGTTCCAAGGTCGCGGATTACCAGCTCCACAACGAAAGACTGACCGGCAAACTGTCTGCGCAGATGCTGGTGCAGCAGGACCTGCAGGTGCGGCTGTCCATGGTGGAGCATCAGCGCGGCGTTCTCGGCGATTGCGCCGCCACCGCTCAGGTACGGGCCGCCGAACTTGAAAAGAGGTTGCGCTCGCTCCAGCGCAGCGCCGCCGATCAAAGCGTGGTCCGCGCAACGCCGAGCGTGGGGCAGCGCGCCGAGGACGTGGCCGAGCATCGGCGCCAAACCTCGGAAACCGAGATTGCGACGTTGCGCCAGGAGCGCGACGCGGCGCGCCGAGACTATGGCGCGGTGAAGGTTCAACTCGCCGATCTCCGCTTGCGCGACATGACCGACGAACTCGCGCATGCCCGTTGCCGCGATGAGAACCGCCAGCTTCACCACAGGCTGGAAACGCTGAGACGCCAGGATCCGCCCAGCGGACCGGCAGCGGGTGACAATGCCGATCTCGAACGGACATTCGACGAATTGCTGGCGGCTGGCGAGCTTGGCGCGGCCAATGACGGCGATCCCACCGCGACGCGTAAGGCGTCTTGATCGCGTTGGGATTTGCCACCCAAAGCTCGAAGAGTGAAGGTTGGTGCCCCTAGCCGGAATCGAACCAGCACTCCTTGCGGAACTCGATTTTGAGTCGAGCGCGTCTACCAATTCCGCCATAGGGGCTCAGGCCGGGCGGCCTGGATGGCGCGGGACTATACGGTTGGAGGGCTGTTCGTCAACTGGCCAATTCTCCGGTGCCCTCAAGATGCGACCAATCTGCGCCTTTCGATTTCGTGACGGGGCTGCCATTGTGCAGCGCGGAAAATCTTTCTAGACAGGCGGCGCATCAAAGCGCGGCACGTCTGCGGGGACGGATGGCGTGCTCTGGGTCTTTGTTCTGTGCATGCCGTTACACCCCAACCTGCCTGCGCAATTGAACGACACGCATTAGGAGTGCCGATGCTTCGCGGACTTTACGACTGGACCTTGTCGCTGGCGGCCCGCAAATCCGCCGAATGGTGGCTGGCCTTCATCGCCTTCGTCGAGAGCTCGGTGTTCCTGGTGCCGGCCGACGTGCTCTATCTGCCGATGGCGCTGTCGCGGCCGGATCGCGCCTACCGCTATGCGCTGATCGCCACCGTCGCCTCGGTGCTGGGCGGCATCGCCGGCTGGTTCATCGGCCACTACGCCTATGACGCGGTGGCGAGGCCGATCCTCGAATTCTACGGCAAGTACGACGAGTTCGAAGCGCTGCGCGCGGGGGCAGGCGTCGGCTTCATCGTCCTGATGCTGATCACATCGGGCGCTGCCCACCTGCCGCCGATCAAGGTGGTGACGATCCTGTCCGGCGTCATCGGCGTCAATTTGCTGTTGTTCGTGGTGCTGGCGATCGTGGCCCGCGGTGGCCGTTTCCTGCTGCTCGCCTGGCTGCTGCGCCATTATGGCGAACCGATCCGCGAATTCATCGAGAAGCGCCTCGGCCTCATCGCCGGCGCCGGCGCGGCTGCCCTGATTTTGCTCTATATCCTGGTCAAATACGCGTTCTGAACAGAACCATTGCGAGCCGGACGGACCGATTGAAATGACAGCGACCATGAATGCCGACACCGGACGCCAGCGCACGCTAACCGCCTTGTTCCTCGCCGTCGCCATGGCCGCCACCGTCGGCTCGGCGCTCGGCTTCCAGTATCTCGGCGGCTACATCCCCTGCCACCTCTGCCTCGAACAGCGCACGCCCTACTATATCGGCGTGCCGCTGATGGTGCTGGCGGTGATTGCGTCGATGCTGCACGCACCGGCATGGCTAACGCGCGGCCTGCTGGCCGTCGGCGGCATCCTGATGCTCTACGGCCTCTATCTCGGCGTCTACCACTCCGGCGTCGAATGGCAGTGGTGGGCCGGCCCGACCGATTGTACCGCAGGCGCCGGGCCGGTCGACACCGGCGGCAAGGGCGTGCTCGACGCGCTCGACAAATTCGTGCCGCCGTCCTGCGACAAAGCCGCATTGCGCATCCTCGGCCTGTCCCTGGCCGGCTGGAACGCCATCGCCAGCCTGGTCCTCGCCGCCGTCGCCTTCCGCGGCGCCCTCACCCGCGACTGATTTGGCGCGATGGCGCCGACGCGAGATCGTTCAAAGAATTCGGCAGGCTGAGTCGTATGGAGTGATTCTCGAGAACCGAAGCGGAGCGGACATTTGGTCCGTGAGCATCGGAAGCGCAGACAATCGCTCCAGACGGCCAGCCTCCCGAATTCTCGAACGATCTCAGGGTTCGAGTTCGACATCCCAGTACAGATAATCCATCCAGCTCTCATGCAGATGGTTGGGCGGGAACAGGCGGCCATTGTTGTGCAGATCGTGCACCGTCGGCTGGAAAGGCTTCTGCAGCGGCCACATCTTGGCATGCGCCGGCATCATGCCGCCCTTCCTGAGGTTGCAGGGCGAACAGGCGGCAACGACATTCTCCCATGTCGTCGCGCCGCCACGGTGGCGGGGAATGACGTGATCGAAGGTCAGGTCCTCCGGCGTGCCGCAATACTGGCACTGGAAGCGGTCGCGCAGGAAGACGTTGAAGCGGGTGAAGGCCGGGTGCCTGGAGGGCTTCACATAGGCCTTCAGGCTGACCACGCTCGGCAGCTTCATCGAGAAGGTCGGCGAGGAGACGGCATGCTCGTATTCCGCGACGATGTTCACCCGGTCGAGGAACACCGCCTTGATGGCATCCTGCCACGACCAGAGCGACAAGGGGTAATAGCTGAGCGGACGGTAATCCGCATTCAGCACCAGTGCTGGAAGCCCATCCGGAGATACGGCAACCGTCACGTGTTCACCTCCTTGGTTCTAGACCCGAACGGCGCGGATACTGTAAGCCCGACATGACAGGGATGTGAAGCGGATTGTCGCGTGGCCTAAGCGCCAAAAATGCGTGATTTTTATGATTTTTTGCGGATTCAGGCCGGCGGCGCGGCGTCCCGCCCTCTGGTTTCACGATAATAGGACCAGAAAAGCCGCGATGCGACACCTCGCCACGGGCTCCATGATTCGGCCAGTGCGATCAGGGTTTTCTCCGGCGGACGCGGCTCGATGCCGAGCGCGTGGCCGACCGCGCTCTGCAGCGCGACGT
Organism: Mesorhizobium sp. M0618; assembly: GCF_040320765.1. Classification (NCBI taxonomy): domain Bacteria; kingdom Pseudomonadati; phylum Pseudomonadota; class Alphaproteobacteria; order Hyphomicrobiales; family Phyllobacteriaceae; genus Mesorhizobium; species Mesorhizobium sp. M0618. The sequence goes on along the minus strand of NZ_JAMYQH010000010.1, from coordinate 148,964 downwards.
CGCGCGCGGGGAAGATGTCGGGATGCCCGGCGGCGAATAAGAGATACACTTCCGCCGTCCACGGGCCGATGCCGGACACCGCCGTCATCGTCGTGATCGCCTCCTGGGCATCGAGCGAACAGAGGTGATGAAGGTCGAGGCCGTCGGCCACCGCCTGGGCAATTGCGATCAGGCCGCGCTGCTTGGGCCGCGACAGGCCGGCCTCGCGAAACATGTCCTCGCCGGCGGCCAGGATCGCTTGCGGCGTCAGCGGATCGACGAGTTTGGTCAGCCGGCCGAAGATCGCATCGGCACTGGCGCGGGACACTTGCTGCGAGACGACGATCGACGCCAGGCTTCGAAACCCGGGCTCGGACAGCCGCAGCGGCACCTCGCCGGCCATGCCGCGCACCTTTTCCAGGCGCGGGTCGATCACGCAAAGCGCATCGAGCCCCCGGGCAATGTCGTCTGATGTCACGATACGGCGCATGCTTTCTTGTTCCTCGACCGTCGACAGGGTAGCAATTGGCGAAGCGCCGCAAAACATGATTGCCGCCTGAGAGATGACACTCCTGACATTCCGCTTCGCGCCCAGCCCCAACGGCGACCTGCATCTCGGCCACGCCTATTCGGCGCTGCTCAACCAGAAGCTGGCGGCACAGGCGCACGGCCGCCTGCTGCTGCGCATCGAGGATATCGACACGACGCGCTGCACGCCGCTATTCGAGGCAGGCGTGCTTGCCGACCTGAAATGGCTGGGGCTTGGCTGGGAAGAGCCGGTGCGCCGCCAGTCCGAGCATTTCGCCGAATACCAGGCGGTGCTCGAGCGGTTGATCGCGGACGAACTCGTCTACCCCGCCTTCATGAGCCGTGGCGAGATCCGCGCCTTCATCACCGACAGCGAAAAGCGTGGGCGCGACTGGCCGCGCGATCCCGATGGCGTGCCGCTCTACCCCGCCACCGACAAGGCGCTGCCGCTGAAGGAACGGCAGCGGCGGATCGCCGAGAATGCACCCTTCGCCTGGCGGCTGGATGTCGATGCCGCCATGGCGCGTGTCGGCAAGGACCTTTCATGGACGGAGTATTCTGACGAGACGCTTTCCGCGACGCGCTCCGTCGAAGCCCGCCCGCGGGACTGGGGCGACGTGATCTTGGCGCGCCGAGACATTCCGACCAGTTACCACCTCGCCGTCGTCATGGACGATGCGCTGCAAGACGTCAGCCACGTCGTGCGCGGCCAGGATCTGTTTTCCGCCACTGGCGTGCAGCGCCTGCTGCAGCAACTCCTCGGACTGCCGCAACCGGCCTATTTCCATCATCGTCTCATCCTGGGGCCAGACGGACGAAAGCTGTCCAAAAGCCTCGGCGACACCAGCCTTGCCGCCTTGCGCCATGCCGGCGCATCACCTGACGGCATCCGGCGGATAGTCGGGCTTTGAGCCGGCGAGATCAGACAAACCACCTGCCAAATGCGCCGGCCGTTGAATTCCGATGATGCATGGATCAATGGTTTCGCTTTGCGCGTCGGGTTGAAGCGCATTAGAGCAGCGCCACGGTCAACTCCCCCCAACACGGCGGTCTCCGGAACATGCACAGCATCAAGCGGTTCATCCCCGCCACCTTCGTCGTCCTGTGGGCGACCGGCTTTATCGGCGCGCGCTACGCCATGCCGTGGGCGGAACCGTTCACATTCCTCGCCGCGCGTTTCGTCATCGCCGCCATCCTGCTGGCCGTCCTGATGCTTGTGCTGGGCTCGAAAAGAGCCACCCGCGAGGAGGCGCTGCATGCCACCGGCGCCGGCATCCTGATGCATGGCGTCTATCTCGGCGCCGTCTTCTGGGCCATCCACAGGGGCATGCCGGCCGGATTTTCGGCCCTCATCGTCGGCCTGCAGCCGCTGATCACGGCGGTGCTTGCCGGCAAGTTTCTCGGCGAGGCGATCCTGCCGCGCCACTGGCTTGGCCTTGGTATCGGCCTCATCGGCATCGTCATCGTGCTGTGGCCGAAGCTCGGCGCGCTGGGCGGCGGCGTAACAGTTGCGACATTGACCGCCTCGCTGGTCTCGGTACTCGGCATGAGCGCCGGCACCATCTGGCAGAAGCGCTTCGCCTCCGGCGGCGACCTGGTCGCGGCGACCATGTGGCAATATGTCGGCGGCGGTTCGCTGATGCTCCTCGCCTCGCTCGCTTTCGAAACCCACACGATCATCATCAATGGCGAGCTGATCTTCGCCATGGCCTGGCTGGTGCTGGTGCTGTCGCTGGGCGCCATCTTCCTGCTGATGGTGATGATCCGCGACGGCGAGATGTCGAAAGTGGCGTCGCTGTTCTACCTGGTGCCGGCGGTGACGGCGGTCATCGCCTGGGCACTCTTCGACGAACAGCTCAACGCGCTGCAGATCGCCGGCATGGCCATCACGACATTCGGCGTCGGCCTGGCAACGGCGCGGCAGACCAAGGGAAGAACTGTGGAATTGAGGAATTGAGGAATTGAGGCATTGAGGCATTGAGGCATTGAGGCATTGAGGCATTGAGGCATTGAGGCAGATGGGGGCCATCTGGCGCTGGGTGCTACGTCAATTCTTCAATTCTTCAATTCTCCCATTCCTCAATTCTCCCATTCCAGTTCCCCAATTCGACCTGTCATCCCACCCGCGCACGTGCCTCCAGATAGCGGCTGATCGCGGCATTGAGCTCGCCGCCGAGGATGAAGATCGCCGACACCATGTAGAGGAAGACCACGGCGATCATGATCGAGGCCAGGCCGGCATAGGTCGTCACATAGGACGAGAAGTGGTCGAGATAGGTGGCGAAGATGGTCGAGCCGATAAGCCATGCCGCCAGCGTGAAGACGATGCCCGGCACCAGCGAGACGAAGCGGCGCTTGCCCGCCGGCAGCCAGAAATGCACGGCAAACAATCCGCCGACGATGACCGCCGAAGCGATGACGTAACGCCACAGCGTGATGGTGCCCATATAGGGCTTGATCCAGTCGATATGGGCTTCGGCGAGCCGCGCCAGCAGCGGCGCGAACACCAGGAGCACGCTGATCGCCAGGAAACCGGCCGTGGCGATGAGAACGAAGATGATGCTCTGCACCCGGCGGTAGATGATGCCGCGCGTTTCCGAAACGCGGTAGGCGCGGTTGAGCGACGTGCGCAGCGCCTCGATGCCGTTCGACGCAAAATAGGCAGCAAGCACCACACCATAGGTCAAAAGGTCGGTGCGCCGGACGGTCAGCACATTGAGCACTTCGCGCGCGATCGGCTTGGCGATCTGTTCGGGCCAGGTGTCGAAGACCAGATGCACGGCCGTGTCGGAGAACGCCTGCGCGCCCAGGAAGCTCGCCAGCGTCGTCGCGAAGATCAGGAACGGGAACAGCGCCATCAGCGAGGTGATCGCCAGATGGCTGGCCATGGCCCAGCCGTCATCGGTGTTGAAATGGCCAAGCGCGTCGTAGAGAACCCGCTTGAGGGCTACGATCTTCCGCAACAAGAACCGCGCCCTCCAATTGTCTCCACGCCGGGAATATGGGAAGGGATTGCGGCAAATGGCAACCCTTGGCGAAACCACGAACAGTCCGGCGCAGAAGGTGCGCTCGATTATCATCACCGGTGCGTCTTCGGGAATAGGCGCGTACTGCGCCCGCGCGTTAAAGGCGGAAGGCTGGCGGGTGTTCGCAACGGCGCGCAAGCCGCAGGACATCGCCGCGCTCGAAGCCGACGGCATCGAGGCCTTCTATCTCGATTATTGCGAGCCGGACTCCATCGCCTCGCTGGTGGCGGCGGTGCTCGACCGCACCGGCGGCCGGCTCGACGCCCTGTTCAACAACGGCGCCTATGCGCAGCCGGGCGCCGTCGAGGATCTGCCCGTTGCGGCGCTCAAGCAGCAGTTCGAGGCGAATTTCTTCGGCTGGCATGATTTGACCCGCCGGCTGGTGCCGGTGATGCGCCGCCAGGGTCACGGCCGCATCGTCCACTGCTCGTCGATTCTTGGCTTGGTGCCGGTGCGCTTTCGCGGCGCCTATTCGGCATCGAAGCACGCACTGGAGGCCTTGATGCTCTGCCAGCGCCAGGAACTGGCCGGCAGCGGCGTCCACGTTTCGCTGATCGAGCCGGGGCCGGTGAAGTCGAAGATCGCCAGCAATGGCCTCATTTGGTTTCTCAGCAACATCGACCACGAAAATTCCGTGCACCGCGTGGACTATGCGGCGCAACTCGAGCGGTTGCGGGCCGGCGGCAGCCAATCGGCCTTGAAGCCAGGGCCGGAAGTCGTTCATGCGGCGCTGCGCCATGCACTTCTGTCGCGGCCCCCGCGCCCGCACTATGTGGTAACAGTGCCGGCCAGGATCGGTGCGGTGCTCAAACGCATCCTGCCGGCATCGATGCTCTACCGCCTGATGGCCAAACGCGCCTGAACGCCAAACAACTGGAACGCAACAATGGCAACCGTCTTCAACATTCTCGCCATTCTGGTCATGGTCGCCGTTGCGGTCGTGCTTGTTCGTGGCCTCATCAACATGATGCGCGGTGGTTCCGGCGTCACGTCGAACAAGCTGATGCAGGCACGCGTCATGCTGCAGGCCGTGGCGCTGGTGCTGATTCTGCTTGCGGTGTATTTCACCCGCAAGTGAGGATATCGGCAGCCGGGGAGGCGAAATGGTCAAGCTCAACAAGATCTACACCCGCACCGGCGATGATGGCACCACGGGTCTCGGCACCGGCGAAAGGCGGCTGAAATCCGACCTTCGGGTAGACGCTTACGGCACGATCGACGAGGCCAATGCCTGCATCGGCATCGCCCGGGTCCACACGGCCGCGACCCATCCCGCGATCGATGACATGCTTTCCCGCATCCAGAACGATCTGTTCGATCTCGGCGCCGATCTCGCCGTGCCCGACGACGGCAAGCCGCTCGGCTATGAGCCGCTTCGCATCGTCGCCGTGCAGACCGACCGGGTCGAAAAGGACATCGACCTTCTCAACAAGGAGCTTCAGCCGCTCAAATCCTTCGTGCTCAATGGCGGCACGCCGGCAGCGGCGGCACTTCACCTTGCCCGCACCGTGGCGCGGCGGGCCGAAAGGCTGATCGTAGCCCTTGCCCAGGACCCGAACGAGCACGTCAACCGCGACGGTCTGAAATACATCAACCGCGTCTCGGATTTCCTGTTTGTCGCCGCCCGGGCGGTCAATGACAACGGAAACGCCGACGTGCTATGGGTTCCCGGCAAGAACCGCTGATTGTCGAAAGCGGAAGAGGGCCTGGGGCAATGTTCATCCCGCTTTACGACACCAACAGGCTGCGGCACATCAGGCTGCAATATGTGACCATCGGGCTGATCGTGGTCAATGCCCTGGTCTACCTTGCCACCGCGCTCGGCGGCGAGAGTTTCTCCAATGCCGCCGTGCTTGGTCTCGGCTTCATCCCCTCGGTCGTCCATGACACCGCCGAGCTCGATCCCCGTTTCATCGTCATCCCCGAAAGCCTGAGCTATCTCACCTATTCCTTCCTGCATGCAGACATCTTCCATCTTGGCGGCAACATGCTGTTCCTGTGGGTGTTCGGCGACAATGTCGAGGATGCACTCGGCCACATCCGGTACCTCATCTTCTACCTGTTGTGCGCGATCGCCGGCGCCGCTTTCCAGGGCCTCGTCGCCTGGGATTCGCAAGTGCCGCTGATCGGTGCCTCCGGCGCCATCGCCGGCGTGGTGGTCGCCTATCTGATCCTTTATCCCAGGGTGAAGGTCTGGTTGCTGGCCTTTGCCCGCATCCCGCTGCGGATTCCGGCCTTCATCCCGCTCATCTTGTGGGTGCTGTTCCAGGTGGTGATGTTTGCCGCCGGCGGCGAGGATCAGATTTCGTGGGCCTGCCATATCGGCGGCATCATTGCCGGCGCCGTTCTGGTGCTCGTCCTGCGCAGCCGCGGCGTGCCGCTGTTTGCCGGCGCCGACGAGGACGTCGCGCCCACCGCTCCCGACCAACCGCCGGTTGCCACGGAACCGCTGATCCCCGACCCGCCCGCCGCGACACCGCGCTGGGGACGAGGAAACGCTTCCAGTTTGGACTGAACCGATTTGAGCGGCTTGCAGCGTATTGACGTGCAGGGTTGCCGCAACTACGGAAACGTCACCGCCGCAACCTAAGGCGGGCAAAGACCAGAATTTCCATCCGGCCAGAATTCCATCCGGCCAAAATTCAGTCAGGAATGTCGGCTTTCGACAACTCAGAAAGGGCGCAGGCTGTTATAGCGCCCAACTAGCGTGAAGAGGTGACAGGCAAATGAAGATCCTTGTACCCGTGAAGCGGGTTGTGGATGCGAACGTCAAGGTTCGCGTGAAGGCTGATGGTTCGGCGGTGGAGCTCGCCAACGTCAAGATGGCGATGAACCCGTTTGACGAAATCGCGGTGGAAGAAGCAATCCGGCTGAAGGAAGCCGGCAAGGCCGAAGAAATCATCGTCGTCTCGATCGGCCCGCAGCAGGCGCAGGAAACACTGCGCACCGCGCTCGCCATGGGCGCCGACCGCGCCATCCTGGTCAAGACCGACGAACAGACCGAGCCGCTCGGCGTCGCCAAGGTGCTGAAGGGTGTCGTCGACGCTGAGCAGCCCGGCCTCGTCATCCTCGGCAAGCAGGCTATCGACGACGATTCCAACCAGACCGGCCAGATGCTGGCGGCACTGCTGGGCTGGGCGCAGGGCACCTTCGCCTCCAAGATCGTGCTCGACGGCGACAAGGCCAAGGTGACGCGCGAAGTCGATGGCGGCCTGCAGACGGTGGAGCTGAAGATGCCGGTGATCGTGACTGCCGACCTTCGCCTCAACCAGCCGCGCTATGCCTCGCTGCCCAACATCATGAAGGCCAAGAAGAAGCAGCTCGACGAGAAGAGCCCTGCCGACTATGGCGCCGACGTCAAGCCGCGGCTGAAGGTCATCAAGACCGAGGAGCCGAGCGGCCGCAAGGCAGGCGTCAAGGTCAAGAGCGTCGCTGAGCTGGTCGACAAGCTCAAGAACGAAGCCGGCGTGTTGTAGGAAATCCGATGAGGCCGGCCTGCAAACGGCTGGCTTCTCCGCTTGCCGAGGCGACGTACTGAAGTACGCTCCGCTCCGGTTCTCGAAACCAACCGTTTTCGACTCGGCCTGACCGGATTTCAGGGAGCCGCGAAACGAAAGTCAGGATATCATCAATGGCTATTCTTCTGATTGCAGAACACGACAACGCCACCCTCTCCGACCAGACCGCCAAGGCGCTGTCGGCGGCGCTGCAGATCGGCTCGGACGTGCATGTGCTGGTTGCCGGCAAGGGCGCCAAGCCGGCAGCCGACGCTGCCGCCAAGCTGAAGGGCGTGAGCAAGGTGCTGCTGGCCGAAGCCGACGAGCTTGCCGAGCGCTTGGCCGAACCGACGGCAGCGCTCATTGTGTCGCTGGCGGGCGCCTACGATACCATCATCGCGCCGGCGACATCGTCGGGCAAGAATGTCGCGCCGCGCGTGGCTGCGCTCCTCGATGTCGCGCAGGTGTCCGAGATCATCGAAGTCGTATCTCCCGACACCTTCAAGCGGCCGATCTATGCCGGCAATGCCATCCAGACGGTGCAGTCGAGCGACGCCAAGAAGGTGATCACGGTTCGCACAGCCTCGTTCCAGGCAGCGCCCGAGGGCGGCTCGGCGGCGGTCGAGACCGTCAAGGCCGCGGCCAATCCCGGCCTGTCCACCTTCGTCGAGAACAAGCTTTCCGAGACCGACCGTCCGGAGCTGACCTCGGCCAAGATCATCATCTCGGGTGGTCGTGCGCTGGGTTCGGCGGAGAAGTTCCAGGAGGTCATCCTGCCGGTCGCCGACAAGCTCGGTGCAGCCGTCGGCGCCTCCCGCGCCGCGGTCGATGCCGGCTATGCGCCGAACGACTGGCAGGTCGGCCAGACCGGCAAGGTGGTTGCCCCCGATCTTTACATCGCGGTCGGCATCTCCGGCGCCATCCAGCATCTCGCCGGCATGAAGGATTCGAAGGTCATCGTCGCCATCAACAAGGACGAGGAGGCGCCGATTTTCCAGGTTGCCGACTACGGCCTCGTCGGCGATCTCTTCGTCATTCTGCCGGAGCTGCAAAAGGCGCTTTGACGCTTTCTGCCAAAGGTATTAAATGGTGAGGGTGGGGTAGACGAAGTCGCCCCGCCCTTTTAGTTTGCACCGCACAAAAAGCAGGCCGCAAAGGCGAAAAGCAATCCAGCAAAAGTGCGCAGCGGTTTTCCCGGGAAAAGCGCGTAGCGCTTTCCCTAGGGAATTGCGGTAAAATAAAAAGGTGGAGCGCTTTCGCAGTTCAAGCGGAAGGGCTCAGGACGGGATCGGTGTAATGAGCAAGATCGAGACGATCGGCATCATCGGCGCGGGCCAGATGGGCGGCGGCATCGCCCATGTCTCCGCGCTTTCGGGCTACAAGGTGCTGATCTATGATATTTCGCCCGACCGCATCGAGAAAGGCATCGCCACAATCAGCGGCAACATGGCCCGCCAGGTGGGGTCCGGCAAGCTCGACGAGAAGGTGCGCAACGACGCGATGGGCCGCATTTCGGCCGCGCCCGCGATGGCCGATCTTGCCGGCGCGGATCTGGTGATCGAAGCGGCGACCGAGGACGAGACGGTCAAGCGCAAGATCTACGCCCAGCTCTGTCCGCAGCTCAATCCCGAAGCCATCCTGGCGACCAACACCTCGTCGATCTCGATCACGCGGCTTGCCGCGCAGACCGACCGGCCGGAGCGGTTCATCGGCATACATTTCATGAACCCGGTGCCGCTGATGAAGCTGGTCGAACTGGTGCGCGGCATCGCCACCGAGGACCAGACCTTCGAGGCGGCAAAGACCTATGTGAAGCAACTCGACAAGACGATTACGGTCTCGGAGGATTTTCCGGCCTTCATCGTCAACCGCATCCTGCTGCCGATGATCAACGAGGCGATCTACACCCTCTATGAGGGTGTCGGCTCGGTCGACGCCATCGACACCGCCATGCGGCTCGGCGCCAACCATCCGATGGGGCCGCTGCAGCTGGCCGATTTCATCGGGCTCGATACCTGCCTGTCGATCATGCAGGTGCTGCATGACGGCCTGTCGGACTCGAAGTACCGTCCTTGCCCGCTGCTGGTGAAATATGTCGAGGCCGGCTGGCTCGGCCGCAAAACCGGGCGCGGTTTTTACGATTATCGCGGCGAGCATCCCGTTCCGACGCGCTGAGCGCATCGTCGGCGCAAATCAGGGGCAAGCCTTTCGGCGGTGACAGGCTCGATCAGGAGGCCGCGGCCAGCGGCTCTGTCCGGCCATCCACGATCCGTGCGTCGGGCGCCACGGAGACACAGCCACGGCCGGCCGCCTTGGCCGCATAGCAGGCCGCATCGGCTCTCGCGATGATCTCGTCGACCTCGCCGCAATTGGCATTGATCGCAGCCAATCCGATGCTGGCGCCGATCACGTGAGGACGGCCGTCCCAGGTGAAATCCAGGCCGCCGATCGCATCGATGATGGAGCGCGCCGCGATCTTGGCGCCGGCTGCTGAACCCGATTTCAGAATGACCGCGAATTCGTCGCCGCCGAGGCGAGCGACGATATCGTCTGGACCAAGCACGCCGCGAATCGCCACGGCAACCCGCTTCAGCAGCGCGTCTCCCGCCGCGTGGCCGCCCGTGTCGTTGACCAGTTTGAAGTGGTCGAGATCGATGAACATGAACTGATGTCCGCTGGCTCCGACCGACTCTGTCGTGTCGCCGGTCGACTTCCTCGTGTCGGCGGTGCCGTCCTTGCGGGCCTGACCGACCAGTTCCTCCATGGCGCGGATGAAGCTGGAGCGATTGGCAAGGCCGGTCAGCGCGTCGTGTGCCGCGGCGTGCGCCAGTTGGCGCTGCAGCGCGCGCGCATCGGAAAAGTCCTGGAAGACGATGACCAGCCCGCAGAATTCGTTCCGTTCGTTGATGATCGGCGACACGACCTGGCGGATGCTGCAGCGCGTGTCGTCGCGCCGGATCAGGACGGCGCGGCTGTTCTGGTCGGCGGGCGCATGAACGCCAATCGCGGGCCGGGTGACGCCGATCCTGTGCCCCGTCTCCTCGTCGACCGCCCAGTAGACATGGCCAAGCATCTTGCCGAGAGCCTCGCCGCCGGCAATCCCGGTCAGCTTTTCGGCGACCGGGTTCATGAAGGTGACGCGGTTTGCGGCATCGGTGCAGATGACGGCATCGCCGATCGATTGCAGCGTCACCCTCAGCCGCTCCTTTTCATCGGCAAGCATTGCCGCCGACACAGTGAGGCGCTCTTCGGCCTCCTTGCGACGGGTGATGTCGGTCAGGCTGCCAATGGCCCTGATCAGCCGTCCATCCTCGTCGCGTTCGATAGCCTTGCCGCGGTCGAGTATCCACATCCAGTGGCCATCCTTGTGGCGCATCCTGAACTCGGCCTCAAAGAACGGTGTCTTGCCCTCGAGATGAGCGCGATCCGCTTCGGCGACAGTCTCGCGATCGTCGGGATGGATCATCGTCAGCCAGCGGTCGGTGTCGCCATCGAGCTCACCATCCGCATAGCCCAGCATCTTGACCCAGGTCGAGGAATAGGTCGTGCCGCCCTTGCGCATGTCGAGGTCCCAGACCCCTTGGCCGGCGCCGGCCAGGGCGAAATTCCAACGCGTTTCCGCCTCGGCAATGCGCGCCTCGGCCTGCTTGCGAGCGTCGATGTTCTCGATTTGCGAGACGAGATAGAGCGGGCGGCCGCCGGTCTCATCGCGAATGACCGAACCGGAGAGATGGGCCCAAACGGGCGTTCCGTCCTTCCTGAGATAGCGCTTCTCGAAGTGGAAGGAATTGACCGTGCCCGCCTTCAGATCGTCCATCGTCTCCCGCCCGATCTGCAGATCGTCGGGATGCGTGATCTGGAAGAAAGTCAGCGCCTCGATCTCTTCGCTTGTGTAGCCAAGCATGGCGGCGAAGGCCGGATTGGTCTGGCGGATGCGACCGTCGAGACCGACAACCACGATGCCGATCGCCGAATCCTCCATGGCGCGGCGGAAGCGCAGCTCGCTCTCGGCGATCTGCTGGCGATGCCTGCTGATCCTGCGTATGGACAGGGCGGCGAGGAACAGCGCGCCCACCGCCAGCGCCACCGCGATCTGCAGGCAGAGCTTCAGCGCTTCGGTGCCGAGGTCCAGGCGCGAAAGCAGGATCGAGGTCGCCAGCACGCCCAGGCCGGCGACGAGCAACGCCAACCCTGCATGCCCAAGAGATTCTCGGCTGGTCAATCCTCGCCACATCACGATACGTGCCACCCCCGTGCGCAAACGCATGTTCTCGCATCAACCTTGGCGGATCGATTTTAAGGAAAGGTTGCGTCCGGCATGCCGGCGTGGTCGCTAACCGGCAAACAATTGCCGGCATGATTAAGGATCGGTGCACGGGTCCGCGATCGTTACGAAACGCTACCAGCGTATGAAAAACCGTCCGCCGAGCGCACCGAGCAATGCGAGCGCTGCAATGGCTATCGTGTACCAGGGGGCGACGAAAAGCGGCGAGTCGTCGAAGCAGTGCGCGGCATAGAAGGTTGCCGCCAGCCCGCCGGCGAGCAGGCCCGCCACCGCACCGGCAAGCACCGGCCGTGTCGGCGCGCCATAGCGCAGCATCCACAGGAAGATGGCAAGCGGGCCAATACCGATCAGCGGGATGAAGCCCATGCAGAGCATCATGTTGTTGCCGACCATCCGTGTACCCCACAGCGCCTCCGGCATCATGAAAAGCTCCAGAAGCACCGCCACGGCTACCAGCACGGGCGCCGCGGCCATCCAGGCCATTGCCCGGCCCGTCGAGGCACCCGGTGTCGACAAGGCGCGGATCAGGGCGAAGGCGCTGACGGCAAGCACGATGGTGAAGACGAATTTGGAGAGGAAGCGCATCGTGTGCGCGGCCGCCATGAAGTCTGGGCGCGGGCCGATGGTCAGCAGGAAAACGATGGCCGCGATCACCGCCCCCGCACCGGCGGCCAGCCACCAGGCCGATTGCAGCGGCATCGCCTTGCTGCTTGCATCGGCGTCCAGCGCCCTGATGAGATCGTCCGTCCTCATGTCATTCCCGCCCGAACCGCCCCTGCCCGAATCGCTTGGCTATCGCGGCAAGTCCGCGATGCAGCGACACACGCACCGCCGTCTCGCTGATGCCGAACTTCGCCGCCGTCTCACCGATGGACCGCCCTTCCACCGACACGGCCGAGACCACGGAGCGCTGTGCCGGCGACAGGCTGTCCAATGCCCGGTTGATGTCTCGCTCGCTGACGGTCTCGGTTTCCGGCTCGGCGAACGTCTCGGCGATATCGTCGACATCGATCTCGATGCGCCGTCCGCGCCGCCGGAACGCATCGATCAGCTTGAAGCGGGCGATCGCGTAGATCCACGGCAACACCGGCGCATCCTGGCGCCAAGTATGTCGTTTTACATGAATGGCCAGCAAGGTTTCCTGCACGACATCCTCGGGATCGACCCCGCCCTGCACGATCTTGCGCCTGGCAAAACCGCGAACCAGCGCGGCAATCCGGTGCAGAAAGTCGGCGTAAGCCCTTTCATCTCCCGCGATGGCGGCCCGCATCAGCCGGGAAAGTTCGGCCTCGTCCTTGCCGCTCACAAGAGTTCACTCCCCCGAATTTCGCGTCTCGGCGCTGATTTGTTACGTGGCCGGCGAAATAATGTCCAAGCCAAACTGCCGGCAAATCACGAAAGTTTGCTGCACACTGCGCGCCGATCGCCAGTGCGATATTGCCCCGCGCTCTTGTTCTTGAACTCAAGGCTTGGCGCCGAACATGGCATCCCGGAAAGACCTGAAGCCCTTTCGAACGGTCAGCTTCATTCGTCTGCGACGGTACTTGTTTCTCAGGCGGCCCAAGATCTGGAGATGTGTCTCATCGATATCCGGAGTGGATAGGGGATCGTTAGCATATGGCAGCTGTGCCAAGGCATCTGCATGCATGTTGGCGTAAGGCAACGAATCATATCTGTCGAAGGGTGTGGGAGGGTCGTTCAATACAGTGGGATTGGTGTTGATCTCGAAAATCTGGATGCGACCATCGACAATGGTGTAGTCGATCCTGCCATATGAGATCCCCGCCTTCTCGAAAATCGGCATCAGCTCTACCGCATGCGGATTGTCGCGCACAAAGGCGGTATGCTCGACCCGATGTTGCCCCGACATACCGCCTCCCTGTACCTTTATGAACCACTCCTTGCTGGCGAAGCAGTGTTGCGCATAACTGCGCTCGCCGATCCGATATGCCGAGTATTTTCGGTAGCTGCCATCGGCACCAGCCTTTGCTCCAAACTCCACCACCATGGGGCGAACAAAATTCATCGTACCCAGGTTCGAGAGCGCCTCGCCGAGTTCCGCCGGCGATTGCAACAGCGGCGGCACTTTATAAGCGGCGCCCGTCTCGTCACGCAGAAAGACAGGAAAACGCATTCCCGCCGGCAGAATTTCGGGTCTGTATACATTGAAATCATTGATGCCGTCCGCGAACAGCATACGCAATAGATCGAAACGCTGAAGGCTTTTTCGCGGATGGTTGAGTTGAAACAGATCAGGCTGCTGCGACTTCATTCGCTGGCTGAGATTGGAGCATGCTTCAATCTCTGCTTCGCTCAGTCGGTCCAAATCCGTCCAAAGAACGGTGCCTCTGGAAATCTCAAGCAGATGCGCCCGTTCGTCATAGGGGACAAAGCGCACAGAATCCTGCAAATCAGTTCGAAAATAGAGTAGCAGGCTTGCCAGGGTATAGGCATGCAAGCGATGGCAAACATAGAAGATCATGAGACAACCCGCCCCTACTCATGCACCCATCAACAGCTGGTATCAGAAAATTATCGATTCGATATCGCAATTACGAGCGGCCTTTCGACGATGAAGATGATCGTATTTCAACAACTTGTGGCAGACGACGTTCCGGGCATGGCCGCGATGGAGGCCGCAGCCTGGGGACGACTCGGTGCCAGCGAAAAAACAATTCACCACCGGCTTTCGCTCGGGCATACAATGATCCTGGCCATGGTTGAGAACCTTGTTGCAGGCGCGATCTGCTTCGTGGAAACCAGCCAAGATCCGCACGATACGGGAAGGTTCCCCAAGACCTTCTCCGCCTACTCTTCGCTTGTCAGGAGCCAACCTGCACGGTCACTCTACGTTTACAATCTTGGTGTGCGACCCGAATTCCGCGGCACCGACATGGCACGCCGCCTGTTGTCGCAAATGTCTGACTATGGCCGGCAGGTCGGTGCGCGTTGGTTGGTCGGCGACGGACGTTGCCCGTCCTACGCGGGAGCATAGGACGAGTTGCCCGACAAGGTTCGGCCGGATCCGGAATTTCGTCGGACCATCGACGATTGGCACCGGACCGGTGTCATGCCTTCGGTGGAATCAATAACGAGGGATCCGCTACTGCGGTTCTATAACCGTGTTCTCCGGTGCGAATTTCTACATCTCGCGTCCGATTTTCTACCTGAAGACATGAGTTCCGGCGGATTTCGCGTTATCTTTGCTGTCGATCTTGCCCGATGACAGATCAAGCTGATCTATTTGACCCCATTGCCCATGGCAGCGATGCGTTTCCCGAATTCGCCCGTCGTCGGAGTTCAGGAGGCGCCAGTTGGGGCAAACCTCCTTATCCCGAGGTCGGTGAAGCCTTCTACGTGTTCAGCCATGCGCTTGTTTCCCAGGCCTTGAAACACCCGCTGTTGCTGCAGGCACCGCCGGGCGCCTATCAGGAGGTCAGGCAAAAGATCAGCGCCAATCCGGCCCTGGACCTGTTGACCCGTTCCATGCTGCTGTCCGACCCGCCGCGGCACATGCGCCTGCGCCGCCCATTGGCTGGTTCGCTAAGCTTTTCCTCCAGCAATGGGCTGTTCGACCGGCTTGCGGCCAAAGCGTCGGAACTTACGCAGGCAGCTGTACAAAAACCGGAGTTCGACGCGGTTCGTGATATAGGCCTGCCGCTATCGTTTTCAGGCCTGGAACAGATCCTTGGTATCGACATGGACGATCCCTGGCGGATTGGCGCCGACGCACAGCTTATGGCCAACGCCCTGGAAATAAGGGCCGGAGGCGTAGACGAAGACGCAAACGATGCCTGCCGCCGGTTGGAGGCATGGGTATCCAGCGTGATAGAACACGGTGCTGTGCGCCCAAACGGTATTTCAGCTCAGATGCTTGCCGAAGTCGAGGCTGGCCGCTGGCTGAAAGACGATGCCATTGCAAACATCGTATTCCTGCTCTTTGCCGGGCAGGCGACAGTCGTCGATACCTTCGGCAATGCGCTGGTCGCGCTTGCACGCTTCCCTGAACAGCTTTCGCTGCTTGCAGATGGGAAAGTCAGTTGGTTTTCAGCAGCCGAAGAGCTGCTCCGTTTTTGCGCTCCGGTTCACTATGCCGGAGCGCGTATCGCCGCGGAAGATTTGCAGTTTGGTGGCGCAACCATAAAAGCCGGGCAGGCCGTTGTACCCGTGCTGGCGAGCGCCAATCGAGACATTTCTGTTTTTCCGGCGGGCGACCGGTTGGATTTGGGTTCCGGCATTTCGTCGGCCCTTGCCTTTGGCACCGGACTGCATGCCTGTCTGGGTCAACACGTCGCCCGGTTAGAAATGGCTGTACTGCTGGAGGCCTTGTTCACGCAGGCCAAAGGCTGGTGCTTGGATCTTCCCAGGGTCGTCAGGCGGCATTCGGTGCTTTTCCACGGTTTGCAAGCCGCCCCATTCATCCGGTCGGCCGATCAAACATCGGGTTGAATTCGGCACGCCATTCGCGTCACTTCATCACTTGGAATTGTGAGCCCGACATCAAGCGTTTGTGCTTCAGCGGCCGATTGAAGCAGATCACCAATGTTGACTAAGGCTGTCAGGTATCGGTAGGTGAGCCGGTGCCAACCGAACTTTAGGACAATGACATGAAATACGCTCTTTCCACTCTCGCCGGCGCCACCGCGCTGGCAATCATGCTGATCGCCAGCCCGTCGATGGCGGAAGATGATGGCATCATTGTCTACAACGCCCAGCACGAAAGCCTGACCAAGGCGTGGGCCGAAGGCTTCACCAAGGAGACCGGCATCAAGGTCACCGTGCGCAATGGCGGCGACAGCGACTTCTCCAACCAGATCGTCGCTGAGGGCACTGCTTCGCCGGCCGACGTGTTCCTGACGGAAAACTCGCCGGCCATGGTGCTGGTCGAGACGGCCGGCCTGTTCGCGCCGGTCGACGCCGACACGTTGGCACAGGTTCCCCAGGACTATCAGCCGGCCAGCGGCAAATGGGTCGGCGTCGCAGCGCGCAGCACGGTCTTTGCCTATAACAAGACCAAGCTGACCGCCGACCAGTTGCCCAAGTCGATGCTCGACCTCGCCGATCCGAGCTGGAAGGGCCGTTGGGCCGCCTCCCCGTCAGGCGCCGATTTCCAGGCCATCGTCAGTGCCCTGCTCCAGCTCAAGGGCGAAGCCGCTACCGCCGACTGGCTGAAGGCGATGAAAACCAACTTCACCGCCTATAAGGGCAACAGCACGGTGATGAAGGCGGTCAATGCCGGCGAGATCGAAGGCGGCGTCATCTATCACTATTACTACTTCGGCGATCAGGCCAAGACCGGCGAAAACAGCGGGAATGTCGAGCTGCACTATTTCAAGAACCAGGATCCGGGCGCGTTCGTCTCGATCTCCGGCGGCGGTGTGCTGGCCTCGAGCAAGCATCCGAAGGAAGCCCAGGCCTTCCTGAAATGGCTGACAGGCAAGGGCGGCCAGGACGTGCTGAAGACCGGCGATTCCTTCGAATACGCGGTCGGCAAGGGTGCGGAGTCCAACCCGAAGCTGGTGCCGCTCGTCGATCTGCAGGCACCAAAGGTCGACGCCACGACGCTGAACTCCAAGAAGGTCACCGACCTGATGACGGCAGCCGGCTTGCTTTAGTTGCCATTCGTCCTAAAAGGACACCCGACCACGCTCCCGCGGGAATTCGCCTTCCGCGGGAGTGATTTTGTTTTTCGAGATGGCATTCGTCGATGACGACACGCTGTGTTCCCGACCGTGATCGCGGTCCTTCAATTGCTGCCGCTGGACGGCAGCGGCACGGCGTCTGACCTGATGCAGTCCGCGGTCGATCTCGCGCGTTCGGGCCTGCCTTCGGGCACAGGCCGAAGGGCCCGGCGACGCGCACCGCTTTGGCTGGTCCTCGCCGCCATCTTCGTTGCGCTGCTGGCGCTGGTGCCGCTCGCCTTCATCATCTGGATCGCGGTGCAGACCGGCTGGGAAACCGTCTCGGCGCTGGTCTTCCGGCCGCGTGTCGGCGAGCTTCTGGTCAACACTGTCCTGCTGGTCGCGCTCTCCGTGCCGATCACCATCGTGCTGTCGGTTGCGCTGGCCTGGCTGACCGAACGCAGCGACCTGCCGGGCGCCCGGCTCTGGGCCTGGCTATGCGTGGCGCCGCTCGCCATCCCGGCTTTCGTGCACAGCTATGCCTGGATCACCATGGTGCCGGGACTGCACGGCCTGTGGGCCGGCGTGCTGGTTTCCGTGATCGCCTATTTCCCGTTCCTGTATCTGCCGGTGTCGGCGGCATTGCGCCGTCTCGATCCCGCCCTCGAGGACGCCG
The DNA here is from genome assembly GCF_040320765.1 of Mesorhizobium sp. M0618. Taxonomy (NCBI): domain Bacteria; kingdom Pseudomonadati; phylum Pseudomonadota; class Alphaproteobacteria; order Hyphomicrobiales; family Phyllobacteriaceae; genus Mesorhizobium; species Mesorhizobium sp. M0618. Next base: position 131,352 of record NZ_JAMYQH010000010.1, on the reverse strand, counting down.
CCGCCGCACTCGGCCTTGGGCCCCGGCGCGTGTTCTGGCGGGTCGTGCTGCCGCAATTGCGGCTCGCCATCTGCGGCGGCTCGCTGCTGGTCGGCCTGCATCTGCTGGCCGAGTACGGCCTCTATGTCTTCATCCGCTTCGACACCTTCACCACGGCGATCGTCGACCAGTTCCAGTCGACCTTCAACGGACCGGCCGCCAACATGCTGGCCGGCGTGCTGGTCAGTTGCTGCTTCGTGCTGCTCGGCCTCGAAGTGCTGGTGCGCGGTGAGGAGCGCTATGCCCGCGTCGGCTCAGGTGCGGCGCGCCATCAGCAACGCACGAGCCTCGGACGCGCCACCATCCCTAGCCTGCTCTTGCTTGTCGTCACCACGCTTTTGGCGCTCGGCGTGCCGTTCGTCACCATCGGTGGCTGGCTTGCCGCCGGCGGCGCCGCTGTCTGGCGCCTGAACGAGATCGGCCTGGCGCTTGGCCAGACGCTGTTCCTGGCGCTCGCCGGCGCCTTGCTGGCCACGGTCGCCGCCATGCCGATGGCCTGGATCTCGATCCGCGCCCCGGGGCCATTGCAGCGCATGCTGGAGGGCTGCAACTACATTGTCGGCTCGTTGCCGGGGGTTGTCATTGCACTGGCGCTGGTCACCATCACGGTGCGCATCGCGCTGCCGCTCTACCAGACCCTGTTCACGATCCTGGTGGCCTATGCGCTGATGTTCCTGCCGCGCGCGCTGGTCAGCCTGCGGGCGTCGATCGCGCAGGCGCCGGTCGAACTCGAACGCGCCGCTTCCAGCCTCGGCCGGCCGCCGCTGCAGGCGTTGTGGTCGACGACGATCCGCCTATCGGCGCCTGGTGCCGCGGCCGGCATGGCGCTGGTGGCGCTCGGCATCATGAACGAACTGACCGCCACCCAAATGCTGGCGCCCAACGGTACCCGCACGCTGGCGATGGCGTTCTGGTCCTATAGCGGTGAGATTGATTATGCCTCCGCGGCACCTTACGCCTTCATCATGGTGGCGATGTCGCTGCCCTTGACCTGGCTGCTCTATGTCCAGTCGAAACGGATGGCCGGACGATGAGCTTTCTCGAAATCAGCGGCCTGCACAAGCAGTACGGCCCGGTGTCGGCCCTTGCCGGCGTCGACATGAACGTCGCCAGCGGCAGCCGCACGGCGATTGTCGGTCCTTCCGGCTGCGGCAAGACGACCCTGCTGCGGCTGATTGCCGGCTTCGAGGCGCCGGACCAGGGGCACATCACGCTCGACGGTACGATATTGGCCAATGGCGGCGCTGCGGTGCCGGCATATCGGCGAGGCATCGGCGTGGTGGCGCAGGATGGTGCCCTGTTTCCGCATCTGACCATTGGCGACAATATCGGTTTCGGCATGGGCCGCGGCGAGGACAAGCGCGCTGAGCGCATCGTCGAGCTCGCCTATATAGTCGGGCTCGACAAGGCGATCCTCAAACGTCGCCCGCACGAGCTTTCCGGCGGCCAGCAGCAGCGTGTGGCACTGGCCCGCGCCATGGCGATGAAGCCTCGGCTGATGCTGCTCGACGAGCCGTTCTCGGCGCTCGATACCGGCCTGCGCGCCTCAATGCGCAAGGCGGTGGCCGAGCTGCTGGAGGCCGCCGGCATCACCACCATCCTGGTGACGCACGACCAGGCCGAGGCGCTGTCCTTTGCCAGCCAGGTCGCGGTGATGCGCGACGGCAAGTTCTCGCAAATCGGCACGCCGCGCGAGCTCTATCTCAAGCCGAAGGACAGGATGATCGCCGAATTCCTGGGCGACGCCATCATCCTGCCGGCCAAGATATCGAATGGCTTCGCCAACTCGCCGCTCGGCCGCATCGCGGTCGACACCAATGACAGCCGCGATATCGCCCGCATCATGCTTCGCCCGGAGCAGATCGCGCTGAAGAGAACGTCGCGCGAGGGCATGTCCGGCACCTCGGACATGCTGTTCGGCGAAGTGACGGAATCGGAATTCGCCGGCTCGATGTGCACGGTCGCGGTGCGGCTCTTGAACAATGCCGATCCGCCCGATGCGGCAGCGATCGGCAACACGCCGCTGGTCCTGCGCAAACCGGGCATGGACGCGCCGGCGGTCGGCGAGATCGTCCGACTGACCGTATCGGGAAAGGCGCATGTCTTCGCCTGAACGCCGTATGCGGTTAACCGACGCGCTTTCCTGCCTGATCGAACCAGTGCAGCTTTTCTGCCTTGGCAACCACGCGCAATTGGTTGCCAACCGTGGCGGTGGCGCGACCCGCGACACGCACGACGATGCGGTTGCCGCCTGCCGCACAGTGAAGGAAACTTTCGGCGCCTACCGGTTCGACTGCCTCGACCAGCGCCGGCAGGACGAGCGCGCCGGACGGCGCCTCCGCATTGAAGGTGACGTCGGCATCCTCGGGCCGAAAACCGAGGGTCGCAGCTCTTGCCTCCCGAGGCGCGAAAGCGATCGCCGTGCCGTCTGCGAGCACCGCGCCCGAGGCGCCTTCGGTCAGTGCCAGGAGATTCATCGGCGGCGCGCCGATGAAGGAAGCGACGAAGGTCGAGGCCGGTCTTTCGTAGACGTCGAGCGGCGCCCCCATTTGCTCGACCAGTCCGGCATTCATGACGACGAGAATGTCGGCCAACGTCATCGCCTCGAGCTGGTCATGCGTGACATAGACCGACGTGACGCCAAGCGAGCGTTGCAGGTTCTTTATCTCGACCCGCATCTGGCCACGCAATTTGGCATCGAGATTGGAGAGCGGCTCGTCGAACAGGAAAACCCTCGGGTTGCGCACAATGGCACGACCCATGGCGACACGCTGGCGCTGGCCGCCGGAAAGCTCCCGCGGGCGGCGGTCGAGCAGCGCCGAAAGTTCCAGTATTTTCGCCGTCGCGCGAACCCGGCTGTCGATCTCGTCCTTCGGCGTGCCGCGGTTGCGCAGCCCATAGGCCATATTGTCGTAGACTTTCATATGCGGATAGAGCGCATAGTTCTGGAACACCATGGCGATGTCACGCTCGGTCGGACCGACTGAGTTTACGATCTTGCCATCGATCGCAACTGTTCCCGAGGAGATGGTTTCGAGCCCGGCGATCATTCTGAGCAGCGTGGACTTGCCGCAGCCCGATGGGCCGACCAGCACGCAAAGCTCCTTGTCGGGAACTGCGATTGAAACGCCCTTCACGGCCTCGAAACCGCTGGGGTAGACCTTCTTCACATCCTTCAGATCGACGGTCGCCATCAGCTTCTCACTTTTCGGAATCGACCAGGCCGCGAACGAACCAGCGTTGCATCAGCACCACGACCAGGATCGGCGGCACGATGGCCAGCATCGCTGTGACCATGACCAGGTTCCATTGCGTATCGGCATCGGCGAAGGAGACCATCTTTCTGAGCGCGATGACGATCGTGTTCATGTTGCTGCTGTTGGTGACGAGCAACGGCCATAGATACTGCGTCCAGCCATAAATGAAGAGGATGACGAACAGCGCCGCGATATTTGTCCGCGACAACGGCAACAGGATATCGAAGAAGAAGCGCCACGGCCCCGCACCGTCGACACGCGCCGCCTCCACCAGCTCACCTGGAATGGTCATGAAAAACTGTCGAAACAGCAATGTGGCGGTGGCCGAGGCGATCAGCGGGATGATCAAGCCGGCATAGGTGTCGATCATGCCGAGATCGACCATCACCTTGTAGGTCGGCAGGATGCGCACCTCGACGGGAAGCATCAGGGTGATGAAGATCAGCCAGAAGAAGACCATGCGCAGCGGAAAACGGAAGAACACGATCGCATAAGCCGACAGGATCGAGATGAAAATCTTCCCCACCGCGATGCCGAGCGCCATGACCGTGGTGTTGAGCAGCAATCGACCGACGCTGACGCCGCCGATGCGACCGACACCGCCGAACAGCGCTTCGGCGTAATTGTTCCAGAACTGATCGCCGGGCAGGAGCGGCAATGGCGGCCTGAGGATCGTTTGCAGCGTCTGCGTCGAGGCAACGAATGTGTAGTAGATCGGGAAGGCGACGATCAGTATGCCGAGGATCAGCACGGCGTGGGCGATGACGGTGCGGAGCGGTGACTGGCCGATCATCGCTCGCCCTCAGCCGTAATGGACTTTGCGTTCCACATAGCGGAACTGGATGGCCGTGAGCGAGATGACGATGACCATCAGGATGACCGACTGCGCCGCCGAGTCACCGAGGATCAGATTGACGAAGCCGTCATTGTATACCTTGTAGACCAGCGTCTCAGTCGTCTTGCCCGGACCGCCTCCGGTGACGGCATGGACGATGCCGAACGTGTCGAACAGGGCATAGACGGTGTTGACGACCAGCAGGAAGAAGGTCGTCGGCGCAAGCAGCGGGAAGACGATGGTCCAGAATCGCTTGGTCTCGCCGGCGCCGTCCATGGCCGCCGCCTCGATCAAGGCTTTCGGCACCGCCTGCAGGCCGGCGACGAAGAACAGGAAATTGTAGCTGATCTGCTTCCAGGCAGCGGCGGACACCAGCAGGATCATGGCGTGGGTGCCGTTGAGCAGTGGATCCCAGGCGATGCCGAAACTCCTCAGCATGTAGGCCAGCGACCCGATCGACGGGTTGAAGAGGAACAGCCACAACATACCGGCGATCGCCGGCGCCACCGCGTAGGGCCAGATCAAGAGCGTGCGGTAGAGACCTTTGCCGCGCACCACCTTCTCTGCCATGACCGCGAGCAGGAGCGCCACGCACATGGCGACGATAGCGGTCGCAAGGGAAAACACCACCGTGACCTTGATCGAGTTCAGGTAGGCCGGATCGGCAAGCACTTTCCTGAAATTGGCGAACCAGACGAACTTGGTCCTCAGTCCGAACGGGTCCTGCCTGAGCATGGATTGGTAGAACGCCTGACCGGCCGGCCAGTAGAAAAAAACGAGCGTGATGGCCAGTTGCGGCGCCACCAGCAGGTAGGGAAGGATCTTGTTGGGAAACACGACGCGAGGGGTCACTGAGCCACTCCGAGGTGATGAGGCGGGCGGCACGATGCGGCACCCCTCTTCGCCAAGATGGCTTTGAAGAGCGTTTCGGCGTTGGCATCATCGACCATTGGCGAAATCGCAAGGGACGGCAAAACTCCCCTCGCCGAGGGGAGATGCCTGGCAGGACAGATGGGCGCGCCGTAGAGCAAAGGACCTGCGCTCGCTCTAATTCCCCAGCGCTTCCTTGATCGCGGCGTTGCCACGCGTAACCGCATTGTCGAGCGCCTGCTGGGCGGTTTGCTGGCCGGCGAGCATCTTCTCGAACTCCTCGTTCTGGATATCGCGCACCTGCGGCAGGTTCGGCAGACGTACGCCCTTGGAATTGTCGGTCGGTGCCTTACCCGTCATCTGCAGGATCGGGGTCTCGCGACCGACGTTCTTGTCATAGAAACCGGACTTCTTGGTCGCTTCATAAGCCGCCAGCGTCACCGGCAGATAACCCGACTTCTGGTGCAGGTATTCTTGCACCTCGGTCTTCGACAGGTAGGCGAAGAAGGCCGCGACGCCCTTGTATTCCTCGTCGGATTTATCAGCGAAAACCCACAGGCTGGCGCCACCCGGCGTCGTGTTCTGCGGCGCGCCCTTGGCGTCGCTGTCATAGGGCAATTGGCCGATGCCGTAATTCATGCCGGACTTGACGATATCGCCAAGGCCGCCGGAGGATTCGGTCATGATCCCGCATTCGCCAGCGAGGAAGATCTGCTTGGCTTCGGAGGTGCGGCCGCCATATTTGAAGGTGCCGTCCTTGGCAAGGTCCGCGAGCGCCTGGAAATGGTTGACGAAAATCGGCGCATTGATCTTGAGCTCGACATCGCCGCCGGCCAGACCGTTCTGCTGGGTGGCCCATGACACGTCATTCCAGGCCGCGAAATTCTCCAGATGGATCCAGGTCAGCCAGGTCGAGGTGTAGCCGCAGGCGGCTGCGCCGCTCGCCTTGATCTTCTTGGCGTCTTCCCACACCTCATTCCAGGTCTTGGGTGGGCTGTCGACGTCGAGACCAGCCTTCTTGAAGATATCCTTGTTGTAATAAAGGATCGGCGAGGAGGAGTTGTAGGGGAAGGAGAGCATGGTGCCGTCCGGCTTCGAATAATAGCCGACTATGCCTGGCAGATACTGGCTCTTGTCGAAGGTCATTCCAGCGCTGGTCAACACATCGGCTGCCGGCTTGATTGCGCCTTCGGCTGCCATCATCACGCCGGTGCCGACATCGAACACCTGCATGATATCGGGCGCCTGGCCCGCGCGGTAGGCGGCGATGCCGGCATTCAGCGTCTCGGGATACGTGCCTTTGAACACCGGAACGAGTTCATAGTCGCTCTGGCTGGCATTGAAATCTTTGGAGATCTTGTCGACAACTTCGGCATTGGCGCCAGTCATGGCGTGCCACCAACTGATCTGCGTGACAGCAAAAGCGGAGGTTGAGGAAAGCAGCATAAAGGTGGCGGCAACACCGGCCGCGAAGCCGAAGGACTTCATGTTTCATCTCCCGTTTGTCATTGGCGAAAGGGGCACTCCCGCAAAGGCAATATGTGTCGCTCGTGACAATCAGACAACGGTTTTGTTGCAGATCGACGAACTTCACCCTTTACCTCACGCCACCCTCGCCTCCGCTTGGAGACATGGAAAGCCACACGGTTAGCCGGCTTAGCGCGACGACAAGCGCGCCAGGAACTACCATCGGAACTGCCAAGCTGGCTTCGGCGTGTCAGCCCTGATTGCAGCCGCCGCAACCCGAAGAGACACGCCAAGGTTGCAGGCGACTTTATCGATCCCTCAACGGCAACGCGCTACTCAATCCTGCTGCCCTGTTTATTTCCAAAGATCAGGTGAAATAAATGCTGACGGTCTACAATTGTATCGTCAACGAACACGATCTGAGACTGGTCGCACTTGCCGCGCTGATCTGCGGAATTTCCTGTTTCTCTGCCGTCAACCTGCTTCATCACATAAGCCGCTCCACCGATCGGAACCGGCTTGCCTGGCTGATGATCGCGGCCACTTCGACCGGCTTCGGCATCTGGGCAACGCACTTCATCGCCATGCTCGCATTCACACCGGGCATACCCAGTGCTTACGATCCCGCACTCTCCGTGCTTTCGCTCGCTGCTTCGGTCACTCTGACGGCAGCCGGCATGTGGATCGCCACCTTGCGGAATGAGTTCGATTATCATCTCGTCGGCGGCGCCGTGCTGGGCGGCGGTATCGCGGCCATGCACTACATTGGTATGGCGGCGTTCGAGGTTCAGGGCCGCATCGAGTGGAACCTGTTGCTTGTCGCCGTTTCCCTTCTGGCCGGCGTAACGCTCGCGGCGCTGGCGCTGCGTGTCGTGCAGCGCCGCCCCTCCCTGAAGGCGACATCCGCCGGCGCGGTGCTGCTGACACTGGCGATCTGTACCTTGCATTTCATCGGAATGGGTGCCGTCTCGATCTTCCCCGATCCCTCGATCGTCATATCCGAATACACGATCGAGCCGACCTCGCAGGCTTTCGCGGCCGCCGCCGCCACATTGGTGATCCTGGTCCTGTCGGCATCGGCGCTGTGGATCGATCTGCGCTTCCGTCGCCAGAAGCTCGAGGTCGACCGCATGCACGGCCTGGCCAATGCCGCCGTGGAGGGGCTGATCGTCTGCGACGGCAACCGCATCATCAGTGCCAATGACAGCATGGCGACACTGACGGGCATCGCAACAGCGACGCTGAACGGAATGCAGCTTGGCGATCTCTTCGGATCCGATATGTCGGGCTTCGGCGAACAGCCGCAGGAGGCCGAATTGAGCGGCCGCGATGGCACGAGCATTCCTGTCGAGCTGATCGCCAGGAGCATCGACTACTGTGGCAAGCCGCACAACGTGGTCGCGGTCCGCGACATTCGCGAGCGCAAGAAGGCGGAACAGGAGATCCTGCGGCTTGCCCATTTCGATCCATTGACCGGACTGGCCAATCGCCGCAGCTTTTCCGGCCGGCTGGAGACGGAAATTGCTGCGATGGGCCGCACCAGGAAAGGCGGCCAGCTTGCGCTTCTGCTGCTCGATCTCGACCGGTTCAAGGAGGTCAACGACCTGTATGGGCACGGCGCGGGCGACGCCATGCTGCAGAAGGTTGCGCATTGCGTTACCGGCATTCTTCGCCAAGGACAGATGGTGGCGCGGCTGGGCGGCGACGAATTCGCCATCATCGCGCCGAACCTGACCGACCCGTTGGAGGCGGGCCGTATCGCCGACGCGGTGCTGACCGCCATGCGCGAGGAAAACCGGCTTTCTGTCGGCGGCGGCCTTGTGTCGGCCAGCATCGGCATAGCGCTGTATCCATCGGATGCCGAGAACCAGGCCAGCCTGATAAGCCACGCCGATACGGCACTCTACCGGGCCAAGACCGAAGGCAAGGACACCTACCGTTATTTCGAAGCTTCGATGGGGGCCGAGGCCCGCGACAAGCGCGTGATGGAGCACGAGCTGCGCCAGGCGGTCGCACGCCAGGAGTTCTACCTCGTCTACCAGCCGCAGAAAGAGATCAGCAGCGGAAAGATGGTCGGCTTCGAAGCGCTGGTCCGCTGGCGGCATCCGACGCGCGGCGACGTGTCGCCGAGCATATTCATCCCGGTGGCCGAAGACAGCGGAGCCATTGGCCAGATTGGCGAATGGGTGCTGACGGCTGCCTGCGAGGAAGCCGCCCGCTGGGGAAATCCGCTGACGGTGGCCGTCAACGTTTCGGCGGTGCAGCTCCACAACACGAATTTCAGCCGCAAGGTCCACGAAACCTTGCTGAATTCCGGCCTGGCGCCCGGCAGGCTCGAGCTTGAGATCACCGAGACGGCGCTTGTTAAGGACATGCCGCGGGCACTGGCCACCTTGCGGCAGGTCAAGGCGCTGGGCGTGCGCGTCGCCATGGACGATTTTGGAACAGGCTATTCCTCGCTCTCCAACCTTCGCGCCTTCCCCTTCGACAAGATCAAGATCGATGGCTCCTTCATCAAGTCCGTCGACAAGAACGGCCAGGTCGCGGCGATCGTGCGCGCCGTCCTGGGACTTGGACGCGGTCTCGGCCTGCCGGTTCTGGCGGAAGGTGTCGAGACGCTCGGCGAACTGAAATTCCTGGACGCCGAAGCCTGCGAGATCGGCCAGGGCTATTACATCGGCAGGCCAGCTCTCATCGAGGAATTCGGCGAGCTGACCGGTGTCGTCGCACCCGCTGTCGGCAGCAAACCCGCCACCTTGCGCGACAGAAGCGTTCTGGCCTTCGCACCCGCGCCTGTCCTCAATAGGGCTTAAAAACTCTCGGGCTTGAGTGCCGTCTCGATCAGCCGCCTGGCGTCCGGCCCCGACCATTCGGCCGGGCCGTTCATATGGGCGATCAGGCAGCCTTCGCCGTCGATCAGCATGGTAACGGGAAGGCCTAACGCCAGGCCGCGCTTCTTGAGGTCGTTGAACAGCGCCATCGTCGAATCCCGGTAATAATCGAGCGTCGCGACGCCGGTATCGCTGAGGAACTTCTTCGGCTTCACATCGTCGCCGGCATCGACATTGACGGCGACCACTTCAAAGGCGTCGCTGCCTTTTTCCTTCTGCAGCGCATCGAGCGCCGGCATTTCGGCACGGCACGGCGCGCACCATGTCGCCCACAGATTGAGCAGCACCGTCTTGCCGGCATGATCGGCAAGCGTCATCGGCTTGCCGTCCGGGCCATTGAAGGCAAGGCTCTTCAGGGATTGTGGCGGATCGGCCGGCAAAAGTGCCGCAACCTCACCGGTGGCCGACGCCGCGACTTTCTTGGCGCGGTCGCTCTTGGCCGCGCAGGCGACATCGTCCTTGCTCTCACCCACGGCAGCTTGTGCCGGTGCATTGTTGCCAGACCGGCTCTCGCTGACATATACCGCGACCGCGCCCGCCAGCGCGCCCGCCACCAAGGCGGCGAGGATCAGGCGCGGGGTCGGGAAGAATCTACTACCGTCTGCCATTTTTTCAAAACTGCTCCGAAGCACGGGTTATAGCCATGAGCGACAAGAAAACCAGCAACCAGATGTGGGGCGGACGTTTTGCCTCGGGTCCGGCCGCGATCATGGAAGCGATCAACGCGTCTATCTCCTTCGACCGCAAACTCTATGCGCAGGACATCAAAGGCTCGATCGCCCACAGCGAGATGCTGGCGCAAACGGGCATTATTTCGGCGGCCGACCAAGAAAAAATTGCTGACGGGCTGAACACGATCCTGAAAGAGATCGAGGCCGGCAGCTTCGAGTTTTCGACACGGCTCGAAGACATCCACATGAACATCGAGGCGCGCCTCGCCGATCTGATCGGCCCGGCGGCCGGCCGGCTGCACACCGCCCGCTCGCGCAATGATCAAGTCGCAGTCGATTTGAGGCTGTGGGTCAAGGATGAGTGCTTTCGCGTCGCCGAGGCGTTGAAAGGGCTGATCGAGGCGCTGCTGGAGCGGGCCGAGGAGCATGCCGCGACCGTGATGCCGGGCTTTACCCATATGCAGGCGGCACAACCGGTGACCTTCGGCCATCACTGCATGGCCTATGTCGAGATGTTTTCGCGCGACCTGTCGCGTGTGCGCGATGCGATCGAGCGGATGGACGAAAGCCCGCTCGGTGCCGCGGCCCTCGCCGGCACCAGCTTCCCGATCGACCGTCACCGGACCGCCAAGGCGCTCGGCTTCCGGGAGCCGATGCGCAATTCGCTCGACAGCGTCTCGGATCGCGATTTCGCGCTTGAGTTCCTCGCTCTTGCCGCGATCTGCGCCACGCATCTGTCACGGCTGGCCGAAGAGATCATCATCTGGTCGACGCCGCAGTTCGGCTTCGTCAGGCTGTCGGACTCGTTTTCCACCGGCTCCTCGATCATGCCGCAGAAGAAGAACCCCGATGCCGCCGAACTGGTGCGCGGCAAGACGGGCCGCGTCACCGGTCATCTGGTCGGCCTGCTAACGGTGATGAAGGGCATGCCTTTGACCTATGGCAAGGATATGCAGGAAGACAAGGAATCGGTGTTCGACGCCGCCGAGACGCTCGACCTGATGCTGGCGGCGATGACCGGCATGGTCTCGGACATGACGGTCAACGCTGTTGCGATGAAGAAGGCCGCCGGCTCCGGCCACGCCACAGCAACCGACCTTGCCGACTGGCTGGTACGCACGCTCGGCCTGCCGTTCCGCGAGGCGCATCATGTCACCGGCCGGGCGGTGGCGCTGGCCGAAGACAAGAAGGTGGGGCTGGAGAGGCTTTCACTGGAGGATTTGCAGTCGATCAATTCCGGCATCACGGCCGACATATTTTCGGTGCTGGCGGTGCAGAACTCGGTCAAGAGCCGCATCAGTTTCGGCGGCACCGCGCCGTCGGAAGTGAGGAAGCAGATCCGCGCCTGGAAAAAGCGGCTGGCGAAGGCGTAATGCCGGATATTGCGAGCAGTAATATCCCGGATATTTCGACGAGCAATATCTCGGGGTGCAATGCGCCGAGAACTCGGCTAAAAGCGGCGGCTGACAAACGTTTCGGACGGATGGATCGATGACCGGAAGCAGGATTTTGGTGACGCTGACGCTGCTGGTTGCGATCGCGGCCGTTTCGGCCTGCGGCAGGAGGGGCGCTCTCGACACGCCCTATGAGGCGGCCGTGCAGGCGCGCAAGGATGCCTCGAAGGCCCACCAGCCCGTGCCGCCGGAGCCGGAAAAACCGGTCAAGGACAAGAAATTCATCCTCGACCCGCTGATCTAGAGCCGACGAGAGCGGGGCCTTCCAACCCGATCTCATCGAGCCCCAACTTTCCGGAACCACTCTCGTGAACCATTTCGACTACCGCGACGGCGTGCTCCATGCGGAGGACGTGGCGATACCAGATATCGCCGCACAGATCGGCACGCCATTCTACTGCTATTCGACGGCCACCCTGACCAGGCACTACCGGGTGTTTGCCCAGTCCTTTGCCGGGCTCGACGCGCTGGTCTGCTACGCCATGAAGGCCAATTCCAACCAGGCCGTCCTGCGGACGCTGGCCAAGCTCGGCGCCGGCGCCGACGTGGTTTCGGAAGGTGAATTGCGCCGGGCGCTGGCCGCCGGCATTCCGGCCGGCAAGATCCTGTTTTCGGGCGTCGGCAAGACCGCGCGCGAAATGGACTTTGCCCTTGCCGCCGGCATCCTTTGCTTCAACGTCGAGTCCGAGCCTGAACTCGAGCTGTTGTCGGCGCGGGCCACTGCCCTTGGCAAGGTGGCGCCGATCTCGCTGCGCATCAATCCCGACGTCGACGCCAAGACCCACAAGAAGATCTCCACCGGCAAGGCCGAGAACAAGTTCGGCATCCCGTGGCAGCGGGCGCGGCAGGTTTATGCCCGCGCGGCAAAGCTTCCCGGCATCAGGATCACCGGCATCGATACCCATATCGGCAGCCAGATCACCGAGCTGCAGCCCTTCGACGATGCCTTCGCCCTGCTTGTCGATCTCGTCGGCGCGCTACGGGCGGACGGCCATGCCATCGAGCATATCGATGTCGGCGGCGGGCTCGGCATTCCCTACCGCATCGACAACAACCCGCCGCCGCTGCCCGACGCCTATGCCCAGATCGTCAGGAAGCATGTCACCAAGCTCGGGCTAAAGGTGATGTTCGAGCCTGGCCGGCTGATATCAGGCAATGCCGGCATCCTCGTCTCGGAAGTGATCTTCGTGAAGGAAGGCGACGCCAAGAACTTCCTCGTCGTCGACGCCGCAATGAACGATCTCATCCGGCCGACGCTCTACGACGCCTTCCACGACATCCGTCCGGTCGTGCAGCCGCCGGCCGACACGCCGCGCATGATGGTCGACGTGGTCGGCCCGGTCTGCGAGACCGGCGACTATATCGGCCTGGACCGCGATCTGCCCAGGCTGAAGGCCGGCGACCTGATTGCCGTCTCCACCGCCGGCGCCTATGGCGCGGTACAGGCCGGCACCTACAACACGCGTCTGCTGGTTCCGGAAGTGCTGGTCGACGGCGACCGGTTCCACGTCGTGCGCCCACGCCTGACCTATGACGACCTGATCGGGCTGGATTCCATGCCCGACTGGCTTGCATAGAAGCGCCGGAAACACACCTACCCGTCACAGGGAGCAATCATGACGAACGGCATCACCGTCACACGCGAGCGCATTGCCGCAATGGAACCGCGCATCCGCCCCTATATCAGGCTCACGCCAGTGCTGCGCGTCGACATGGCCGACTTCGACCGGCCGCCGCTGGCCGTCGACCTGAAGCTCGAATGCCTGCAGCATTCCGGCTCGTTCAAGGCGCGCGGCGCTTTCACCAATCTCCTGGAGCGGCCGGTTCCCGACGCCGGTGTCGTCGCGGCATCGGGCGGCAACCATGGCGCGGCCGTCGCCTATGCCGCCATGCGGCTGGGCCATAAGGCGACCATCTTCGTTCCCGAGGTGAGCCCGGCGGCCAAGCTGGAACGGATCCGCAGCTACGGCGCCGAGCTGATCGTCGGCGGCGCCCGCTATGCCGAGGCGTTGGCGGCCAGCGAACGTTTCGCCGAGAAAACCGGCGCCTTGCAGATTCATGCCTTCAACCAGGAGGAAACGCTCGTCGGCCAAGGCACGCTCGGGCTCGAAATCGAGAGCGATTTGCCTAAGATCGACACGCTGCTGGTCGCTGTCGGCGGCGGCGGCCTGATCGGCGGCATCGCTGCCTGGTTTGCCGGCCGCATCCGCATCATCGCCGTCGAGCCGGAAGGAGCGCCGACGCTGCATCGCGCCTTCGAGGCCGGACACCCCGTCGACGCACCGGCCGAGGGCATCGCCGCCGATTCGCTGGCGCCAAAGCGCGTCGGCGAAATGATGTTCCCGATCGCCGAGGCCTTTGTCGAACGCTCGATCCTGGTCAGTGACGACGACATCATCGCCGCGCAGAAGGCGCTGTGGAACCGGGCTCGCATCATCTCCGAGCCGGGAGGTGCGGCCGCCTTTGCCGCGGTCCTGTCCGGCCGCTATGCGCCGGCGGCGGGCGAACGGGTCGCCGTACTGGTCTGCGGGGCGAATGCAGACCCCGCTACCTTCTAAAGGGGCCCACCAACTTCTGAAGGGTATGCAGGATGGAACGATAACGGCCACTTCACGTTTTTCCGAACTGCCTCGCCTTTGCCGTGTTTGCTGGTATTCTTTGAGTCGTGAGGCGTCGGGCTATCCTGCCCGCTCCACAGCATGATCCCGAAAAGTGAAATCCCTTTCGGAACAGATCATGCTCATAGGGATAGGGCCGCATCCCGGTTTCCGGGATAGGCTCAAGGAAGGGCCGATGACGCAACGACCCACCTTCAGCAGCAATCGCGGCCTCGCCGGGCGGCTGGCCGTGAGCCGGCTGGCGACGCGGGTCTCGATGATGGTCGAGCGCGGCTGGCCGTTGCTGCTTCCGCTCGTCATCGTCGCCAGCCTGTTCCTCAGCATCTCCTGGCTCGGGCTGTTCTCCCGGCTGCCGGATATGGCGCGCATCGGCCTCGTCGCTGCTTTTGCCATAGCGGCACTGGCCGCGCTCTATCCGCTGCGCTTCTTCCGCCTGCCGGGCGCCGGCGAAATCGACCGCCGCATCGAGGCCGCCAATCAATTGTTGCACAGCCCGGTGCTGGTGCAGACCGACCGGCCCAGCGGCAGGGAAAGCAGCTTCTCGCAGGCGTTGTGGCGTGAACACCAGAAGCGCATGGCCGGAAAGCTCGACAACCTTGGCGCCGACCTGCCGCGCACGCGCGTGCCGGAGCGCGACCCCTGGGGGCTGCGCGCGGTGGCGGCCCTTTTGCTCGTTACCGCCTTCGCCTTCTCCTTCGGACCGACGGGCGGCAGGATCAGCGACGGCTTCAATGCCCATGGGACGCGCGATATCGTGCCTCCGCGCATCGATGCATGGGTGACGCCACCGGCCTATACCGGCAAGCCGCCGATCTTCCTGACCGCCGATGCAAACCAGGCGATCCCGACCTTTACGGTTCCCGAAGGCAGTGACGTTTCGCTGCGCGTGACGGGCGGCTCGGGTGAGGAAACGCTCGGCTATGCCGACAAGAATGGCAACGCCCGCGTCATCGACCCCGCTGCGCCGCAGGCCGCCGCCAAGCCGGCTGCAAGCCCGGCGCCGCCGTCCAAGGTGCGCCAGTTCACCAGCAAGCTGACCGGCGACGGCACGCTGACGCTGACGTCGGGCGAGGACCAGCTCGGCCGCTGGGCCTTCGCGGTCGTATCGGACAAGCCGCCGCAGATCCGCTTCGTCGGCGAGCCCAAGCGCGCCGCCAACGGCGCCTTCGAGCTAAACTACCAAATCGACGACGACTATGGCGCCGCCACCGCCAAGGCGGTGTTCGCGCTCGCCGATCCGCAGGCGCCGAATGCGCGTCCGCTGTACGGTGCACCTGAAATGCCGCTGACGCTGCCGCGCCGCGGCGGCAAGTCGAACGCCGCCAGGACCTCCAAGGACCTGACCGAGCATGTCTGGGCCGGCAGCAGCATCAAGCTGACGCTAGTCGCCACCGACGATGCCGGGCACACCGCATTGAGCCAAACCAAGACGCTGCTGATGCCGGAGCGGCCTTTCGCCAATCCGCTGGCACGCGCCGTGATCGAACAGCGCCGCCTGCTGGCGCTCGACGCCAACGCCAAGCCGCGCGTGCTCGACCTGATGGACGCCATCACGCTGCGGCCGGAAGACACGTTCGACAATATGTCCCACTACCTCGCCATCATGAGTGCCCGCACCCGGCTGAAGATGGCCGAGAGCGACGATCAATTGCGCAGCGAGGTCTCCTATCTCTGGGAAATCGCGCTCGGCATCGAGGAAGGCAATCTTTCGGCCGCCGAAAAGCGGCTGCGCCAGGCGCAACAGGCGCTGCAGGACGCCATCAAGAATGGCGCAAGCGACGCTGAAATCGAAAAGGCGATGAAGGAACTGCGCGAGGCGATGAACCAGTTCCTGCAGGAATTCGCGGAGCGCGCCAAGCAGAATCCCAACGCCCCGCAGATGCAGCAGAACGGCCAGGAACTGCGCCAGAGCGACATCGATCGCATGATGGACCAGATCGAAAACCTGGCCAAGTCCGGTGATCGCGACAAGGCCCAGCAACTGCTGTCGCAACTGCAGGACATGATGAACAATCTGCAAGCCGGCCGTCAGCAGCAAGGCGGCCAGCAGGACAGCGAGATGCGCCAACAGATGGACAAGCTGGGCGAGATCCTGCGACGTCAGCAGGAGATGATGAACGACACCTTCCGCATGGATCAGATGCAGCGCGGCGAGCGCCAGCGCGGGCAGAACCGTGACGAGCAGCTCGGCGAAGGCGGCCAGGATGAGGACAGACCCGGCGTCGGCGAAGACCGCGATCCGCTCGGCCGGCAAAAGCCGATGACGCCCCAGGAATTCGCCGATGCGCTGAAACAGCTGCAGCAGGGCCAGGGCCAGTTGCAAAGCGACCTCGAGCAGCTGAAGAAGGGCCTCGAAGGCATGGGTATGGAGCCCAATGAAGGATTTGGCGAGGCCGGCAAGTCCATGGGCAATGCCGAACAGGCACTCGGCGAGGGCGAAGGCGATGCGGCCGTCGGTCATCAGGGCCGGGCGCTGGAAGCGCTGCGCAAGGGCGCCAAGGACATGATGAAGCAGATGCAGGCCATGCAAGGCGACCAGGGCGGCGGCGAGGAAGGCGGCCGCCAGCAGAACGCCGATCGTGATCCGCTCGGCCGGCCACGCGCCAGCACGGGTCCCGACTTCGGCGATTCGGTGAAGGTGCCCGACGAGATCGACGTGCAGCGTGCCCGCCAGATACTGGAAGCGATCCGCAAGCGGCTCGGCAATGCGCTCAGCCCTGATATCGAACGCAGCTATCTGGAACGGCTGCTCGAGCTGAAATAGAGCAATTCCAGGAAAAGTGTGAAGCGGTTTTCCGTCCGGAATTGCGAAAAAACATAGGATTGCCGCCCGCGTCCGTCCCACCTGAAAAATCCTCTCGCACGGTTGCACCACCATGCCCAGACTTGGCGCCGTCACACCCATCCTGCGCATCTTCGACATTGCCAAGGCGCGTGAATTCTATGTCGGCTTCCTCGGCTTCGAGGTGCAGTGGGAACATCGCTTCGCGGACGACGCGCCGCTTTACATGGCGGTCGGCCGCGACGGCTGCGTTCTGCATCTCAGCGAACATCATGGCGACGGTGCACCCGGCATCGCCCTGCGCATCGAGGTCGAGGACATCACGGCTCTTCATGGCGAACTGATCGGCAAAAACTACCGCTTCGCCCGGCCAGGCGTGGAAGAGACGCCTTGGAAGACCCGCGAGATATCGGTCGCCGATCCGTTCGGCAACAGGCTGCATTTCTACGAGGATGCCGCCGGCTGACTGAGCCTGTTGACGAAGGCTTCGCGGATAGCATCCTGCATGCCGTCGATCGCCTCGCCTGACGCATTCGGGTTGCGGTGCATCACCACGTTCGAGGAATCGATGGCGCCGAATCCGTCTGCCGTGGTCAGTTCACGACAGCCGTCCGGAATGTTGCTGCGCGAAATCGGCGCGATCGCCAGTCCGGAGGTGACGGCGAGCTTGAGGCCGCCGGTGGTGTCGCTGGTATAGGCGACACGATAGGCAAGATCGCGCTGCTCCAGTGATTTGATGGCAAAGTCCTTGCACCAGCCGGCCCGGTTGTAGAGCGCGATCGGCACCGGCTGTTCCTCATGCATATGGTGCAGGGTCGACGTCACCCACACGGTCGGGTCCTGCATAAGCACTTCGCCGCCGGCAGGATCCTGCCATTCGAACACCACGCACAGATCGAGCTCGCCGGCAGCGAGCGCCGCCATCTGCGCCCCGGAATGGGCATAGCGCACGGTGACCTCGACCTGCGTATGACGCTTCGAAAAAGCGCCGAGAGCGCGCGACAGGATGGCGTGGCCATATTCCTCCGGAATGCCGATGCGAACCGGACCGCCAAGCGGCGCTGCCGCCATCGATGCCGACGTCTCGTCGAGCAGCGAGACAATGCGGCGGGCGTTGACGATGAGTTCGCCGCCGCGCCGCGTCAACGCGACGCCGCGCGAACCGCGCTCGAACAGGCTGGCGCCGATCAGCTCTTCGAGCTTCTTCATCTGCATCGACACCGCGGATTGGGTGCGGCCGGCCTGCTCCGCCGCCTTGGTGAAATTGCCGGTCTCGGCAATCGCCACGAAGGTGCGCAGGAGGTCGCTGTCGAGGGTCGGCCGCATGAAACCCGCCATAAGAGAATTTGATTGCTGGCATCATTCCAATTCGTTTGCAACATGTCAAACGGCGGACGATAGTGGCCTCACCCATTGGATATGCGGCTGCGAAATCAGCCGCGGACCAATCAAGAGTCCTCACTCGTGCCCGCTGCCCGAAACGGTGGCGGGTTCTTTTTACCCGCAAGCGACAGCTTCGGACCGTACGCGCAGGAGCCTGGATGCAGATGCAGAATCGGATGGTGGGCGGCATCCTGAGCCTGTGCCTCGGCGTGCTGATCTTTTCGCTGCAGGATCCGCTCGTCAAAGCCGTGTCGAGCGGTTATCCTGTGACCGAGGTGATGGCGATCCGCTCGATCGTCGCCCTGCCGATCCTGATCGTTCTGGTCCATGCCGATGTCGGCCTGCAGGCGATCCTGTCGAAGCGATTCGGCATGCTGACGGTGCGCGCCTTCATCCAGTTCACCTCCTATACGATGTACTACCTGGCCATCGCCGCCTTGCCGCTTGCCGATGCGGTGGCGCTCTATTTCATGGCGCCGCTGTTCATCATGGTGCTGGCCGGGCCGTACCTTGGCGAGCGCGTCTCCTGGCAGACACTGGCAACCGTGCTGATCGGCTTGTTCGGCGTCCTCGTGATGCTGCGTCCCGGCGCAGGGCTGTTCGACTGGGCAGCGCTGCTGTCGCTGGGCTCGGCGGCGCTCTATGGTTTTTCGCAGCTGATGGCCCGCAAGATCGGCGATACTGAATCGTCCACCGTCATGGCCTTCTATCAGAACGGCGCCTATCTGGTCGGCGCCGCCGTGGTTGCCGGGGCATTTCACCTGGCCGGCATCACCCACGCCGTCCACCCGAGCCTGGAATTCCTGGTACGGCCCTGGCTGTGGCCGACGCTGCCCGATTTTCTCAAGATGGCGGCCTGCGGTTTCGTCGCCTCCGCCGGCATGATCCTGCTGTCGCAGGCCTACCGGATGGCGCAGGCCAACCGCGTTGCCACTTTCGAATACACCGGCATCCTGTGGTCGCCGCTGTGGGGTTTCCTGTTCTTCGCCGAGGTGCCGCGGTCGACGACCGTAATCGGTGCCGCCTTGATCATCGGCGCCGGCCTGCTGGCGCTCAACACCGAACGGCGTAAAAGCCCCCCACCCGTGCTCGCTGCCACCGATCCAGCCTGATCAGGCGAAGCAGATCAGCGCCCGTTCGACGCGCGAGCGGATTTCGGCCAGCGTGAAGGGCTTCTGCACGACATCGAGGATGATGCCGTTCAACTCCTCGGCGCGCTCGCGCTGGTCGGCATAGCCGGTCATCAGCACGATCTTCATCGCCGGAAACAATGCTGCCGCCGCGATCGCCATCTCGATGCCGTCCATCTCCGGCATGCGGATATCGGAGACGACCAGATCGTAGCCGCCACGCGCCGCCTGGATCAGCGCAAGCCCCTGCGCGCCGTCCGCCGCGATATCGATTGTGTGCCCGGCGCGTTCAAGCGCGCGGGCGGCCAGGGTGCGGACGGACTCATCGTCCTCGACGATCAGAAGCTTTGCCATGGCCGGCATATTTGGCCGCGAAAAGTTGACTTTTCCTGAAAGCGCGCAGCGTCAGCAAACCTTTTTGTTGCCGCTCAGATATCCCCTTTGACGACACCGACAAACGGTAACTCGCGAAAAGCGTGCGCAACGTCCATGCCGTAGCCGACGACGAAATAGTCGGGGCAGTCGAAGCCGACATAATCGGCATTGAGCTCGGTCTGGCGGCGCATGCGCTTGTCGAGCAGCACGGCGATCGAACAGCTCTTGGCGCCCCGCGACAACATCAGCTCGCGGGTAAAGCTCAGCGTCTTGCCCGATTCGAGAATGTCGTCGATCAGCAGCACGTCGCGGCCGGCGACCTCATTGTCGATGTCGCGCAGCACTCTCACCTCGCCGCTGCTGGTGCCGGCGCCGTAGCTGGAGATGAAGATGAATTCGACCTCCGGCGACAGGCCGACATCGTGCATGGCCCGGATGAGATCCGCGGCGAAGATGAACGAGCCCTTCAGCACCGAGATCACCAGCAGATCGTGATAATCGTGTCCGGCAATCTCCTTGGCGAGCTCGAGATTGCGCCGCGCGATCGCCGATGCCGAAAACAGAACCTCGATGTCCTTGCCGCGTACGATGGGCATTGATGGTCTTCCCCGGTGATCGCCTATTCGGCGAAAGTGACCGACACGGTCTTCACACCGTTTCTAGGCACGTCGAGCCTGCTGGCAAAGCCGAATCTTTCGCCCGACGCCAGCGAACGGCCGGATGTCCCCAACGTATAGCGGGTGGTCTGCCCGTCATTGCCGGTCACCCGGATTTCAAGCAGCGGCAGCTGCGTCGGTTTCGCACCATCATTGACGGCCTCGCCATCGACGAACAGTGCGGCGTTCGGCCCGGTAGCGTCGACGCGTGACGTGACGCCCGAAATGCTGAGCGCCGACGCCTGCGCGCTGGACAGGAACGGCGCCTGGCGCACCAGCGCGTGCCCACCGGAGACCCAGAACGCGGCCAAGGCAGCGCCGATACCAGCGACCCAGAAGATCGGCCCGCCGCGCGAGGCCGGTAGCCGCTCCGGTGAGGCTTCGGGCTTGCGCAGCATGTCCATGCCTTCGATGGGCGGCGTGACGATCGCGCGCGGCAGCGGCGAAACGCTTTCCACCGCAGGCGCAAGGCGCGGCATCACCACGTAGTCGGCATCGACGATGTCGCCGGCCGAACCACGCATGAACCTGTCCGCTGCGGCAATTGCCGCCGGATCGGTCATGATTTCGCCGGAAACCGGGCGCGCGGTTCGATCGTCAGCCATCATGGCCCCAGCATTGCAGCACGTGTTCGCTTTTCGTTTCTTTTGCGTAAACACAAATGGTTAACGCTTCCCCACCGGAGCCCTCGTGACGAGCCGAAAGAGCCCAGAAATTAACCGCCGGTTAACCATGCCGGCCGATGGTCTTTACCCAGAACAGGCCGGCTCGCCGCCGTGCCGAAATTCAGGTCGTCGAAATTGATTCGTTTCGAAAATGTCGGCCTCCGCTATGGCATGGGTCCGGAAATCCTCCGCGACATCTCCCTGCACATCCCGGAGCGCTCCTTCCAGTTCCTCAGCGGGCCTTCGGGCGCCGGCAAGACGACCTTGCTGCGCTTGCTGTTCATGTCGCTGAAGCCGACGCGCGGGCTGATCACCATCTTTGGCAAGGACCGTTCGCGCATCTCGCGCACCGAATTGCCGCATCTGCGCCGCCGCATCGGCGTGGTCTTCCAGGATTTTCGCCTGCTCGACCACATGACCACCTACGAGAACGTCGCGCTGCCGCTGCGCGTGCGCGGGCGCGAGGAGGCGAGCTACCGCACCGATGTCACCGAGTTGTTGAAGTGGGTCGGGCTGGGCGAACGCATGCATGTGCTGCCGCCGGTTCTGTCCGGCGGCGAGAAGCAGCGCGCGGCGATCGCGCGGGCGCTGATCGAGCAGCCGGAAATCCTGCTCGCCGACGAACCGACCGGCAATGTCGATCCGCCTCTGGCGCGACGGCTGCTGCGGCTGTTTATCGAGCTCAACCGCCTCGGCACCGCGGTGGTGATCGCCACCCACGACCTTGGCCTGATGGAACAGGTCGACGCGCGCCGCATGATCCTGGCCGGCGGAAGGCTGGACATCTATGACTGAACTGTCCGCCGAACATTTTGTGGAACGGGAGCAGGACGCCGAGGCGACCGAGGCAAAGCCGCGCGCCCAGCGCAGGATGGCGCCGATCGTGCCGGCGCAGAACATCGCCGGCCGGGCACTGGTACTGGTTATCGCCATCATGACCTTCCTGTCCTGCCTGACTTTCGGCGCGGTGACGCTGGTGCGCGACACGGCGTCCGTCTGGGAGAACCAGATTTCACGCGAGGCAACGATCCAGATCAAGCCGGTCGACGGCCTCGACATGGAGGCGGCCCTGACCCAGGCCTCGCAGATCGCCGGCGAATTTCCCGGCGTGAAGGGGACCCGGATCATCGACCGCGAGGCGACCGCGAGGCTCCTGGAGCCCTGGCTGGGCTCGGGCCTCAACATCGACGAATTGCCGGTGCCGCGACTGATCATCGTCACCATCGACGAGAACAGCCCGCCCGATTTCGCCGCCATGCGCGCCGCGATCACGCCGAAACTGCCGAGCGCATCGCTAGACGATCACCGCACCTGGGTTGACCGGCTGGTGGCGATGGCCCGCACGACGGTGACCATCGGCATTGCCGTGCTGGCGCTGATGCTGTCGGCGACCGTGCTGACCGTGGTGTTCGCGACGCGCGGAGCCATGGCCGGCAACGGTCACATCATCGAGGTGCTGCATTTCGTCGGCGCCGAGGCACGCTTCATCGCGCGCGAATTCCGCCGGCATTTCCTGGTCACCGGCATGAAGGGAGCAGCGGCTGGCGGTGCCGCCGCAGTGCTCGTGTTCATCGTCTTTTCCTGGTGGTCGTCGCGCAATATGGCGACGCCGCAGGCCGACCAGGCGACCGCCCTGTTCGGCAATTTCGCCATCGGTTCGGCAGGCTATCTCGGTGTCGTGTTGATGGTGCTGGTGATCGGCGGACTGACGGCTGCCACGTCCCACGCCACCGTGGTTGCCTATCTCAGCGACATCGATGTCCGCCAACCGGATGCAGGCTAATTCATGTCGCCCAAAAGTGGGAACCGGTTTTGGGACAACGCCATGGATAAAACAGGGTGATCACGGATGGAGAATTCACGTAACGCAAAGTGCGTCTTTTACCTACCCAAAGCCGCATTTCAGGATTAACCATATGGCGATGGACGCGCGGGATTCGACCGGTACGGCTGGGCAGATGCCAGTGGTGGTTGCCCGTTCGCATGACCGCCGCGCTGTGAGCCGTCTAAGAGCCGCGTTGCGCCTCTCGGCTCTGTCTCTGCTCATCCTCGCTACGTTGTTTGCCGGCGGTTTCGGCTGGTTCGCCAACAAGGTAAGCCATCTGACGACGCCCGCCAATCCGGCCAGGGCGGACGCGATCATTGTCTTGACCGGCGGCCAGTCCCGCCTCGATGCGGCGATGGATCTGCTGGCGTCCGGCAAGGGCGAACGGCTGCTGATCAGCGGCGTGCACCCTTCGGCCAGCCGTCGCCAGCTGCAGGCAGCGACCGGCGGCGACAAGAAGCTGTTTTCCTGTTGCGTCGACATCGACCGCGCCGCGCTCGATACGATCGGCAATGCGGAGGAAAGCGCCAAATGGGTCGAGAGCCACGCCTATGGCACGGTGATCCTCGTCACCAACAATTATCACATGCCCCGCAGCCTGCTGGAAATGGGCAGGCTGCTGCATGGCGCCAAGCTCGAGCCCTATCCGGTGGTCAATTCCAACCTCGACAATGGCGGCTGGCTGACCAAGCCGCGGGCATTGCGCGTGCTGTTCACCGAATACAACAAATATCTGCTGGCGCTGGCGCGCGGCATCGTGCCGGTCAAGCCGACGCCTAACGGCATCGCACTGGCCGAAACCGCGGCCGGCGGCTGATTATTCCCCTGCGGCCGCGCCCGAATTTCCCCTGAGCCGTGCGATCTCCTGCTCAAGGCGTTCGATACGCTTGTCCCGCTCTTCGAGTGCCGCCGCCACGTCGGCCGCCTCGAACCGTTGCGGGATATGCTGCGGGCAATTGGCATCCCAGGCCGAGACCGTGAACAGGATGACCTGCTCGGGGCGCGCCTTGTAGTCTTGCGGCATCAGTTTCGCCATCAACTCGGCGTCACTCTCGACGACCCGCGCCGTGCCCCAGATCTTGATGCGCTGGCGGTGCATATAGTCGATCAGGAACAGGAACGCCCTTGGATTGTCGGCCAGATTGCCCTGCGTGATGAACTGCCGGTTGCCGGCAAAATCCGCGAAGCCGATCGTGTGTTCATCCAGCACCTTGAGGAAGCCGACGGGCCCGCCGCGATGCTGGATGTAGGGCTGGCCATCGCCATTGGCCGTCGACAGGAAAACGCTGGTCTGCATCTCGACGAAGGCGGCAAGGTCCGGGGTGATGCCGGCCTGCCAGCCGCCACGCTCCTCGACGCGGGCATAGGACTGACGTGAGCCCTTGCGGGCCTGGATCGCCTTGACGGTCGGCGTGAAGGCGACGTCGCTGGTGAAAGCATGCGCGTTCATCGAAAGCCTCCTGGCGGCAAGATGCTAAAGCCCGAGTTCCGACAGTGTCGGGTGGTCGTCCGGACGCCGGCCGAGCGGCCAGTGATACTTACGATCGGCCTCGCCGATCGGCAGGTCGTTGATGCTGGCGATGCGCAGGCGCATCAGTCCGTGTTCGTCGAATTCCCAGTTCTCGTTGCCGTAGCTGCGGAACCATGAATCGCTGTCATCGCGCCATTCGTAAGCGAAACGCACGGCGATGCGGTTGCCGTGGAAGGCCCAGACCTCCTTGATCAGCCGGTAGTCGAGCTCGCGACTCCATTTGCGCGTCAGGAAGTCCTGGATGGCGTCGCGGCCTTGCAGGAATTCGGCGCGGTTGCGCCAGCGGCTGTCCTTCGTATAGGCGAGCGCGACCCGCGCTGGATCGCGTGAATTCCAGGCATCCTCGGCCATGCGCGCCTTCTGTGCTGATGTCGCGGCGGTAAACGGCGGCAGCGGCGGACGGGCCTCGGACATGGCAACTCCTTTGCGAGGCCATGCTGCAGGCAGGCCGACATACCCAATATAGAGCCTTCCATCATTCAAATGCAGATGCCATATTCGTAACCCGTCCTTCCATTTTCCGGAAGAAGCTATGGATCGTCTCGAAGCCATGTCGCTCTTTGTCGCTGCCGTGGAGGCCGGCAGCCTTTCCGCGGCCAGCCGCCGTTTCGGCATTCCCCTGGCGACGGTCAGCCGCAAGATTTCCGATCTCGAGCGCCATCTGAACACGCGCCTCCTGAACCGCTCGACGCGTCGGTTGACGCCGACCGATGCCGGCCAGGCCTACCTTGCCGCCTGCCGCCGCATCCTCGACGACGTCGGCGAGGCCGAACGCACGGCAGCCGGCGAATACAGCGCTCCGACCGGCGAACTGGCCATCACCGCGCCGGTCGTCTTTGGCCGCCTGCATGTGCTGCCGATCGTCACCGGCTTTCTCGCCGCCTATCCCGACGTCGACATCCGCCTGACATTGGCCGACCGCATAACCCAGCTGGTCGAGGACCATTTCGATCTCGCCATCCGCATCGGCCAGTTACCCGATTCGAGCCTGGTCGCCATCGGCGTCGGCGCTATCCGTCGCGTCGTTTGCGCCAGCCCGGCCTATCTGGCCGAACACGGCACGCCAACGACCCCGGAGGATCTGGAAACACACGATTGCATCACTTTCGAGGGACTTGCCTCCGCCGCCAGTTGGAGCTTCATCAAGGGCAGGGCCGAAATCCCGGTTCGGGTCCGCTCGCGGCTTCAGGTCAACACCGCCGAAGCGGCCATCGATGCCGCGATTGCCGGCGTCGGGCTGACCCGTGTGCTTTCCTACCAGATCGAGGCCGCGCTGCGCTCCGGCACGCTGCGCATCCTGCTGCAGGAATTCGAGCCGGCGCCATGGCCGGTAAGCCTGGTGCATGCGGGCCACGGCCTGCTGCCGGTCAAGCTGCGCGCATTCCTCGATTTTGCCGCCCCGCGCCTGAAGGAGCGGCTGGCGCGGCTGATGTAGCGGAACCAGGCCAATCCCCATTGGCGACCGTTCTTCGTTG
The DNA here is from genome assembly GCF_040320765.1 of Mesorhizobium sp. M0618. Lineage (NCBI taxonomy): Bacteria > Pseudomonadati > Pseudomonadota > Alphaproteobacteria > Hyphomicrobiales > Phyllobacteriaceae > Mesorhizobium > Mesorhizobium sp. M0618. The sequence continues at coordinate 105,428 of NZ_JAMYQH010000010.1, read as the reverse complement.
CCAACCAAGCGCCCTGCGGCCATTTCCTTTTTTCCCGCGCTTGGTGTAACCAACGCTCACCTCCTCACCGGGCTCCCCCAATGCTCTACATCAGATCGCTGACGTTCAATTTCGTCTTTTACGTCAACCTGATCGTCCAGATGATCCTCTGGACCCCCTACTATTTCCTGTCGCCCCGTCACCGCGCCTGGTTCGTGCCGAAATTCTGGTCGCGCACCTCGATGTGGCTCTATGACAAGATCGCCGGAACGAAGAACGAGATCACCGGCCGGGAAAACCTGCCCGAAGGCTCCTTCATCCTGGCACCAAAGCACCAGTCGTTCTGGGACGCGATCGCCTTCTTCCCCTTCCTTCACGACCCGCTCTACATCCTGAAGCGCGAGCTGACCTGGATCCCGTTCTTCGGCTGGTACATCATGAAGATGCGCATGATCCCGGTTCATCGCGGCAGCCGTTCGAAAGCGCTGAAGGCCGTGGTCGCCGCGACCAAGGAGGAGATGGCGCGCAACCCTCGCCAGCTCATCATCTACCCCGAAGGGACAAGACGCGCGCCGGGCGACGAGCCGGCCTATAAATACGGCATCGTCGAAATCTATGCACAGCTTGGCGTTCCGGTGGTGCCGGTTGCCCATGTCGCCGGCCTTTATTGGCCGCGGCGGAAATTCCTGCGCTATCCCGGCACCATCAAGGCGCGTTTCCTGCCGCCGATCCCACCGGGACTGAGCAAGGACGAATTCATGGCCCGCCTGATCGGCGAGACCGAGGCTGCCTGCGACCAATTCCTGATTGATGTGGCGCGCGGTCCGAACCCGCCTGCCTTGCCTCCGACAGCGGTGAAAAGGCTGCAAGAGCTGGACGCGGCGGAAAGAACCAAAGCCTGAACCGGAAGTCTCCGGCCGGCAGTTCTCAGCCGAACATTGCCAGCGCGGTGGTCAACACCAGCGTCGCGGCAAAGACCAGATTGATGATCCGCGAGGCCGCCGGCCGGCGCAGGAAGCGCGCGAACGATGCTCCCACGACAAGCCACAGAGCATGGATGGCAACGATCATCATGGCGAGAGCCGTCAGCTTCAGCCATGGACCAAGCTCAGTGGCGCCCTGTTTGGACGAAGCACCGGCGAACACGGCGGCGATCGCCACATAGGCCTTTGTATTGACGACCGCGAGAAGGAATCCAGCCAGCCATGTTGGACACGAAGCCTCGGCGCCGCGTGCTGCCATGGGCGGCGCCGTGGCGATCTTGAAGGCGAGATAGAGGATATAGGCCGCGGAGGCGAAAGCCAGCAACGGCGCCAGCCTCGGCATCGCGGTGAGCACCGCCACGACCCCGGTCGCGACAACCAGAAGCACGGCCATCGTGCCCAGTATGATTCCCCAGGCATAACCCAGCGAGCGGCGCAAACCGAAGGCAGCGCCGACGGCGGTAACGCTTATCGTCGCCGGTCCCGGGCTGCCCATGATCACCAGGGCGGCAAGCATCAGCGCGAGAAGTTGTCCCCAAAAATCCGGCTGCGAAAGAAGCGGCTCAGCCATTTTCTCCTCTGTCCTGCCTTGCGCGAAGAGACGGTATGGCAGGACCAGAGGGGCGTCTTGGACGTTCGTGCGAGGCGTCGCGACTGAGCTTCAGCCGCTCGCCTTGTCGAGTTCGGTCATGTCGGCGGCGGTCAGTTTCAGCGACGCCGCCCTGATCAGGCTGTCCATCTGTTCAGGCTTGGTGGCGCTGGCGATCGGCGCGGTGACGCCTGGCCGAGCGATAACCCAGGCAAGCGCCACTTCCGCCTGCTTGGCCGAATGCCTTGATGAAACCGCGTCGAGTGCCGCAAGGATGCGCATGCCGCGCTCATTGAGATAGTCCTTCACCCCGCCGCCACGCGGGCTTTGACCGAGATCGGCTTCGCTGCGGTATTTGCCGCTGAGGAAACCCTTGGCCAGGCTGAAATAGGTGATGACGCCGATGTCCTCGGCCACGCATAGATCGCGCAACGGCCCATCGAAGGACGAGCGATCGTAAAGATTGTATTCCGGCTGCAGCACCTCGTAGCGCGGCAGGCTGCGCAAGCTCGCCACATCGAGTGCGGCACGCAACTGGCCGGCGTCGAGATTCGAACAGCCGGCATAGCGGATTTTGCCCTTGGCGAGCAGCTTCTCGTAGGCGCCAAGCGTTTCTTCATAGGGCGTTGCAGGGTCCGGCCAATGCGACAGATAGAGATCGATAAACTCGGTCTGCAGCCGCTTCAGCGATGCGTCGACGGCCTTTTCGATGTATGCGGCGGACAGATCCTTGTGTCCCTGCCCCATATCCGAACCGACCTTGGTGATCACCACGACCTTGTCGCGATTGCCACGGTCTTTCATCCATTTGCCGATGATGGTTTCCGATTCACCGCCTTTGTGGCCGGGAACCCAGCGCGAATAGGCATCCGCCGTATCGATGGCGTTGAGGCCGGCGCCGACGAAGCGGTCGAGCAGGTCGAACGAGGTTTTCTCGTCGGCGGTCCAGCCGAAGACGTTGCCGCCCAGAACCAGCGGCGCGATGGACAGGTCGGTGCGACCGAGACGACGTTTCTGCAAGGCGGATCTCCGGGATGATTGGGCGGGCAAATGGCGCCGCGGGCTGAGGGTCGGAGCCTAACCTAGGTCTTGCCTGAACGAGGTCAAAGGCCTGGCCGCCATTTTCCGCAGAGGCAGCTTCACAAAGGCGCGACCTGGCTGGCGACATCCTCCAGCCAGTGGTCGCGGATGCCCAACGCCTCGAGATGCTCAAGCGTGCTCAGCACATAGTCCTCGTTGTTGCCAGACTGGCCGACCGCGCCGCGCACCACGGCCGCCGCATCCGCAGCGTCAAGCGCTCCGGCATATTGCTCGTGCTGGCGGTCGACGATGTAGACCACTGCGTCGACCGTACCGCCGCCGTCGAGGCGAACCTTGAGCATGCGCTCGAGATAGACATTGGTGACCAGTTCGCGCTCGCGCAGATAGGTGATGACCTCGTCGCGCAAGTCGCCGGGGACGCGGAATGCGAGGCCGACGCAGGACCCGCCGCGGTCGAGGCCGAGCACCAGCCCCGGCCGCTCGCGCGTGCCGCGATGCACGAAGGAATAGACGCAGAGCGAGCGCCGGTAGCCATGCAGGCGGGCACGCTGTGTTTCGACATGCGCGAATCCCGGCCGCCAGATCAGCGAGCCATAGCCAAACACCCAAAAATCGCCCATATCGCCGCGCCTGATTGCAAAAGATGCCAACACCGCACCCGGACCGGTGTTTTTTCCGCCCGTCCCGTCTAACTATCGTCTGTCTACCTGGCGGAATCGACTACCCGTCCGCAACACCCATGCGTTAACGAGAGCCAAAGCATGACGTCAAGTGACGAACGCCAGCCGAACAAACGTCGCCGCCTGGTCTGGCTTGCAGCATTCATCGTCGTGCTGTTCGCCCTCTACAGCGGCGGCTGGTTCTATCTGGCTGACCGCGTCAGGAGCGAGGCCGACAAGGCGGTTGCCACGCTCAACAAGAATGGCGTCGAGGCCGGCTGCGCCAATCTCCAGGTCAGCGGCTATCCCCTGAGCTTTACCGTCTCCTGCGACAACCTCGCCTATGAGGACGATGTCAAGAACATTGCGGCCTCAGCCGGCAGTTTCAACGCAGCCGCCCAGATCATCCAGCCTCTGTCGCCGGTTGCCAATCTGCGCGGCCCGCTCAGGACCTCCGTTCCGGACATGGTGCCGCTGTGGATCGACTGGGACAATCTGCAGGCCAATTTCAAATTGTGGTGGCCGCTGCCGCAGCGGATTTCGCTGCAGGCGGAGGGTCTTTCTGGCCAGACCGATCCGGCCGACGACACCGATCCGGTGCAATTGTTCAGCGCCGGCAAGGCGGCCGGCCAACTGCAGCCCAATGGGGCGGATATCGACTATCTCGGCAGCTTCGGCGATCTCGAGATCGACCCCGACGCGATTGGCGGGCGCGTGCTGCCGGCGCTCGACGCCAGTGGCGACGTGACATTGAAGAACGGCGTCGCGTTGATCGGCACGCAGGTGAAGAGCCTTCGTGGCCAGGCGATCGAAATCCGCAACCTTGACTTATCGTCGGGGACGGCGCGCATCACCGTTTCGGGACCGCTCTCGGTCGATGCCGAGGGCCTGGTCAACGCCGATCTGATGATCAGGCTGAAGGACCCGAAGGCGGTGGCGGCCATTCTCGGCGCCGCCATACCCGAGCAGAAAAGCCAGATCGAGCAGGGCTTTGCTGCCCTGGCGGTGCTCGGCAACGAACCGTCGATGCCGCTGAAGGTGGTCAGGGGCAAGGCCTCGCTCGGCTTCATTCCGCTGGGCAAGATCAAGCCGGTGGAATAGCGCTGCGATGGCAAGACCCGTGAAGCTGCTGAGCGTTGGCGCTTTGACGCTGGACACCATCCTGCGCGTCGAGACGCTGCCCGTGCATCAAGGCAAATTCATTGCCTCCGACGGCGTCCAGATCGCCTCGGGCATGGCCACGAGTGCTGCCTGCGCCGCGCATCGCCTGGGGGCCGAGGTATCGCTGTGGGCGAGCGCGGGTGACGATGCCGTCGCAGACCAGCTCATCGCCGGCATCGAGGCCGAAGGCGTCGATTGCACCTTTGTGCGCCGCGTCAGAGGCGCCCGCTCGGCGCTGGCCTCGATCCTGGTCGACGCGCATGGCGAGCGCATCATCGTGCCGTTCTATGACGGGCTTGCCCAGGCCGATCCCGAAGCCTTGCCGGTCGCCGACCTCACGGCATTCGACGCCGTGCTGGTCGATGTCCGCTGGCCAGGTGCGGCAGCCCTTGCCCTGAGAGCGGCGCGCGCCATCGGCCGGCCGGCTATCCTCGATGCCGATACCGCACCGTTGCAGATCCTGGAACAGCTGTTGCCGCTCGCCACGCACATCGTCGCTTCGGAACCGGCGGCGCGCATTGTCTGCGGCCAGGCGCTCGATCCAGAAACGGCTTGCGCCGATCTCGCCAGCCGCACCGACGCTTTTGTCGCAGTGACAGGCGGCGCGGCGGGCAGTTGGTGGCACGACCGTCGCGCAGGCTGCGTGCGCCATGTCGCGGCACCGAAGATCAAGGCAGTCGACACACTGGCCGCCGGCGATGTCTTTCACGGCGCCTTCGCCGTCGGACTGGCGGAAGCCATGCCGGTCGAGCAGGCTTTGCGCTTTGCCAGTGCGGCCGCCGCGCTCAAATGCCTGCGCTTCGGCGGCAGGCTTGGTGCGCCGGATAGGGCCGAGACGCTGGCCATGGTCGCCGCGACCTGGCCTGCCTGAAACAGACTTAGCCCTTCGCGGGATGCTCGACGGCCTGGCGGCCAAAATCGGGCACGTCGATGTCCTGGCCGGCCTCGATGATCGAGCGGCGCACGGCGCGGGTGCGGGTGAACAGGTCGAAGAGCTTTTCGCCGTCGCCCCAGCGGATTGCGCGTTGCAGCGACGCCAGATCTTCCGAGAACCGCGCCAGCATTTCGAGGATGGCGTCCTTGTTGTGCAGGCAGACATCCCGCCACATGGTCGGGTCGGAGGCGGCAAGGCGGGTGAAGTCGCGAAAACCCGAAGCCGAGTATTTGATCACTTCGGATTTGGTCACCGACTGCAGATCATCGGCGGTGCCGACGATGTTGTAGGCGATGATGTGCGGCAAATGCGAGACGATGGCCAGCGTCATGTCATGATGCTGGGGATCCATGGTGTCGATGTTGGCGCCGCAGCGGCGCCAGAATTCCGACAGCCGTTCCAGCGCGTCCGGGTCGGTGTCGGGCAGCGGCGTGAAGATGCACCAGCGATTGTCGAACAGGTCGGCGAAGCCGGCGTCGGGGCCGGATTTTTCCGTGCCCGCCAGCGGGTGGCCGGGAATGAAATGGACGCCTTCAGGGACATAAGGCTGCATCTGCGCGATGACAGACGCCTTGGTCGAGCCAACATCGGTGAGGATCGCACCCAGCTTCAGCGCCGGCGCGATTTCCTCGGCAACCGCGCCGGATGAGCCGACCGGCACCGAAATGATGACCAAGTCGGCATCGCGGACAGCTTCTCTCGCATCGGTGGTATAGCTATCGCCCAGCCCGAGTTCCTCGGCTCGCGCCAGCGTCGCCGCACTGCGCGTTGATATGGCCACGTGACGGGCCAGCCCCTCGCGGCGGATGACCCGGGCCAGCGACGAGCCGATCAGGCCGATGCCGACCAGCGCGATCTTTTCAAACATCAGTGATGTCATGGTCTCTAGCTTTTCAGGAATGTCGTGAGAGCGGCGACAACGCCGCGATTGGCCTCTTCGGTGCCGACGGTCATGCGCAACGCGTTGGGAAAGCCATAGCCCGAAACGCGCCGCAATATATAGCCGCGCGCCGTCAGATAGTCGTCCGCCGCGGCCGCCGAATGCTTCTGGTCATCGGGAAAATGAACGAGAACGAAATTGCCGACGCTCGGCGTTACCCGCAGCCCGAGCTTTGTGAATTCCTCGCTCAGCCAGGCCAGCCAGGTCTCGTTGTGCGCCACGCTGCGCTCGACATGGGCGCGGTCGCGGATGGCTGCGATACCGGCCTCGATCGCCGTCGCATTGACGTTGAAGGGACCCCGCACGCGGTTGATGGCGTCGACGATATGCATCGGCGCATACATCCAGCCGATCCGCGCTCCGCCGAGGCCGATCTTGGAGAAGGTACGGGTCATCACCACGTTCTGGGCAGCACCGACCAGCTCGATGCCGGCCTCATAGTCGTTGCGGCGGACATATTCGGCATAGGCCGCGTCTAGCACCAGAAGCACGTGCCTGGGCAGGCCGGCATGCAGGCGGCGCACCTCCTGGAAAGGCACATAGGTGCCGGTCGGATTGTTGGGATTGGCCAGGAACACGATCTTGGTGCGCGGCGTGACGGCTGCGAGGATGGCGTCGATATCGGCGCGCTCGTCTCTTTCCTTGATCGTCACCGGAACGGCACCTGCCGACTGGATGTAGATCTTGTAGACCATGAAGGCGTGTTCGGTGATGACAGCCTCGTCGCCGGGCGCCAGATAAGTCTGCGCCAGCAGGCCGAGGATCTCGTCGGAGCCGTTGGAGCAAATGATGTTCTGCGGGTTGAGACCATGCACCTCGGCGATCGCTTCGCGCAGCCGCCTGGCGGTGCCATCTGGATAGACGTCGAGCTTTCCGGCAATCTCGCGCGCGGCTTCGATCGCTTTCGGCGAGGGCCCGAGCGGATTCTCGTTCGAGGACAGCTTGTGAACCTTGGCGACGCCCGCGGGCGCCGTGCTCTTGCCCGGCACATAGGCGTCTATGTCCATGATGCCCGCGCGCGGGGTTGGACGTGCCTGGTCCGGTGTCTGGCTCATGTCGCAAAATCCGTCGAGAACGCTTCCTGAGGGAAGCCGCAGCGGAAATACAAGCCGTGGCCTGCAATGTCGAGAGGCGACAGCCACCGCCCAAGGCTGGCCGTTGACGCCGGCGCGCCACAGCCCTAGAAGGGGAGCGGACTTCCGTGGTGATTTGGCCGGTCGGCTTGCAGCCACGTTAAACAACTTGCTAAAGGGCCGTTTGCATCCTGTAACCGGCTTTGCAACCGCAATGCCGGTTTTTTGTTGTCCGCGCCGGCCGGACACCCGGATCGGCATCGACTTTCGACAAGCGCGATGCGTGGGCTCAAAGTGTGAGATGGATGTCATGGCCGTTCTGCGTGCCCGCAAAACCAACAACGAGGTTGACCAACCGTCGAGCCCGGTTTTGCGTTTTGGATCCGACAAGCCGCTCAAGCTGGACGCCGGCACGCTGCTGTCACCGTTCCAGATCGCCTACCAGACCTACGGCACGCTGAACGATGCCCGCTCCAACGCCATCCTCGTCTGCCATGCACTGACCGGAGACCAGCACGTCGCCAGCACCAATCCGGTGACCGGCAAGCCTGGCTGGTGGGAAGTGCTGATCGGCCCCGGCAAGATCATCGACACCAATCGCTTCTTCGTCATCTGCTCCAACGTCATCGGCGGTTGCCTTGGGTCCACCGGTCCGGCCTCGACCAATCCCGCCACCGGCAAGCCCTATGGGCTTGACCTGCCCATTATCACCATTCGCGACATGGTGCGGGCGCAGCAGATGCTGATCGACCATTTCGGCATCGAAAGGCTGTTCTGTGTGCTCGGCGGCTCTATGGGCGGCATGCAGGTGCTGGAATGGGCATCGAGCTATCCGGAGCGCGTCTTCTCGGCGCTGCCGATCGCCACCGGCGCGCGCCATTCCTCGCAGAACATCGCCTTTCATGAGGTTGGCCGCCAGGCTGTCATGGCCGATCCGGACTGGCATGGCGGCAAATATTTCGAGCACGGCAAACGCCCGGAAAAAGGCCTGGCGGTGGCGCGCATGGCCGCCCACATCACTTACCTGTCGGAAGCCGCCCTGCACCGCAAGTTCGGCCGCAATCTGCAAGATCGCGAGGCGCTGACCTTCGGCTTCGACGCCGACTTCCAGATCGAAAGCTATCTGCGCCACCAGGGCATGACCTTCGTCGATCGCTTCGACGCCAATTCCTACCTCTACATGACGCGGTCGATGGACTATTTCGACCTTGCCGCCGACCATGGCGGCCGGTTGGCCGATGCCTTCGCCGGAACGAAAACCCGCTTCTGCCTGGTGTCTTTCACCTCGGACTGGCTGTTTCCGACCGAGGAGAGCCGCTCGATCGTGCATGCGCTCAACGCCGCCGGCGCATCGGTATCCTTCGTCGAGATCGAAACCGACCGCGGCCACGACGCATTCCTGCTCGACGAGCCGGAACTGTTTGCCGCCATTAACGGCTTCATCGGCTCGGCGGCACGAGCAAGAGGGCTCTCATCATGAACGTCAATTTCGACCAGCGCGTCGACCTTGAAGTCGTCGCCAACCTCATCCCACCACAGTCGCGCGTGCTCGATGTCGGCTCGGGCGACGGCTCGCTGCTCGAATTGCTGCAGGACAGCAAGCAGGTCGACGGCCGTGGGCTCGAGCTGTCGCAGCGCGGCGTCAACGAATGCGTGGCGCGCGGCCTCTCGGTCATCCAGGGCGATGCCGACAAGGATCTCGAATTCTATCCCGACAAGGGCTTTGACTTCGTCGTCCTCTCGCAGACGCTGCAGGCCACCCGCAACCCGAAGCTGGTGCTCGACGAACTGCTCAGGATCGGCAATCGCGCCATCGTCTCCTTCCCCAATTTCGGCCATTGGCGTGTGCGTCTGTCACTGTTCGTCAACGGCCGCATGCCAGTGACCAAGGATCTGCCCTACTCCTGGTACGACACGCCCAACATCCACTTCTGCACCATCCGCGACTTCGTCAATCTGTGCGACGAGCTCGGCGCGACCGTCGAGAAGGCAACCGCTCTCGACGCCAACGGCCAGAAGATCGGCCTGTCGATGCCGTGGTGGTTCTGGAACTTCTTCGGCCAGCAGGCAGTGTTCTTGCTGAAACGGCAGTAGCCGCAAGCTATTCGAGGATGTCCGTGGCCTTGTGCGGATGTTCGACGCCGTCAGCAAACACCACATCGGCCTCCGAATTGTCCGTGCGCAGCGCCAATATCGCCTGGTAGGCGGACGAATTGTACCAGCGATGCACATGCTGCCTGTCGGGAAATTCGATGATGATCAGATGGCCCGGCCAGTTGTTCTCGATCACCTCGACATCGCCGCCATGGACCAGAAAACGGCCGCCGAAAGGTTCCAGCGTGGCATCGATCTTGTGCAGGTATTCGACGATCTGCGGGCCCATCGTGGCTTGGCGCATATGGGCAACGGCGTAAGCGGTCATAAGTGCACTCCCTTTCAATCGAAGCCGATTGCCGGCTCCACAGGCACAGATTGCCAAGGGTCGTGACGGAATTCGATTACTCCAAAAGTAATAAGAATGACATGGACGCGATCGTGACGAATCGGCCTGCGCGATCCTGAGGCCGTTTCCAGTCTCCGGCCCTCAGGGTGTTGCCGTTGAGACGCAAGGTTGCGAATTCGTGGTTGCGGACGGATTGAACTCTGCAACCAGATGATGACACGGGAATATGTTTTTCGTAGTGTCATGCTGGACGCGATGCCGAGCGAAGCACGGAGCGGGGAACCTGACCTATTCGATCGTTGTCGAAATGGAAAACGCCAAGTCCATCAATGAAGATGAGATCGGCGTTTCGTTGAGTGCTTTGGCACGGGAAATAGAAGCCGTGACGACAACCGGTCAATACCTAAAACCGGAGGTCATCGTCGTTCACAGCGGACCAGATACCGACACACCGCTTCTGCGGCATCGTCTCACCGAAATTGTTCCGCAACTTGGCATGGTAGCAAATGCGGTCTTCAGCGCCTGCACGGGCGGCCGGTACTATGAGATCAAGAACGCAGGCGCCGCGCTGGCCAAGGGCGACATCGTCATTTTCTGCGATTCCGATACAGTGATCGAAGACGGCTGGCTCTCGGCACTTCTCAAACCATTCCAGGACCCGAAGACAATCGCCGTGAACGGTTACACCTATCTCGGCTGTGACGATTTCGCGTCGCGGACCTTTGCGCTTCTGTGGTTCTTCCCGCTGCGTGATGGTGATCGGCGCTTTGCCTCCAAGCGCGCGATGAACGCCAACAATTGCGCCTTCCGCAGAAGCTGGTTAGCCGGCCATCCCTTTCCGGCCAGCAATGGATTCAAGGTTTCTTGCACGTTGCTCACCAGCCAGTTACGAGCAAGCGGGCATGATTTTGTCAGAGTCGATGCCCGGGCCAGCCATTATCCTCCGCGCGGTTGGCGCTTTTTCTTTTGGCGTGCCCTGGTCACCGGGCGCGATGCGGACCGGAAATATGTGGCACTGGCATCGCCATCCCAAGCCGCGCGAGTGCTGAAGGCGACAAGACGTTGGTTTTCGACGTCCTGGAAAGTGGGCGGGCGTATTCTGACGCATGCAACTCGGCTCGGAATGCCGGCATGGCAGATCCCGTTTGCACTGATCGTCGGATTGGCCTTTTGCGCGCTGGTTTTTTGTGCACAAGCGGCCATGGCCCTTGGGCTGGTTCGGGACGAGGTTGAAAACGTGCCCCTCTACGTGGGACATAGCTGAAGCACTATGGTCAAAATGGTCAAAACCATCGAACCAACACCTCTCATCACGGTCATTACGCCGACCCACAACCGACGCGAAACGGTGTTGCGCGCCGTGGACAGCGTACTCTCCCAGAGCATGTCGAGGCTTGAGCACATTGTCGTCGACGATGGTTCGACTGATGGAACCGAAGCGGCGCTGGCCCGTATCCAGGACCCGCGGCTGATCTATGTCGGGGCGAAATGGCGAGGCGCCAACGCTGCCAGGAATGCCGGCATCGAGCGCGCGCGGGCACCGTTGGTGACGTTCCTCGATTCCGACGACATCTACATGCCGCACCGGCTTGAACGAACCCTGACCTGGTTCGATGAGAATCCTGCACTGCAAGTGCTGATCAGTTCGTTCGTGTCCCTGAAAGGCAATCGCATCACAAACTGCGTCAACCCCGAGGCGTTCGTGAGCCCCGCAATGCTGGAGCGGACGCTGGTTGGGCAGACCATCTTCATTGCCGGCTCCGCGATCACCGCTCGCCGCGAAGCCTTGCTGGCCATCGGCGGCTACGACAGCGACATCACCCGCATGCAGGATCGCGAATTGCTGCTGCGCCTTGCCCGGCGCTTCGGTGCGCAGTTGTCCAGGGATCTGGACTGGACGAAATACAATTCGGAGAACTCGATTTCCGGCCGCCGTGACGGCTATGTCGAGGCCTATGCGAACCTGATGGGCAAACATCCGCATATTGCCCATGCCTACCCGCACATTCCGCCTTACATGATCTCGCGGCAGCTCATCGCCGACATCCTGCGAGGCAGGATACCGGAGGCATTTCAGGGCTACATGGCCAACCGTTCATCCAAAACGCTTGGCTATTCGCTGCCGGAATTGATGCAAGGCTATGTCCATGGCCGGCGCTGGCGCCGCGATCTCTCCAACGAGTTTCGCAATCAATTTGGTGCCCGGCCCGCTTAAACCGATAGGGATTCCGGGAAATTGTGGAATGGTTTTTCCTCCGGATCGCGTTAACCCCTCTGTCGAGAGCTCAACGGTCAAGTTCGGGAAAATACGGATCCGATAGAAACCGCCTGTCCCGTTCGCCTTGCAGGCAGTCTATCGGCGTCGCCGCGTCGACGGGGACACTTCTCACCTCGTCCTGAATGCCGCTCACTTCCAGGAGCAGCTTCCGCCGGATGGCTGTCGAAAACTCGGCGGCGGCATAGATAGGCAGCACGAAGGAACCGGGTCCGCCGATCACGCACTGCGCATAATACTGGTCGAGATGGCTGAAGGTGGGCGACGGGCTGATCAGGATCGGCAGGCCGTTGACGATGATGCCTTTGGCAGTCGCCGCATCACGCGTCGCGGTGACCGGCGGCCCGATATTGTTCGGTCCGTCGCCCGAAATGTCGATGACGCTGCGTTCGCCCTGGAAAGACGTGCGGTCGAAAAGCTCGGTGCCGAAGGCCAGCGCGCCGGAAATCGAAGTGCCGCGAAAGCTGCGGAACGGACGAGCCGCGACCTTGTCGGCAAAGCTGTTCGCGCTCTCGGCACTATCGATAATCTGCCAGCCGATGACCGCGTCGTCGCGCACCGTGCCGGCCCATTCGAAATAGGTCAGCGCTATGCGGCCCTTGGCGCCGGCGCGGACAGCCTTGATGAAGTCGGGATGCCGCAGCGCCTCGACATAACCGGCCCGCTGCAGGGCGAACTCCTTCTCGTCCATCGACAGCGAGATGTCGACCGCCAGCACCAGCTCGACGTCGACGGCGAGCGCATCCGGCGGCGAGGCGGCCGGGGCAGCCTGGGCGCAGGCAAGACAGGCAAGCAGGCGCAGAGCATCAAGCATGGCCGTCGCCAAGATTGTTTCTCCCGAGGAGCTTCCCTCGCGATCGCGGCAAAATAAAGCTCTGCTTCCCTCGCCCGGAAATCAGCTCATTTCTTGCGACGAGCGGCGGCTGGCGGCGGTTCGATCGCGCCGGCTCTGACGCGGGCGGGCTTCAGGGCTGGCGCACCGGAATCCTTGATGATCGTCAACGCGCGCGGGAAGAAGTGGTTGTTGTGCTGGCCGCGCCCGATGTTGAGGATCGCTGTCCCCGGCAAACGCTTATCGAGCATCGACAGCACGCGTCTTAGCGATGGGCCGTCGAACGCATCCAGCGCCTCATCGATGATCACCCATTTCGGCTGCCGCAAGGCGAGCCTGGCGAAGGCCAGCGAGCGTTGTTCGTCATCGCCCAACTCATGGTCCCAACGCCCGGCGCGGTCGAGCGACGAGGATAGCCGTCCCAGACCGACCTCGGCCAGCACCGCCGAAATGTCGGCATCGTTCGCCGGCGCGGGCCCGTTCGGGTGATCGAGGACCTCGCGCAACGTGCCGACCGGAAAATAAGGCACGCGCGGCACGAATATGGGGGTTTCTCCCGCCGGCAGGCCGATCCGGCCGCTTCCCCATGGCCACAGGCCGGCAATGGCACGAAAGAACAGCGTCTTGCCCGCACCGGGGTCGCCGGTGATCATCACGCGCTCGCCGGGGCGGATTTCGACATGCGGGTCGGCGAGTCTGGTGCAACCCTCCGGCGAGGCCACTTCGAGCTTCTCGAAAGTCAGGCTGCCATTGACGTTTTGGCCGAAGGCGATGCGCTTTTCGGTGTCATGCAGCGCATCGGTTTCATCGAGCGCGATGCGGAAATCGGCCACGCGCATCAGCGTGGCGCGCCAATCGGCGATACTGCCGATGTTGTTGATGAACCAGCGCAAGGAGGAGTGGACCTGGTTGAAGGCGCCGACCGCCATCATCAGCCCGCCAAAGCTGATATCACCTGAGAAATAGACCGGCGAAGCGACCAGTATGGGCGCCACGACGGTGATCCAGCCATAGGTGTCGGTCACCCAGGACAGGTTGATCTGGGCGGTGTAGATGCGCCGCATGGCGCCCAGCACCGTGCCGAGATCGAGTTCGAGCCGCCGCCTGGCGTCGGCCTCGCCATGATACAACGCAATGGCATCGACATTCTCGTTGACGCGCACCATCGAGGAGCGCAGCTCGGCTTCGCGTGTATAGCGGTCGCTGTTCAGGCGGATGAGCGGGCGCCCGACCAGCCAGCTCAGCCAGGAGGCGATGCCGGCGTAAAGGATGGCGGCCCAGACCATGTAGCCCGGTATGGCCAGCGAGGTCCCGCCGATGTGGAACACGAAGCCCGAGGACAGCTCCCACAGCACCCCGACGAAGGACACCAGCAGGATGCACGACTGCAGCAGGCCGACGCCGAGATCGGTTGACAGGTCGGACAGATGCGCGGCGTCCTGCTGCATGCGCTGGTCGGGATTGACGCCGATGGCGCCGGCATTGGCCAACCGGAAGGCGCGCGCCGGCCGCATCCATTGATCGATCAGATCCAGCGTCAGCGCCTCGCGCAGTTTGAGCCTGATCATCTGGTTGAGCCAGGTCTGGCCGATATTGAGCACCAGCAGCCCGCCGGCGATCATCGCGAAGACGAGGAGCTGGTGCAGGAAGGCCGCCATGTCGCGGCGCGCAAGCGCATCGTAGAAAGGCTGGTTCCAGCGGTTGAGCAGAACCTGGCCGATCGACGTTGCGATGATCACGGCCATGATGCCGACCGATGTCCACTGCAACCATTTGCGAACCGGCGATCCCGCCAGCGCCCGCCGGATCGTCATCACCTGATCGCGCAGGCTGCTGGTTTCGACCGCCACGGCAACCGGCTGAACGGCGGCGGCATTGTCCGGTTGATCAGCCATGGCCGAGGTCCTTGCGTCAGTGCTGAAACCGGATGGAGAAACTTGACAGGCGTTCGTATGGGCTGTCGGTCCGCTTGCGACAGATAGGCAGGGAAACGACGTCAGGCACGCTTGCCGTGATCACGAAGCCGTCACCCGCGCAGCCGAGGGCTCGGCACCGGCTTTGTGACGGCCAAGCCGGGTGGCGCCATGCGGCGACAGCACCGGCACGAAGACGCGGCGCGAGGCACGCTGGACGACGGGCACGCCTTGATAGAGCCGTTTCTGCGCCTCGACGACGATGACGCCGGAAAAGATCGGCCACAGCCGCCGGCCGGCGCGCTCCAGCACATTGTGGAAGCGCATCATGAAACGGCGCCTCGACGGCGGAAAGAACAGCGCATCGGACCAGGCGGCGGGCGTAAAATTCGCCTCGCGCAGCAATTCGGTGAGCTGGCCGCGCGAAAAGGGCCGGCCATTTCCGAATGGGGTATGCTCGAAGCGTGCCCAGACACCGCGCCGGTTGGGCACGACGATGACCACCCGGCCAGCCGGCGACAGCACGCGCCAGATCTCGTTCAGCGTCTCACGCGGGTTCTCGACATGTTCGAGCGAATGGACGAGCAGCATGCGGTCGATGCAGGAATCGACCAGCGGCAGTTCCTCGTCGAAGACCAGTGCCGTCGCCGTCGGCCCTGTCGCCGGCCACACCACCGCGCCCTGCGTCGCCGGCATGAAGGCGAAGACCCGCTCGGCGTCGGTGCCGAACCGCTCCAGCCACGGCAAGGTGTAGCCCAGACCAACCAGCCGCTCGTTGGGCACGACCGCCCATATCGACGACAACGCCATGGTGATCGAACGCTCGGCGAAACGGCCGAGTGTTGTCGAATAGAAGGAGCGAAGATCGACGATGTCGGAATGCATGGCAGGGATGTAGCCGCGATATCGGCGGGTTTCAACAACAGGCCGCGACGACCTGGCATTCCGGGAATGTCACTAGACATTGCGGGACGTCGTTCAACGTCCCGGAATGTTGCTCAACATCCAGGATGTCTTCAACATCCAGGATGACATCCACGCGCCGGCGCCCTATGTCTGCGGCCATAAACGGAGAGATGCGATGCCGGTCGAAATCGAACAGTTCATGTGCCGCAGCGACAATTTCGGCGTGCTGGTGCATGATCCCAAAAGCGGCCAGACCGCGATCATCGACGCGCCCGAGGAAGCGCCTATCCTGGCCGCGCTCAAGCGCACCGGCTGGACGCCGACGATGATCCTGACCACGCATCATCACATGGATCACGTTGAGGCCAATCTGGCGCTGAAAGAGCGCTTCAAGCTGCGCATCGTCGGCCCGGAAGCGGAAAAGGCCAAGATCCCCGGCATCGACGAGACCGTCGAAGACGGCTCGGTTCTCCATCTTGGCGATGAAAAGATCGAAGTCATCGCCACGCCCGGCCACACCGCCGGCCACGTTTCCTACTATTTGCCGGCTTCGGGTGTGGCGTTCACCGCCGACACGCTGTTTGCGCTGGGTTGCGGACGGCTGTTCGAATGCAAGCCGCCGGTGATGTACGATTCGCTGAAGAAGCTGGCCGCGCTTCCGGCCGAAACGATTATTTATTGCGGTCATGAATACACGCTCGCCAACGCCCGTTTCGCGCTGACCGTCGACCCGACGAATTCGGCATTGAAGGAACGCGCCGCCAAGATCGAAAAGCTGTGCGCCGACAATAAGCCGACGCTGCCGACGACGATCGGCGAGGAGCTGTCGACCAATCCCTTCCTGCGCTGGCACGATCCGGCGATCCGCAAGCATCTGGGGCTGGAGAAAGCTTCGGACGCCGAGGTCTTTGCCGAAATCCGCAAGCGCAAGGACAATTTCTAGGCCCGGTGGTATCGTCGCCATGACCAGCTCCGCAGAAATTATCGCGACGCTCGGGCTGAAGCCGCATCCGGAAGGCGGCTGGTATGCCGAGACCTTTCGCGATGGCACCGGCGGCGCGCGCGGCCATTCGACTGCCATCTATTTCCTGCTTGAGGAGCATCAGGTTTCGACCTGGCACCGGGTCAAGGATGCCGCCGAGGTCTGGCATTTCCATGCCGGCGCCCCGCTGGCGCTGGCGATGTGGGAGGAAGGCAGTGCCGTTGTGGAGCAGGTCCTCGGCATCGATCTCGCAGCCGGTGAGCGGCCGCAGATCGTCGTGCCCGCAGGATGGTGGCAATCGGCGCGCAGCCTGGGCGAATGGACGCTGGTCGGCTGCACCGTCGCGCCGGGCTTCGAATTTGCAGCTTTTGAGCTGGCGGCACCCGGCTGGCAGCCTGGACAGTCCTAACTTGGCAAGAACCTTAATTTAGCAGGAAGCCTAGCGTGGTCGCGAGCTGGGCGGCGTAGTATAGCGCCCAGACGGCGAAGCGCATCCAGGCGCGGTGGGGCGAGATGGCGGCGACAAGGAATTTCTCCGTGGCGAGCAGCCCGTCCGATACCATGAACAGCACGGCGCCACCGATCACCCACATATTGCTGGTTGTCAGCGCCGAGATGCCCATTGCCAGGATCGCGGCGATATAGACGGTGATCGGGATACGCAGGCTGGGACCGACACGACGCCACAGCGCCGCCAGCACGATGACCACGAACACCGCCATGGCGAGCGCGATCACTCCGCGCCACGGCTCGGCGCCAAGCACTCCCAACCCGCCACCGCTGCGCAGGAACAGCGCGACATAGACGACGTGAGCGACAAGAAAACTGGCCAGCCCGCCGAGAAAGGCCTTTTCGCCGTCGCGTGACAGGAAGGCGTCGCCAACGGCGCTGAGTGCGAGCGCGGCGACCAGCAGCAGCGGGCCGCCTTGCAGCCCCGCCAGCACGGCAAGCATCGCCACGGCAAGCGTCTTTGCGGCCGAGCGGGCCAGCGTCGGCGGCATGCCAAGCGTGAAGGCGTAGATGACCGCCGCCGCCAGCGAAAAAATCAGTGTCGCATTGGCATTGGCGTCGATGCCGCCCGCAAACGGCATCGTCATGCCTTGGCTCCGCCTTCGGATGCCCGGGCTCCGCCTTCGGATGCCCGGGCTCCGTCTTCGGATGCCCCGGCTCCGCTTTCGGATGCCTCGGCTCCGCTCTCGACCGCAGCCGGCTTGCGCAGGAACAGGGATTTTGCGGCGAGCACCGCGCCGCCGGTGATGAGCACGCAGGCGGCGAGGATGCGCAGCGACGGCTCGGCGACGCCGGCCGCGATCAGCACCAGCGTCGACAACAGCGGCGCCGCATAGCTTGCAGCACCCAGCACCTGGATGTTGCCGCGCTTGACGCCGATGTCCCAGGCATAGAAGGCGGCACCCACCGGCATCAGGCCAAGGCCGAGCACGGCCAGCCACTGGCCGACACCGTCAGGCAGAATCGTCTGTTCCAGCGCCAGGTGGCAGGCGAGCGACAGCACCGCGGTCGCCGCGCAGAACCAGGTGACGATGCTGGTCGGCACCGACGGGAAACGCCGCGACAACAACGAGTAGGCCGACCACAGGACGGCGCAGACGGCAGCCATGGCATAGCCGAAGGAATAGCGGGCGTCGAAGGCCAGCCCACCGCCCTTGGTGACGATCAGCACGGTGCCGGCAAGGCCGAGCAGCGCACCGACGACATGGTTCCAGGCCAGTTTTTCGCCCGGCATCAGCGCCGAGCCGAGCACGATCAGCAGCGGCCACAGATAGGCGATCAGGCTCGCCTCCACCGCCGGCGCATTGCGCAGCGCGGTGAAATAGAAAAAGTGATAGCCGAACAGGCCGGCAATGCCGATCAGCCACACCTGCGGCGGTATCTTCTGGCTCTTGTCGGGTGCCGGCATGAACAGCCGCGCGACCAGCCCGACGCCGGTGCCGATCGAGAAGGTGATCGCCGACAGCAAGAACGGCGGCACCTGGCCCGACGCATCGGTGAGCAGTGCGAGCAACGCCCACATGGCGACCGCCGAAAAGCCGATCAGTGTTGCGCGCCCCATTCTGTCTCCAGTGGCGCGCCAATTCCGCGCCTGGCTATTGTACGGCTTCGAAACGCCCGGCGCTGATGGTCAAGGTGCCGATCTGCGTGCCAACCGTGGCACGGATCGGCGCATATACGCCGGTTTGGCCGAGCGGTGCAAACGTCACCATCATGTGGCTTTTGTTCTTGAGATAGTTGAGCGCCTTGCGGCCCTTGCGATAACCCGCCACCGGCTCGAAGCCCATCTGGCAGGTGACGGTGTCGCCCTTGTAGCCCGGGACCGAGATCGTGCCTTTCGACGCGTAGGTCAACGTCAGGTCGGCACGCATCTCGCCGTCATAGAACTTCACCGTGCGGCCGCAGACCTGGTCGAGACTGTCGGCATGAATGACGGTGGCGGCCATGGGATCGAGCACCGATGCCAGGTCGCCGGCACCGAGCGGTACCCAGTTCTTGGGGTCGCGTTTGCCTGGTGCCGGTACGACCTTCGTCGAAGTGACCCTGCCATTGGCAAAGCGGATATCGACCACCGATGCCTTCTTGCCGGAGGTGTAGTCGGCGCGGAATGCCTGCGGCACCATCTTTTTGCCCGCAATCGTGCCTTTGGACGAGATCGTGCCGCGCGTGTCGTCGAACAGCTTGGCGAGACCGGCCGCGGTGACACTGCCTTGGATCGCGTAGGCGCCGTTCTCATAGCGGCTGGAAAACGTTGATTTCGCTATCGAAAGACCAAGAAACGACACCGTGTACTCGCCCTTGAACGACTGCGGCGAGGCAGCAGACGCGGCGGACGGCAAAGCTATGGCAAGCATGGCAACAAGGGCATGTGGCGAACGAAGCATGGCGGGATCGGGTCCTTGATTTTGGGCCGGAGGCGGGCAACTCCGGTCTGGCATGTCCCTATGGAACCGCTTATAGGATGAATTCCGGCCTTAATATGAAAATGCCGGGCGCGCCGTGGGCAATGCAGGGCTGGGCAAGCCGGAGCTTGACGCCTCGGCGAAATGCAACTATGGAACGCCAACTTTTTCCATAAGGCCGCCTGACCAGAACCGCGCGCCACCCGGCGTGGGCTTGAGTGTTTGGCAGACCCGAGAACTGAAGGTTAGAACAATGTCCCGCACCTGCGAACTCACTGCCAAGGCAGTCATGTCCGGCAACAATGTGAGCCACGCCAACAACAAGACCAAGCGTCGCTTCCTGCCGAACCTCGTCAATGTGACGCTGATTTCGGAAGCGCTGAACCAGAACGTGCGCCTGCGCATTTCGGCCAACGCGCTGCGTTCGGTCGAACATCGCGGCGGCCTCGACGCCTTCCTGGCCAAGGCAGACGTCAAGGAATTGTCGCAGCGCGCCCGTTTGCTGAAAAAGCAGATCGCCAAGAAGACCGCCGAGCAGGCTGCCGCTTAAAACAGTTCAAAGGCGGGGGACGACCGCCCTGGCCGACCTCTTGTTGGCCTCTGGCCAACATCTTGTTGGCCTGAGCATCGGATCGAAGCCGCAAGGTTTTGGCAATCCGGTGCCCACATACGAAGGCAAGCATCGCCCGCATGGGCATGGTGCTTGGCTGGTTCCATTACCCAGGATAAAAAAATGACTTCCTTCTCGCGGTATTTGCCATTCGTGGCCGCCATGGCGCTTGTCGTCGTGGCATCGAACATTCTCGTGCAATTCCCGATGCAGGGTCAGATCGGCGGCCTCTCGCTGGCCGATCTTCTGACCTGGGGGGCCTTCACCTATCCCTTCTCGTTCCTGGTCACCGACCTCGCCAACCGCCGCTACGGACCCACTGCGGCGCGCCGGATCGTCTTTGTCGGCTTCATGACGGCGGTGATCTGCTCGATCCTTGTCCCGCCCTTCCTGTTCCGCCACGGCCTGATCGAACTCGAGACCGCCGCCGACCGGCTGGTGCGTATCGCGGCCGCGTCCGGAGCGGCGTTCCTCAGCGCGCAACTGCTCGATGTCACCGTCTTCAACCGGCTGCGCCGGCAGAGCTGGTGGCGCGCGCCGATCATCGGCACGCTGGTCGGGTCGGTGTTCGACACCGCCGTGTTTTTCACCGTCGCGTTCTCGGCCGCCTTCGCCTTCGCTGGTCCCAACGACGGCTTTGCGTTGGAAAACGCACCCTTGATGGGCATCTTCCATGTCGATGCGATGCGTTGGATCTCCTGGGCGCTGGGCGACCTCAGCGTGAAGCTGATCATCGCCGTGGTGGCGTTGATCCCCTACCGTCTGCTCGCGGCCCGTTGGAGCCAGCCGGCGGTAGCGGCTTAAACCATGATCCCGAAAAGTGGGACCCGGTTTTCGGAAAAGATCATGGTCGGACAAAGATCATGATCCCGTGGGTCCAGCTCGATTCGGCCAAGATCCCGGATGGCGCACAAGAACTTCGCCTCAAGCGGCGCGGCACCGAATTCTCGATCATGCTGGGCACCAACGAACTGATGAACAGCCGCCTCAGCGGTTCCGAGGAAGCGCTGGCAAAACTGTCCTGCGAGCGGATTGCCGGCCAGAGCCGGCCCACAATCCTGATCGGTGGGCTTGGCATGGGTTTTACCTTGCGCGCCGCACTCACAGAATTGGCCAATGATGCCGGAATAGTCGTCGCCGAACTGGTGCCCGCCGTCGTCGCCTGGGCACGTGGCCCGATGGCCGAAATCTTTGACGGCTGTCTCGACGATCCTCGCGTCACCATCCAGGAAACCGATGTCGGGCAGTTGATCCGGTCGCGGCCCGCGGCCTGG
This sequence comes from Mesorhizobium sp. M0618, assembly GCF_040320765.1. NCBI lineage: Bacteria > Pseudomonadati > Pseudomonadota > Alphaproteobacteria > Hyphomicrobiales > Phyllobacteriaceae > Mesorhizobium > Mesorhizobium sp. M0618. The sequence continues at coordinate 83,922 of NZ_JAMYQH010000010.1, read as the reverse complement.
GACGCCATTCTGCTCGATGTCGACAACGGCCCGGAAGGCATCGTCCACAAATCCAACGACGCACTTTACAGCGTGCACGGCCTCGCAGCCGCACGCAGCGCCCTGAAACCCGGCGGCGTGCTGGCAGTGTGGTCGCAAGGCCCCGACATCGGCTTCACGCGGCGGCTGAAGCAGGCAGGCTTCGGGGTCGAAGAGGTCAGTACGCGCGCCAACGGCAAGCGTGGCGCCCGCCATGTCATCTGGATCGCCACCAGGACGTAAAGCCGGCGGGCTCAATCCTGGTGGAGAATGAATTCCAGATAGAGGTTGCGCTGCAGGATCGAGTGGTTGTCGTCGGAGATCAGCGACACCATCAGCGCGCCGTCGCCGCGGGTCCAGACGTCGAGCCCTTCCATATTGTCGATCTGGTAGCCCATGTCGGCCTCCAGCAGCACCGGCCCGTCGGCGACCGCGCCCTTCTCGACGCTTTCGCCATAGATGCGCCGCAGCCGCATCTTGACGCCGCTGGCCATCGAGAAACTGCGCTCCAGAAGCAATAGGTCGCCATCCGGCAGGAAGGCCCCGTCGGTAATGTCGAAATCGCCATTGCGCTTGACGGTAAAGACGCCCTTGTGCGGTCCTTCGATGATGGCGGCATAGATGTTGCCGGCCTTGTCCAGGCTCTTCTCGGAGACCACGACAAGGCCGCCCTCATGCTGGCCGTTGGCATTGGCGTGGGTGACGGTCTCGAAGCCGCGATTCTGGCGCAGCTCGCGGGCCGGAACGGCGAAATCCAGCGGCTTGAAGGGTGCCTTCATGTCGTTGGGGTCGATCTTGAACTGGGCGACGCGGTGGCTGCGCTCGAAGCCGACGGTTGCGATGCCGTTCTTGACCGCGAGACCTTCCGCATCGACCTCCCACTTCCTGTCGATCGGCCGGCCGGTCTGGTCGACCATCTGCTGCATGCGGAAATTCTGGATGCCGGAGGGTCGCTTTTCCGCGTCGCGGACCACCGTGCCGAAGAACCAGAAGCCGGTGTCGGCAACGCCGATGAAGTCACCGCCGGCTTTCAGGAAGCGGAAGGCCGACAGCGCGCCGAAATCGCGTGTCGGCGAGGTCATCTCCAGCCCGCCGACGAATTCGAACGGGCCGAACTGCTTGCCGGCACGGCCAATGTGGAATTCGGTGATCGGGCGGGCCGAGATTTCGGCCGGTTCGACAGAACTAGAGTCGGCCGAACCGGCTGCCGCCGAAGCCACGCCGGAAAGCAGGGCGATGGCGGCGAAAAGCGTCTGCCGAAACCCGCCGCGCCTGGAGATCATCCGGCGCGCCGCATACCACCGCCGCGTCGCGTATCCTTCGCGCTTTCCTCGGCGAACAGCGAAGCCAACTGCTCGGTCATGGCGCCGGCCAGTTCCTCGGCATCGACGATGGTGACAGCCCGGCGGTAGTAGCGCGTGACGTCGTGGCCGATGCCGATGGCCAGCAGTTCCACCGGCGAACGCGTCTCGATCAGCTCGATGACGGCGCGCAGATGGCGCTCGAGGTAATTGCCCGGATTGACCGACAGCGTCGAATCGTCGACCGGCGCCCCGTCCGAGATCATCATCAGGATCTTGCGCTGCTCGGGCCGGGCGATCAGCCGGTTGTGCGCCCACAGCAGCGCCTCGCCGTCGATATTTTCCTTGAGCAGGCCTTCGCGCATCATCAGGCCGAGATTGCGCCGTGCCCGCCGCCACGGATGGTCGGCGGACTTGTAGATGATGTGGCGCAGATCGTTGAGCCGGCCAGGATTCGGCGGCTTGCCGTCCTTCAGCCATTTCTCGCGCGCCTGCCCGCCCTTCCAGGCCCGCGTGGTGAAACCGAGGATCTCGACCGAGACGCCGCAACGCTCCAGCGTGCGGGCCAATATGTCGGCGCAGGTTGCCGCGACCGTGATCGGCCGGCCGCGCATCGAGCCGGAATTGTCGAGCACCAGCGTCACCACCGTGTCGCGAAATTTGGTGTCGCGCTCCTGCTTGAACGACAGCGGCTGCATCGGGTCGATGACGACCCGCACCAGCCTTGCCGGGTCGAGGTAACCTTCTTCCAGGTCGAAATCCCAGGAGCGGTTCTGTTGTGCCATCAGGCGACGCTGCAGCCGGTTGGCCAACCGCCCGACGACGCCGGACAGATTGGCCAGCTGCTTATCTAGGAAGGCGCGCAGCCGGTCGAGCTCTTCTTCTTCGCACAGCTCCTCGGCGCCGACCGTCTCGTCGAAAGCCGTGGTGAAGACCTTGTAGTCGATCTCCTTCGGCAGATTGGTGAAGGGATTGTCGTTGCGGCGCGCCTCGCCGGGCGTTTCGGCATCGGCGTCGTCATCGTCGGACAGGTCGTCCGCGGTGGCGTCGGAGGCTTCGGTCTCGGCCGACTGTTCGTCATCGGCCGAAGCTTCGGCATCCTCGGACTGCGACTGCTCGGAGCCGGAATCCTCTTCGCCGCCCTCCTCGCTCTGCTCCTCGCCTTGCGGCTGGTTGTCGTCATTGTCCTCGGAATCTTCCGTCTCCTGGTCGTCGCCGAGTTCCTCGGCCATCTCCATGGAGGCGAGCATCTCGCGCACGACCCGGGCGAACGCCTGCTGGTCGCCGAGCTTGGCCGACAATCCGTCGAGGTCGGCCTTGGCCTTCTCCTCGACCCAGGGGCGCCAGAGTTCGACCAGCCGCTCGCCGCTTTTCGGGACCGGGCGGCCGGTCAGCTTCTCGCGCACCATCAGGGCAAGAGCTTCCTCGATCGGCGCGTCGGCCTTGTCCTTGATGTCGACGAGGTTGGCCTTGGCGTATTTGTCCTCCAGCATCGAGCCGATATTGTCGGCGACGCCCTGCATGGCGCGTGAGCCTATCGCCTCGACGCGGGCCTGTTCGACCGCGTCATAGATGGCGCGGGCCGCCTTGCCTTCCGGCGCCAGCTTGGTGTGGATGCGCACATCGTGGCAGGCGCGCTTCAGCGCCATGGAATCGCCGAGGCCGCGGGTGATCGCGATATCGGTCTTCGACGCCTTCTTCGGCAATTCTGGCAGACGCGCACGGCTGCCGGCGAGCGCCGGCCGGTCCTTGGCGAAGCCGACCTCCAGCTCCTTGTCGCCGGCGATGGCGCGCATGCAGACGGTGACGGCGCGCTTGAAGCTGTCGGCTTCAGAACCCGTCTTCGACTTGTTGCGCGTGTTGTCGCCCGGACCCGCCATCGAGACTCTGCTTAGCCCAGCACCACGTTGGCGGCGCTCTCGGGCAGATCCTCGCCAAAGGCGCGCTGGTAGAACTCGGCCACCACCGAGCGTTCCAGTTCATCGCACTTGTTGAGGAAGGTCAGCCGGAACGCCATGCCGATATTGCCGAATATCTCGGCATTCTCGGCCCAGGTGATCACGGTGCGCGGGCTCATCACGGTCGACAGATCGCCGTTGATGAAGGCCGAACGCGTCATGTCGGCGACGCGCACCATCTTGTTGACGATGTCCTTGCCCTTGCTGTCGCGATAGTGCTTGGCCTTGGCCAGCACGATGGCGACTTCATTGTCGTGCGGCAAATAGTTCAGCGTGGTGACGATCGACCAGCGGTCCATCTGCGCCTGGTTGATCTGCTGGGTGCCGTGATAGAGGCCAGTGGTGTCGCCGAGGCCGACCGTGTTGGCGGTCGAGAACAACCGGAAGGCCGGATGCGGGCGGATGACCCGGCTCTGGTCGAGCAGCGTCAGCCGGCCCGACGATTCCAGCACGCGCTGGATGACGAACATCACATCCGGACGGCCGGCATCGTACTCGTCGAAGCACAGAGCGACATTGTGCTGGTAGGCCCAGGGCAGGATGCCGTCGCGGAATTCGGTGATCTGCAGGCCATCCTTGACGACGATCGCGTCCTTGCCGACGAGATCGATACGGCTGACATGACTGTCGAGGTTGACGCGCACACAAGGCCAGTTAAGCCGGGCGGCAACCTGTTCGATATGGGTCGACTTGCCGGTGCCGTGATAGCCCGACACCATGACGCGGCGGTTGTAGGCAAAGCCCGCAAGGATCGCCATCGTCGTGTTCTTGTCGAAGAGATAGTCCGGGTCGATGTCGGGCACATGCTCCGATGTCACCGAATAGGCCGGCACCACCATCTTGGACTCGAAGCCGAATTTCTCCTTCACCGACACCGTCGTGTCGGGCAGGTTGGCGATGTCACGATCGACCTTGTTCATATCTCTCAACGTCTCCACGGGCGAAACGTCTGATTTCGCCGGCAATCGATTTTGTCCGGGGGCGGTCTTAGAGCCTTTTCCAACCTTATGAAAGTTGGAAAACGACACGAACCGTATGGCCGCTCAGCACAGGCCCGCCTGTTTGAGCACGCGATAGGCCTGCAGCACATCGCGGAACCGGTCTTCCGAACCTCTGTCGCCACCATTCGCATCCGGATGGTGCTGTTTCACCAGTTCCTTATAGCGCGCCTTGATCTCCTTGCCAGTCGCCTTTGTATCAAGGCCAAGCGTTTCCAGCGCCTTGGCCTCAAGCGGCTTGGCCTTGCGCTCGCGCGCCTCGCGCGGATCCTTCGGTCCCTTGAACAGGTCGAACGGGTCGCGCATGCGGTTATAGTAGCCGGCCCGGCCGGAACGCATCTGGGCCATATCGGGCGACGACCGCGTCGAGGCCCCGTTGGCGCCCATCTTCCAGGTCGGCCGGTGCCCGGTCATGGCTTCCTTCTGGAAGCGCGCGACCTCGGTGTCCGGCACGCCGGAAAAGTAGTTGAAGCCCTTGTTGTACTCGCGCACATGATCGAAGCAGAAATGGAAATACTCGCCCTCCTTCATGCGCCCGACCGGCGCACGATGGGTGCCCGCTTCCTTGCAGCCGTCCCACTGGCAGATCGGCGAGTGCGACTTCAGCTCCGCGTCCTTGTCGGGGCGGACGCGAATCTTCTCGAAATATTTGGGGTACGGCTTCATCTTACCCATTTATGGGGCGTTCGCAGATGCGAAACAAGAATTGACATTTTCGCGATCATCGCCCTAACCGCTGAATCGCGGCATAAAGCAGGCGAATGGCGGATTTTGTTGCACGGCGGCGGCCCCTCGCGAAACCGATTTTCGGTTTCCAGGCCGAGACGCCAGCGATATTTGGTGAAGGGAGATGGCGATGTCCATAGAGGCGACCATGGAAGACAAGCTCAATAAGGCATTTTCGCCGGACAGGCTGGTTATCATCAACGAGAGCCATCTCCATGCCGGTCACCACCATCACGGCTCCGACCACCACGGCACTTACGACGGCACCGGCGAGACGCATTTTCGCGTCCGCGTCGTCGCTTCCGCCTTTGCCGGCATGAGCCGCATCGACCGTCACCGCGCCGTCAATGAATTGCTTGCCGATGAATTGAAGGCCGGCGTGCACGCGCTGGCGATCGAACCGGCGGCTCCCGGCGAAAAGACCCGCTGGTAGCTCGGTTCCGCCTATCGTTTTTCGCCGCGCTCAGAGCACCGCTTCGATGAGGAACGGCCCGCGCCGTGACAGCGCGCTGTCCAGCAGCGCCTCGAAGCGCTCGCAGGTCTCGGCGCGGGCCGCCTCCACGCCCATGCCTTTGGCCAGCGACACCCAGTCGAGCGAGGGATAGTCGAGGTCGAGCATGCGCCTGGCGTTCTCGCCGATGGCGCCGACGCCGACATTCTTCATCTCGCCATGCAGGATCGCATAGGTTCGGTTGGAAAACACGATCGTCACCACGTCGAGCTTTTCCCGCGCCTGCGTCCACAATCCCTGCACCGTGTACATCCCGCTGCCATCGGCCTCGAGATTGATCACCTTGCGGTCCGGACAGGCGATTGCCGCCCCGGTCGCCATCGGGATGCCGCCGCCGATCGATCCGCCCGTGCCCATCATGTAGTCGTGCGGCGCTGCAAAGGCCGACAGCGCGAAGAAACGCCTGGCCGAGGTGACCGCTTCATCGCAAATGATCGCATCGGCCGGCAGTTTGCGCGCCACCGACAGCGCGATCGCATCTTCCGTCAGCTTGCCGCTCGGCGTTGCCTCGTCGGGAAAAGCGGCCGCGACGACCTGTCGTTTCGGCGGCTTGATGCCAAGTTCGTCGCGAAGCGCCTCCAGCGCCGCATGCAGATCTTCGCCATGGGCGGCCAGTGTCAGCACCTCGCAGCCTTCCCGAACGAGCCGTCCCGGTTTTCCCGGATAGGCGAAGAAGGCAACCGGCTCCTTCGCGCCGACCAGGATCAGAACATCGACATCCCTGAGCACAGCCATCGCCGCGTCGACCGGATAGGGGATGCGGGCCGGCGCGACACGCCCGCGCCCGCGTTGCATCCGTGCGATCAGAACCTCGCCGAACAGCCGGACGTCGCTGCCCGTCGAGATTTGCCCGGCGATGGCGAGCGCATCGGCGCGTGCGGCCTTTCCGCGAACGATCATGCCTGCCCGGCCCGGAGCGGCACGGATCGCCGCGGCGACCTTGCGCACGGCGTCCATATCGACGGCCGGCGCTGGCACCAGCTTCACCTTGCCGACCGAAACCGCGTCGACTTCGCCCCAGGCGGCATCCGCCGGCAGGATCATCGTCGCGACGCCGGGTGGTGTCAGCGAGGCGCGAAAGGCTGCTTCAGCTGCCGGCGCGATATCGGCCGGGCCCTTGACGCGGCCGACCCAGTTAGACATCGGCGCCGCAAGGCTTTCAATATCGCTGGTGAGCGGGGCATCGAGCGGCAGATGGTAAGAGGCGTGGTCGCCGACGATGTTGATTATCGGGCTGAAGGCACGCCGGGCATTGTGCATGTTGGCGAGACCGTTGGCCAGGCCGGGACCGGTATGCAGCAGCGTCGCGGCCGGCCGATCGGTCATCCGCGCATAGCCATCGGCGGCCCCGGTCACCACCCCCTCGAACAGCCCGAGCACGCAACGCATTTTCGGCTTGCGGTCAAGTGCTGCAACGAAGTGCATTTCGGAGGTGCCGGGATTGGCGAAGCAGACTGTCACATCATTGGCCAGAAGCACGTCACACAGGACATCGGCGCCGTTCATGCAATTCCCTCCCGCTCACGATCGAAGAGCACTTGCACCCAGGCGCGCCCGCACAGCAATGTCCCGCCGCCACTTTTGATCTGATCCAGTGCCGTAAAGATCAGCCAACCGTCGATTTCAGGAATGCCAGCGCGGCCGCGGTCAGCGCGTCGCCATCCTCGCCGAAATCCCGATTGATCGACATATGCGTGTAGGCGCTGCCGTCGAACAGCGTAACCTTGGTGCCCGTCGCGCGCAGGCGCTCGGCAAAGGCCTTGGAGTCCTCGCCGCGGCCAGGGGCGCGCGAATAGGCAATGAAAGTCGGCGGGTGCCTGCGGCCGTCGACATGGCTGGCCGGCGACAGTGCCGCCCATTGCGCGGGATCGGAAAAGACGCGGGCATAGGCCCGCACCATGCCGCCCTTCTTGGCAAGTGCTGCAAGATCATAGGCCCTGGTATCGTCGAGAATGAGCGCAGCTATGCCGGGCAACCCGCCGCGCATGCCGGTCAGCGCAATCAGATGGCAGCCGGCCGAATGGCCCATGCCGACGATGCGGTTGGGATCGCCGCCATGCCGGGCGATGTTGGCCCTGATGTAGGCGTAGGCCTTTTCGACGTCACCGGCCTGGGTGGCGACATCGGCCTGCGGCAACATGCGGTAATCGATAGAGACGAAGCAGAAGCCGTTGGCGAGCAGGAAGGCCGGTTTGGCGTCGACCTGACTGCGTTTGCCAAACTGCCAGGTGCCGCCATGAACGAAAAACACGACCGGCAGGTCCATTGCACCATCGGGCGCATAGATGTCGAGCTTGGCCGGCCCGTAGTCTAAGGTTTTTGGCGTGGGTCGGCGTGTTTCCGACGCGGCCGATGCTTCCAATGGCAGCATCGCCGCCACCGAGGCCATGATCAGGCTTCGTCGATCGATCATCACTGTCTCCTGACGAGGCAAGACTGCACGCGGCGGCCCCAGCCGCCCAGTCAGGGATTCGCCACACACCCGCTACCCGCGCTGAATACCGCTCCGCACCGAGCGCCTTGATCCCGGAGTGGCCTCAAATCCTTATGATCGTAGCCACCTCTTCACATGAAGGGAACAAACGGTACCCCCCGACAGTTGAATGCGAGGTGAGCCGAATGGAAGCCACAGCGGCTCCGAGGGCAAAAGCATCATGCGAGAGAACCAGTCTGACGTCTTCGATCTGTTTTCGGAAATTTACACCAACGCGACGCAGGAAGAGATCAGCATCCAGCAATATCTCCTTGCCTGCCGCGAGGACAAGTCGATGTATGCCTCAGCGCCTGAACGGATGGTCGAGGCGATCGGCGAGCCGAACCTGGTCGACACCAGCAAGGATGAGCGGCTCGGCCGCATATTCTCCAACCGGACCCTGAAAGTGTACCCCTCCTTTGCCGATTTCTATGGCATGGAGGACACAATCGAGCGCATCGCCGGCTATTTTCGCTATGCGTCGCAGGGGCTCGAGGAACGCAAGCAAATCCTCTATTTGCTCGGCCCGGTCGGCGGCGGCAAATCGTCCCTTGCCGAGCGGCTGAAGAAGTTGATGGAGCAGCGCCCGATCTACACGCTGAAGGTCGGCAACCAGGTCAGCCCGGTTTTCGAATCGCCGCTGGGCCTTTTCCATCCCGATCGCATGGGCGACCTGCTGGAGGATAAATACGGCATTGCCCGACGCCGGTTGAATGGGCTCATTTCGCCATGGGCGGCCAAGCGCCTCGATGAACTCTCCGGCGACATTTCCAAGTTCAGCGTCGTCAAGCTGATGCCTTCGCGACTGCGCCAGATCGGCATCGCCAAGACCGAGCCCGGCGACGAGAACAATCAGGACGTTTCGGCCCTGGTTGGCAAGGTAGATATCCGGCAATTGGAAAATTTCAGCCAATCCGATCCGGACGCCTATTCCTATAGTGGCGGACTGAACCGGACCACCCAGGGCCTGCTTGAATTCGTCGAAATGTTCAAGGCGCCTATCAAGGTCCTGCATCCGCTGCTGACCGCCACCCAGGAAGGCAGCTACAACGGCACCGAAAATTTCGGCGCCTTTCCCTATCAGGGGATCATCGTGGCTCATTCCAACGAGTCGGAATGGCTGCAGTTCAAGAACAACAAGAACAATGAGGCTTTTCTCGATCGCATCCTCGTGGTCAAGGTGCCGTATTGCCTGCGGATAACCGAAGAGCGGCAGATCTACGAGAAACTGCTGCGGGAGAGCGAATTGGCCGCCAGTCCCTGCGCTCCAGAGGTGCTGGACATCCTCAGCCGGTTTACCGTCTCGACCCGGTTGGCCGAGCACGACAATTCGCCGCTCTACACCAAGATGCGCGCCTATGATGGCGAGAACCTCAAGGAAGTCGACCCCAAGGCCAAGTCGGTTCAGGAATATCGGGACGCCGCGGGCGTCGACGAGGGCATGGCCGGCGTCAGCACGCGCTTTGCCTTCAAGATCCTGTCGCAGACCTTCAACTATGACACCGAAGAGGTGGCCGCCGACCCCGTGCATCTCATGTACATCCTGGAGGAGGCAATCAAGCGCGAACAGTTTCCGAAGGAGACGGAAGCCGCCTATCTGGAGTTCATCAAGTCCGAGCTGGCCGCGCGGTATGCCGAATTCATCGGCCATGAGATCCAGAAAGCCTATCTGGAATCGTACAGCGAGTACGGCCAGAATCTTTTCGACCGCTACATCGCCTATGCCGACGCCTGGATCGAAGACCAGGACTACAAGGATCCCGACACCGGCCAGATCCTCAACCGCGAGGTTTTGGACAACGAGCTTTCGCAGGTCGAAAAACCGGCCGGCATCGCCAATCCCAAGGACTTCCGCAACGAGGTGGTGAAATTCACGCTGCGCGCCCGTGCAAGAAACCATGGCCGCAACCCGGCGTGGACAAGTTACGAAAAGCTGCGGGAAGTCATCGAGAAACGCATGTTCGGCCAGGTCGAGGACCTCCTGCCGGTGATCAGTTTCGGCTCCAAGCAGGACAGCGTCACGGAAAAGCGGCACAATGAATTCGTGCAGCGGATGGTCGAGCGCGGCTACACCGAGCGGCAGGTTCGTCGCCTTGTGGACTGGTACATGCGGGTGAACAGGGCGGGTTAGAGAACCCGGATGGTTCCATGCCGATCTTCATCGACCGCCGCCTGAACCCGAAAGACAAGAGTCTCGGCAATCGCCAGCGCTTCCTCCGACGCGCGCGCGAGGAATTGAAGCGGAGCATACGCGACCAGATCCGCACCGGCAGGATTGCCGACGCGGATTCCGAGCACGCCGTGCGCATGCCCGAAAGAGGCACAAGCGAGCCGAGCTTCAACAACGCCGGCGACACCGGCAGGCGTCAGCACATCTTGCCGGGCAACAGGCATTTCTCCGCCGGAGACCTGATCCCCAAGCCCGGCGGAGGCGGCGGGGGAGCATCGTCCCCGGGAAACAAGGCATCAGAGGACGACTTTCGTTTCGTACTGTCGCGCGAGGAAGTGCTCGATCTGTTCTTCGAGGATCTCGAGCTCCCGGACATGGTCAAGCTCAACCTCAAGGAGATCCTTGCCTTCAAGCCGCGCAGAGCCGGCTTCGCCGCCACCGGTTCGCCGACCAACATCAATGTCGGCCGCACGATGCGCAACAGCCACGGCCGCCGCATTGCGCTGAGGCGCCCCAAGCAGGTCGAACTGGATGTCCTCCTCGAGGAAATCGCCTCGCTCGAGTCGGCGCCATCCAGCGTCGACGCGCGCCAGCGTATCGCGGCATTGCGCGAAGAGCTTGACCGGCTGGAACGACGCCGCCGCCGGATTGCCTATGTCGATCCGGTCGACATCCGCTTCAACCGCTTCGATTCCCGGCCGGTGCCGAACGCCAATGCCGTCATGTTCTGTCTGATGGACGTGTCCGGGTCCATGGGCGAGCGCGAGAAGGATCTGGCCAAGCGTTTCTTCGTGCTGCTGCACCTGTTCTTGAAACGACGCTACGACCGCATCGAGATTGTCTTCATCCGCCACACGCACCTGGCTCAGGAGGTCGACGAGGAGACATTTTTCTACAACACCCAAAGCGGCGGCACCGTCGTTTCCACCGCGCTGGAGGAAATGCACCGTATTATCGCCAGCCGTTACCCGGCCCACGACTGGAACATCTATGCCGCCCAGGCCTCGGACGGCGACAATTTCGCCGGCGATTCGGAGCGATGCATTTCGCTGCTCAACGGCGAACTCATGCGGCTGTGCCAATATTTTGCCTATGTCGAGATCATCGACGAGCGTGAAGCCCATATTTTCGGCTCGACCGAAAACGGGACGTCGCTGTGGCGTGCCTATAACGCCATCGACCAGAAGTGGCCGAACTTCCAGATGAGCCGCATCGCCACACCCGCCGATATCTACCCGGTCTTTCGCCAGCTCTTCGGCAGGCAGCCGGCCTCCCTCAAGAGAGCGTGAGGGTTCCCGATGGCCAGACAAGCGAGCAAATCCAGTCTGCTTTTCTCAGGGTCAGACTGGGATTTCAAAACATTGTCGCGGGCCTATGACGCGATCGAGGCACTTGCGGTCGAAGAGCTTCATCTGGACACCTATCCCGTTCAGATGGAGATCATCTCGTCGCAACAAATGCTCGACGCCTATTCGTCCATCGGCATGCCATTGATGTACCGTCACTGGTCTTTCGGCAAACATTTCCTCCACCAGGATCTGCTCTATCGCAAAGGCGGGCGAGGGCTTGCCTATGAACTGGTCATCAATTCCAATCCCTGCATCGTCTATCTGATGGAGGAAAACACCATGGCCCTGCAGGCCTTGGTGACGGCCCATGCAGCGCTCGGGCACAATCATTTCTTCAAGAACAATCAGCTGTTCAAACAGTGGACGGATGCGGGTGCGATCCTCGGCTACCTGGACTTCGCCAAGGGCTACATAGTCCGTTGCGAGGAGCGGCACGGCCTCGCCGCCGTCGAGGCTGTTCTCGATTCCGCTCACGCGCTGATGGATCAGGGCGTGTTTCGCTATCACCGGCCGCCGAGGCTGTCGTCGGAACGGCAACGCGAAGGAATTCGCGAGCGTCTCGAATACGAGGAGCGCTCCTACAACGACTTGTGGCGTACGCTGCCGCCTTCCCAGCAAGCGACCAACGAAAAGGGCCAGGACCCGGAGCGGAAGAAATCGCTAAACCTTCCTGAGGAAAACCTGCTCTATTTCCTGGAAAAGAACAGCCCGGTCCTGGAGCCCTGGCAGCGTGAGATCATCAGGATCGTCCGCGTCATCGCGCAATATTTTTACCCGCAACGGCAAACACAGGTGATGAACGAGGGCTGTGCCACTTTCGTGCACTATACGCTGATGAACATGCTGTTCGACCGCGGCCAGATCAGCGAAGGCGCCATGCTCGAAATCCTGCGCAATCATTCCAACGTGGTCTTTCAGCCGGCGTTCGACGATCCGCGTTTTTCAGGCATCAACCCCTATGCTCTCGGCCTCGACATGATGCAGGACATTCAGCGCATCTCGACCAAACCCACGGCCGAGGACCGCGATTGGTTTCCCGACATCGCCGGCCAGGGCAACTGGCGCGAGGTCCTGCTTGACGCATGGGCCGATCATCGCGACGAATCCTTCATCCGCCAGTACCTCAGTCCGGCCTTGATCCGGAAATGGCGGTTTTTTGTGCTCGGCGACGCTGCCGACCAACCGCATTGTCAGGTCACCTCGATCCACGACGAGCGCGGCTACCGCAAGATACGCGACGCGCTCGCCAACAGTTACGATCTCGGCGCGAACCGGCCGGACATTCAGGTGGTGGATGTCGATCTGCTCGGCGACCGCCATTTGCGGCTGCAGCACAAGGTCAATGACGGCATCCTTCTCGAGGATGCCAGCCGCGACGCCACGCTTCGTCACATTCGCAGGCTTTGGGGCTATGAAGTCAGCTTGGCGGCCATAGATGCCGAGACCGGCGCGACGATCCACGAACGCTCGACCAGCCAGATCGCCGGATGACGTGCCCCGGCCTCCCTGCGCGTATCAGGTGTCGCCGGCTGGCCTGATCCTCAGCCTTGCGATCCGGTTCTTGTCGCGTTTCATGACGACGAAGCGCTTGCCGTGGAACGTAAAAGCCTGCTTCTCCTCGGGGATCGATTGCGTCTCGTGGATGACGAGGCCGGCAATGGTGGTGGCCTCCTCATCCGGCAGGTTCCAGTCGAGAGCCCGGTTGAGGTCACGGATGGGCACCGTACCGTCGACGACGACGGAGCCGTCGGCCTCCTGCTTGACGCCCTGTATGTCGACATCATGCTCGTCGGCGATCTCGCCGACGATCTCCTCGATAATGTCCTCCAGCGTCACCAGCCCTTCGACCTCGCCATATTCGTCGACCACGACGGCGAAATGCGCCTTGCGGCGAAGGAAGGCGTTGAGCTGTTCCTGCAAGGTCGTGGTGTCGGGCACGAACCAGGGTTTCGAGGCGATCTTCATCACGTCGATCCGGGAGAAATCGTTGCCGACTTCGTTCAAGGCGCGCAGCAGATCCTTTGCATGCAGCACGCCGACGATGTTGTCGAGCGAGCCTTTCCACAGCGGCATGCGGGTGTGCGGGCTTTGCAAAATCTCGCGCACCACCGCTTCCGGCGCATTGTCCGCATTGACCGAACGCATGTTGGTGCGGTGGACCATGACGTCGGAGACTTCCAGCTCGGCGAGATCGAACAGCCCGCCGACGCGGTCGCGATCCTCGCGCACCACCTGGCCGTCGCGGCGGAAATCGTCGACCGCACCGCGCAATTCGTCCTGGCTGGAACGCTGCGGCTCGATGCGCGAAAGCTCGTATCCGAACATGGCAAGCAGGCGCGTGCGCACGGCAACGAGCAGCGCGATGAGGATGGCGAGGACGGCGACGACGATCCAGCCGGGCTCGTTGGTCATCTCGGCCGCATCTTCTGCTGGTCAGGATGGTTTTCTGTCAGAAACGACAGCACTTCCGATGCCGGAACATCTTTGGCAATGAAAGCCTGGCCGATGCCCCGCGTCAGGATGAAGGTCAGCGCGCCGCGTGACACCTTCTTGTCCTGGGTGATGAAGGCCAGCAGAGCCTCGGCGTCAGGCAATTCGCCCGGGATGTCGGCTATCCGCCAAGGCAGGCCGACGGCGCGCAGATGCGACTCGACGCGCGCGGCATCGTCGGGGCTGGCCAGATTGAGCCGTGACGAGAACCGGTAGGCCAGCGCCATGCCGATTGCGACGCCTTCGCCATGGACGAGGCGGCTTCCGTCATATTGGGTGGCGGCTTCCAGCGCGTGGCCGAATGTGTGGCCGAGATTGAGCAACGCGCGGTCGCCGGTCTCGAATTCGTCGCGCGCAACCACGTCCGCCTTGGCGCGGCAGGCTTCGGCAATCGCCTGCGTCCTCTCCGGCCCGCCGGCGAACACCTTTGCCCAGTTCTCTTCCAGCCAGGCGAAAAATTCCGGCCGGTTGATGAGCCCGTATTTGGCGAGTTCGGCATAGCCGGCGCGGAATTCGCGGATCGGCAGCGTGTCGAGCACCCCGGTGTCGGCCAACACCAGTTTCGGCTGATGGAAGACGCCGACAAGGTTCTTGCCGCGTGGGCTGTTGATGCCGGTCTTGCCGCCGACCGAGGAATCGACCTGAGCCAGCAGCGAGGTCGGGATCTGCACGAAATTCATCCCGCGCCGCACAATGCCGGCGGCAAAGCCGGCAAGGTCGCCAATAACGCCGCCGCCGAAGGCGATGACGATGTCGCCGCGCTCCAGTTTCGCAGCCAGCACACCGTCGACCACCTCTTCGAGACGGGCAAAACTCTTGGTCTTCTCGCCGGGCGGCAACGTGATCACGGCGGTCTGGATGCCGCCCGTTTCGAGGCTGGCCTGAAGGGCAGCGAGATGCGCTGCCGCGACATTGGCGTCGGTGACGACCGCGGCGCGCGTGCCCGGCAGCCGGCGCGCAATCTCCGCGCCCGCGCGGGCCAACAACCCCGAGCCGATCAGAATGTCATAGGTCCGATCGCCAAGGCCTACTTCGACGACAACGGGTGCATCGATGCTCACGATTCCACCTCGCCCGCCGCCGTCGTCTCATCGATGCCGAAATGCCGGCACAGCGCGTCCACCACCTCGGTCGCGATGACTTCCTTGCGGTCGTCGCGGGTCGGCACGGTGACGTCCGATGTCGCGTAGACCGGATAGCGCTCCCCCATCAGCCGTTCCAGCACGGCACGGGGGTCAGCACTTTTCAGGAGCGGCCGGTTCTGCTTCTTGGAGACGCGGTCCATCAGAAGGTCGAGTTCGGCCTTCAGCCATACCGACACGCCCTGCGCTGCGATCGCCTCGCGCGTCTGCGCATTCATGAAGGCGCCGCCGCCGGTCGACAGCACCTGCGGGCCGTTTTCCAGCACGCGCAGGATGACGCGCTGCTCCAGCGCCCGGAATTCGGTCTCGCCGTAGCGCTCGAACAGTTCCGGAACGGTCATGCGCGAGACGCTTTCGATCTCCTGGTCGCTGTCGATGAAGGGCAGCGCCAGCATCGTTGCCACCTTGCGGCCGATCGCCGTCTTGCCAGCGCCCATCAATCCGACGAAGACGACGGAACGGCTGCCCAGCCGGCCAAGCAACGCGGCGTGGGTCTCGTCTGGAGGATTTGCTGGCAGCGCGTTCATCGGATGTTTCGAAGGCCCTCTTTGCCGGCGTATCGACATGAAAAGCCCGTTTGCGTCAAGCGTGGCAAGCGCCTTGAACCCGATATGGACCGGCATGGTCTGCATCAGAAGTTGCTAACAGGCCTCAGCTTCTTCCTTGAATTGGCCGGATTGGCGTCCCATAAGGGGACAGGGTTTGGAAACGCAGAACAAGAAGACGGGCGAAAATTGATGCCGACACTGTTTCGCTTTGTCGTGGTAACAGCGATTCTGGCTGGCATTGCCTATGGTACGATGTTCGCACTGGTGATGTTCGTCGAGCCAAAGAAGGGGGAAATGAGCGTGCGCATCCCCCCGGAAAAGCTCAATCCCAAGAAAAGCTGAATGACAAGACAGGCTGAATGAACAGCGCCGCCCGCATCGAAGCCTTTCTGGAAATGATGAGCGCCGAGCGGGGCGCGGCCGAAAACACGCTTTCCTCCTACCGCCGCGACCTCGAGGACGCTTCTGGCGCGATCGATGGCGGGCTGGCCACTGCCGCCGCCGCCGATATCCGCGCCTATCTCGACGACATTGCCGCCCGCGGCTTTGCAGCCACCTCGCAGGCGCGCAAACTGTCGGCGATCCGCCAGTTCTTCAAATTCCTCTACGCCGAAGGCCTGCGCGGCGATGACCCGACCGGCACGCTGGACAGTCCGAAAAAGGGCCGCCCGCTGCCCAAGACGATGAGCGAGGCCGACACCGGCCGGCTGATCGACCGTGCGGCGCTTGAAGCCGGCGATGTCTCGTCGGGCGATGGGGACAGCCTGGCATCACTGCGCCTGCATGCGCTGGTCGAGGTGCTTTACGCCACCGGCCTGCGCGTTTCCGAGCTGGTCGGCCTGCCGGTGACGGTGGCGCAGCGCGACGACCGTTTCTTCATGGTGCGCGGCAAGGGCGACAAGGAGCGCATGGTGCCGCTGTCCGCCAAGGCACGCGCGGCGATGAAGAGCTGGCTTGCCGCCCGTGCCAAGGTGCCCGCCTTTGCCGACAGTCCGTTCCTGTTTCCGGCCGCCTCCGACAGCGGCTATCTCTCGCGCCAGGTCTTCGCGCGTGACCTGAAAGGGCTGGCGGCAAGGGCCGGCATCGCCTCGGCGAAGATCTCGCCGCACGTGCTGCGCCATGCTTTCGCCAGCCATCTCCTGCAGAACGGCGCCGATCTCCGGGCCGTGCAGCAATTGCTTGGCCATGCCGACATATCGACCACACAGATTTACACCCATGTGCTGGAAGAGCGGCTGGTGCGGTTGGTCAACGATCATCATCCGCTTGCCGACTAGGCCTCATATCGCTATGTGAGGACGACATTTCACCGCCCGGAGCCTTGGATTCAAGGGTTCCGTCAGCCACTGCCTTCCGACGTATCGGTCCGCTCACGCATGTATAATTACCTCGACTTCGAAAAGCCGGTGCAGGACCTCGAGGGCAAGATCCTCGAGCTGAAGAAGCTTGCCGAGAACGGCGAGGCGGTCGATGTCGGCGACGAGATCAGCCGTCTCGAGAAGCGCTCCCGCGACGCGCTGCGCGACGCCTACAAGGCGCTGACGCCGTGGCAGAAGGTGCAGGTGGCGCGCCATCCCGACAGGCCGCATTGCGTCGACTATATCAAGGGCCTGTTCACCGATTTCACGCCGCTGGCCGGCGACCGCAATTTCGGTGAGGACCAGGCGATCGTCGGCGGTTTCGCCCGTTTCCGCGGCGAACCCATTGCCATCATCGGCCAGGAAAAAGGTTCCGACACAGCCAGCCGCCTGAAGCACAATTTCGGATCGGTTCGCCCGGAGGGCTACCGCAAGGCGGTACGGCTGATGGAACTGGCCGACCGCTTCAAGATCCCGCTGCTGACGCTGGTCGACACGGCTGGCGCCTATCCCGGTGTCAACGCTGAAGAGCGCGGCCAGGCGGAGGCTATCGCCCGTTCAACCTCGACCTGCCTCGGCCTGAAAGTACCGTCGATCTCGGTGGTTATCGGCGAAGGCGGTTCGGGCGGAGCCATTGCCATCGCCACCGCCAATCGCGTCTACATGCTCGAACACGCCATCTATTCGGTGATTTCGCCGGAAGGCGCCGCCTCTATCCTGTGGCGCGACACGACGCGATCGAAGGATGCGGCAACCAACATGAAGATCACCGCGCAGGACCTTCTGGAGCTGAAGATCATCGACGCCATCATCCCCGAGCCGCTCGGCGGCGCGCATCGCGGCGCCGAAACCGTGATCGGCGCGACCGGAGACCTCATCGCCAGGACGATGAAGGACTTTGCCGGCGCCAACACCGATTTCCGCGAGCAGCGCCGCGAAAAATACCTGGCCATGGGCCGCAGTCTCTGACCGCATGCAGCCTTGGCGGCCACAATGTGGCGGAGCGGAGCATTTTTGCCACAAAAATGCCGCTGCATTCGGCTCAATGAGACTGCCGCAGGGGGATGCGTCGGCACTTGCGGTAAGGAATTTGTTAGGGTTAACGGGCTTAGGGTCCGTCGATGCGCAGTGCAGCAGCCGGGGCAGGAAACGTCCTGGCGCCAGAGAAAAGACGATATCCGCAGCCATGTTTATCAAGCTTGCCCGCACCGGAATCCTGCTCGCCGCCCTCGGCGTTGCCGGCTGCAACAATTCGTCGATGAAGGATTTCGCGCCGGAGGCCAACAAGCCGCTGCCCGACAAGATCCTCGCCGACATGAGAGCCAAGGGCATGGTCCGCACCTCGTCGGTGATGGCTCGTATCTTCAAGGAAGAAGGCAAGCTCGAGATCTGGAAGGCCAAGACCAACGGCCGCTACGACATGGTCGCCAGCTACGACATCTGCAAATGGTCGGGCAAGCTCGGGCCGAAATACACAGAAGGCGACCGCCAGGCGCCGGAAGGCTTCTACACGGTGCGCCCGGCGCAGATGAATCCGCGCTCGAACTACCATTTGTCCTTCAACATCGGCTATCCCAACGCCTATGACCGCGCCAATGGCCGTACCGGCTCCAATTTGATGGTGCACGGCGCCTGTTCGTCGTCGGGCTGCTATTCGATGACCGATGCGCAGATCGAGCAGATCTATGCCTTCGGCCGCGATGCTTTCCAGGGCGGCCAGACCGAGTTCCAGATCCAGGCGTTTCCGTTCCGCATGACTGCCGCCAACATGGCGCGCTACCGCAACGACCCCAATTACGACTTCTGGAAGATGCTGAAGGTCGGCTACGACAATTTCGAGATCACCAAGGTGCCGCCGAAGGTCGATGTCTGCGAGAAGCGTTATGTCTTCAACCAGGTTGCCGCCGACGGTCAGACATTCGACCCGACCGGCGCTTGCCCGGCGACGACGCAGCCTGATTCGCTGAAGAGCGCCTACAATTCCTACATGAGCACCTACGACGCGGCATTCAGCGGCGCGGTCAAGGCCAGCGTGCCGGCGCCCAAGCCGACCATCGCCGGTATCAAGGAAGCCAGCATCGTCTCCGACTGGTCCAAGCGCCGCGCACGCGGCGAACGCGTGCCGATCGATCCGCCGTCGCTCAACAATGACGGCTCGGTCACCGAGACGGCACGCATGGGCCGCATCGATTCGCCCGCTGGCCGCAAGATGGCGGCCCTCGACGCCGAAAAGGCGGCCAAGCAGAAGGCCGAGGAGCAGAGGCTCGCTGCCATAGAGGCGGCCAAGCAAGCCAAGGAAGCCGCCAAGGCTCAGGCTCTGGCCGAAAAGGAGGCCGAAAAGGCCGCCAAGGAAGCCCCTGTCGCCACCGCGACCATCGCGGCCCCTTCGGAAGCGGCACCGATGGCTGAGACGCAAGCGGCGAGTGCCGACGAGAGCCGCGTGACGAAGCTGAAGAACAAGCTGCTCGGCATGTTCGGCGGTTGATTTCGCCCGTGGATGATCGCGCCGCTATTTATGACCTCAAGGGGCTGAACTGCCCCTTGCCCGTGCTCAAGGCCAAGAAGCGCTTGGCCGGGATGCAACCGGGCAGCCGGCTGTGGCTCGAAACCACCGACCCGCTCGCCGTCATAGATATTCCGGCATTCTGCTCCGAGAGTGGCCACCAGTTGATTGAAACGGCGGCGGTCTCCGGCGGCCATCGCTTTCTGATCGAGCGCGGCGAACAGCAATCGTAGAGTTCAACGCCCGGCAATCGCCAGCGGGTTGTTTTCCAGCGCGGCGCGGTCGGGCGTGTCGATCGACGGCCGGTTGGTGAAGGCGGCGAACAGCCTGCGGATATAATCTTCGGGCATATCGAGCGTGATCAGCACCAGCCGCGTGCCGCGCTGGCCATCGGGCCAGGACGGCAATTGCACCGGCGGATGCAGGATCTTCTGCACGCCATGGATCACCAGCGGCCGCGACGGGTCTTCCCTGAGCTCGATAATTCCCTTCATGCGCAGCAGGCGCTCGCCATGCGTCGAGCGCAGCAGGTCGAGGAACATCTCGATCGCCGAAAACGGCACCGGGCCGTCATGCACCAGCGAATAGGAACGCACGCGCGAATCGTGGCGATGCCCATGGTCACGGCCATGTTCGTGATCATGCCCATCATGGTGATCATGATCATGATGATGGTGATCATGCGCGGCTTCCTCGCCAAGCCAGCGCCGCACATCGGCGGATTTGGCTGCAGGGTTGTAGAGGCCGCAGTCGAACAGCGCCGCCACGCCTGTCTCCGTGTCGCCGGCATCGAGCAGTTCGGCGCCTGGATTGATCTGCCGCAGGCGCGCCCGGAGCATTTCCAACTCATTGGGATCGGCGACCAGATCGGCTTTGCTGAGCACGATGCGATCGGCGACGGCAGCCTGCTTCACCGCCTCGACATGGGCATCGAGCGTGGCATTGCCGTTGACGGCATCGACCAGAGTGATGACGCCGTCGAGCCGGAGGGCCTGGATCAGCGCCGGATGCGCCATGATCGACTGCAGCACCGGCGCCGGGTCGGCAAGGCCGGTGGTTTCGACGATGACGCGGGCAAGCCGGGTAATGCGGCCGGTCTGCAGCCGGTCGACCAGATCGGCCAGCGTATCGACCAGTTCGCCGCGCACCGTGCAGCACAGGCAGCCGTCCGACAGCTGGATGATGCCGTCGGAAGACTGCTCGACCAGCAAATGGTCGATCGCCACCTCGCCGAACTCGTTGATGATCACCGCCGTGTCGGCCAGCGCCGGATCCTTGAGCAGCCGGTTGAGCAGCGTCGTCTTGCCGGCGCCGAGGAAACCGGTCAGCACCGAGACGGGGATCGGGAAGCCGCTCGCCATTGGCTAGTTCGCAACCTTGGCCGGCTGGTCGCCCTGTGCGGCGGAGCCGGCAATCTTCGGGCCGGTGCCGGCCGGTGCCGGCCTGTCGGGCCGCCAGCTCGGGATCGGCACGTCGGCATATTCCTGGCCGCCCTGGTCGAGGATGGCCTTCGGCGCCGGACCGGTGGCGCCGCCAAGGCCGACGGCAACCAGTGTCGGCACATGGTCGAGCTTTTCCTGATAGGGCGATTTCGGCACGTCCTTGGCGGCAACCGGCGGCGCCTCGGACTGCTCCTGCGGCGTCTTCTTCTTGCAGACCTCGTCCTGCATGTCGTTGGGCGAGACGGTGTCGCCATAGGGCGCCAGCGTGGTGACGGTGGCCGAGCCGGCGGCAGGCGCGTCAAAACCTTGATCGAGCAGTTTTGCCGCGGTCTCGGCACGTGTGACGGCCGATTTCTCGCCAAGCACCACCGCGACCAGCGTGCGCCCGTTGCGGGTCGCCGAACCGATCATGTTGAAGCCGGAGGGGCAAACAAAGCCTGTCTTCATGCCATCGGCGCCGGGATAACGGCCAATCAAGAGATTGTAGTTGGGAATAGCCTTCTTGCCGACGGCAAGGCCTTCGATCGAGAACCACGGCACATATTGCGGAAATTCGCGGCGGATCGCCATCACCAGCACGGCGAGGTCGCGCGCCGTCGTGTACTGGTCAGGCGAAAAAAGCCCATTCGGATTGACGAAATGCGTGCCGTTCATGCCGAGCCGGGCGGCCTCCGCATTCATCCGTTCGGCAAAGGCCGCCTGCGAACCGCCGACATTTTCGCCCACCGCCATGGCGATGTCGTTGGCCGATTTGACCAGCATCATCTTCAGTGCGTTGTCGAGCCGCATCACCGAGCCCGGCTTGAAGCCCATCTTGCTTGGCGGCTCCCCGGCGGAGTGCTTGGTCACCTTGATCGGCGAATCAAGCTGAACCTCGCCGGCGGCGATCGCCCGAAAGGTGACATAAGCGGTCATCAGCTTGCTCAGCGACGCCGGATACCAGCGCTTGAACGCGTCCTGATGCTGCAGGATCTTGCCGCTGCCGAGATCGAACACGACCACCGGATTGGCCAGCGCCGGCCCGGCCAGGACCGACAGCGCGATTGTGCCAGCCGAGAATAGTTTGAGGAAATGCCTGTACCGCATGATCAAATCCGAAATCGCCTCTTGCCGTAGTCGCCCCTGGCTCCGTAAGATTTCGTTACGCGATCGCCAGCATATGGTCCGACCCTCAAAAACCGGACCCATTGTTGCGGTGCTATTTACTCTATGTGACGCCAAGATGGCAAAGTGCCTGGCGATCACAATTGCAAGGCAGCGGCCAACACCCGCCGTCCCAACAGCGAGATGGAACCATTATGCCAATCCTGAACCGTGCCGCCGAAATGCAGGACGAAGTTGCCGGCTGGCGCCAGCATCTGCACCAGACGCCAGAACTGAACTTCGACGTCTTCAAGACCGCCGCCTTCGTCACCGAGAAGCTGAAGGCCTTCGGTTGCGACGATGTGGTCACCGGCCTCGGCAAGACCGGCGTGGTCGGCATCATCCGCGGCCGCCAGGGCGAAGGCCCCACAATCGGCCTGCGCGCCGACATGGACGCGCTGCCGCTCAACGAGATATCAGGCAAGCCCTACGCCTCGACCATCCCCGGCAAGATGCACGCCTGCGGCCATGACGGCCACACGGCGATGCTGCTGGGCGCGGCCAAATACCTCGCCGAGACGCGCAACTTCACCGGTTCCGTGGCGGTGATCTTCCAGCCGGCCGAAGAGGGCGGCGGCGGCGGCAACGAGATGGTCAAGGACGGCATGATGGAGCGTTTCGACATCTCCAGGGTGTTCGGCATGCACAACATGCCGGGCCTGCCTGTCGGGCAGTTCGCCATTCGCCCGGGTCCGATCATGGCGGCGACCGCCGAGTTTACCATTACCGTTAGGGGAAAGGGCGGCCACGCGGCGATGCCGCACGGCACGATCGACCCGATCGTCATCACCAGCCAGCTGGTCGGCGCCTTGCAGACGATCGCCTCGCGCAGCACCGACCCGGTCGAGGCCGTGGTGGTGTCGGTGACCAAGTTCCACGCCGGTGACGCCTACAACATCATCCCCGAAACCGCTGAAATCGCCGGCACCGTGCGCACCTTGCGCAAGGAGATCGCCAAGAAGTCCGAAGAGCGCATCCGCAGCATCTGCGACGGGCTGGCGACCGCGTTCGGGGCAAAGATCGAGGTCGACTACCAGGCAAATTACCCCGTGACCTTCAACCACGCGGAAGAGACGGTGTTTGCCGGTGATGTCGCGATGAGTGTCGCCGGCGACGCCCATGTCCACCGCGGCATCCAGCCCGTGATGGGCGGCGAGGATTTCTCCTACATGCTCGAAGCCCGCCCCGGCGCCTTCATCTTCATCGGCAATGGCGACACCGCCGGTCTCCACAACCCGGCCTACGACTTCAACGACGAGGTCATCCCGCACGGCATGAGCTACTGGGTGAAACTGGCGGAAACCGCGCTGGCCGCCTGACGGCGGCAGCGCAAAGTCGGCCGAATTGCCTTCGGCCGGCCTCTTGGCGAAACGATCCGAAGCGGCTATGTGTCTGGCCGCGTGGTCCCGTAGCTCAGTAGGATAGAGCGGCAGATTCCTAATCTGTAGGTCACAGGTTCGATTCCTGTCGGGATCACCAATCTTTTCAATCGCTTAGCGAATTGATGCCGTACTTTTTCGTCAATTAGTACGGGAATTAGTACGGCGTTTTTTGATGCTCGATTGGCAGCCACTACATGCCCCCTGCCTCGCCTTAGGGAGCGACGGCGGGGGAACACCTCCCCGCCGCGTTGGCTTTATTTGGCCGAGAGGGCCTGGGCAGCCTTCTCGATGATCCTGGCCACAGCCTTGGGCTGCGACACGTAGACCGCGTGGCTGGCAGCGACCTCGGTGACCTGCGACTTGGCACGGTCCGCCATCAATTTCTGGACACGCGGCGGGATCATCTTGTCGTTGATGGTCAACAGATAGCACGAAGGCCTTGTCTGCCAGGCCGGGTCGCTTACCTTGCCGCCCGCTCCTTCAAGGCCAAACGGCACCTGCGACGCCTGCATGAACCCGGCGAGCTGGTTGCAGACATCGCCGGCGAAAGATGTGTGGAACTTCGCCTTGTCAAGGAACAGAAAGCCGTCCACGGGCGGCAGGGTCTGCCTTCTCAGGGTTGGCCAGCATGTCGATGATTGACTGACCCTTGTCTGGAGCGAAGGCCGCGATGTAGACGAGGCCAGCAACGTTGGCGCACGTGCCGGCTTCACTGATAACGGCACCACCATAGCTGTGGCCGACCAGCACGACCTTGCCACCCATGGCGTCGATCGCACGACGGGGGAGGCGGCGTCTTCCTTGAGGGATACGGTCGGGTTCTGGACGACGCTGACGGTATAGCCGTCCTTGGTCAGGCCTTTGCACCTTTATGGCTTTCAACGGCGCCACCTAATCCGTCTCGAAAAGTACCGTCACTGCTTCAATAGGTGCATTTCTTTGTTGCAAGATCAATGGTCATGGACGGCCCCGGGAGGTAGGTAACCTATCGATTTGGTTGCGTTTTTTGTGGGCACTCAGAACTCTTCCCGTATCGCTCAGCATGGTCCCCGGACAGTCGACTGTAGCTTAATCTCGTTTGCGAACGTTCGGGGCCATGCTCTAGAACGCCGCAACGGGCTGCCTGCCGACAGTCTGCCTTCAGACAAGAAATATCGGATATCTGCCGATTGGATGCTGACGCCCAAACGGCAGGACAAGTTTTCCTGCTTGTGGATGCAGGAGCGAACCGCCAGATTGAACGCTATTTTGCCATCACGGATGATGGACCTGCTCGCGGAGCCAGTCGCAGAAGTGGCGTGGCGCCTGGCGTCGGTCACCTTTGCGCATCAGGGCGAAGTACCAATCAGGTCCCTTCAAAACTATGTTCAGTGGCGCGACGAGCTGGCCAGCCTTCAGCAAAGGCCGGAACAGTGTCGGCGATAGCAGCGCCACGCCCATACCACTTACCGCGGCGTTGGCGATGAGCTCAAAGATTGAGTAGTCGACGCCAACGAAGCGCAGATCGATCGGCATCGGCCGCTCGGCTCGAGCAAACCACTTGCCCCAATCGGGGTGGGGCAGCAGATCGAATTTCGTCAGGTCCTCCGGTCCAGCAAACGGCTGTGAGCCAAGTAGCGCGGGTGCGGCCATGGGGGTGACGTCGACCGGTGCCAGGGGGTATTCGTCGAGCCCCTCCCAGCCGCCGCGCCCAGTGCGGATCGCCACGTCAAAGGCAGTCGACTCACGCAGGTCCGACGAAATCTCCAGTTCGATGACCGCGCCACCGGCGGCGCGATAGCTCGACAATCGCGGGGCCAGCCAGCGCGAGGCGAAGGTCGGCGGCACCGTGACGCGCAAGGGTGCGGCTCCGCCCCGAAATTGGTCGAGCGCATCGCTGATGTCATCGAGCGCCTGCCGTACCCGGCTCGCCAATACCACCGCTTCCGGGGTCGGAACAACCCGCCGGCCAACGCGGGTGAACAGGGGCCGGCCAAGTTCGAGTTCCAGCGCGCGAATGCGCAGGCTGACGGCGGCCGGGGTGAGCGCAAGGCGGTCCGCGGCGCCGGCAAAACTGCCCACGCTGACGCACATCTCCAGGATCCGTAGCGATTCAAGAGCGGGACGAATGATTAGTTTTCCTTGTCAATTGGGCAAGCAATGCGCGTTTTGGGATGACGCCGCGCTGGCGCAAAGTCTGCCTATCAAAGCAACAGGAGCGATGCCTTGCAACCGCAATCGACCAATTCAACCTTAGTGGCAGGCCTTATCGACGTGTTTGCCGATACCTCGTTGAACGGCAATCCACTGGCCGTCGTGGAGGGCGCGGATGGCCTGTCAGACGCACAGATGCGCCGGATCGCCGGCGAGTTCAATCAGGCAGAAACCACCTTCATCATGCACAGCGATCGGGCCGATCTGAAGCTGCGCTCGTTCACCGCCGCCGGGGCGGAAGTGGGCGGCGCCGGCCACAATGCGCTCGGTGCCTGGCTCTGGCTGGCCGAAGACGGCAAGCTCGGACCAGTCCAGGGGCCCCAAACGTTCCAGCAAGAGATCGGTGGCGAGGTGCTGCCGATCGAGCTTCGCCGGGTGGACGGGCGGATTTTCGGGCGCATGAAGCAGTCTACACTCAAGCTTGGTCCACCATTGACCGATCTGATCCCATTGACCGCAGCCCTGGGCCTTTCCTGCGAGGATATGCTTTCAAGACCCGGGGCGCGGGTCGCCAATACCGGCGTGGCACATCTGCTGGTCCGCCTCGTCAATGCTGGGGCAGTCGACCGGGCCGATCCATCCGCGAAAGCACTGCTGAAGGTGCTGAACGCTGCCGCGGCGGAGGGCTGCTATGTCTATGCCCTCGATGGCGCGCCAAACCGCGCCTATGCCAGGTTCTTCAACCCTACAGTGGGATTGTGGGAAGACGCTGCCACCGGCACCGCTGCCGGTCCTCTCGCCGCCTATTTGGCCAGCGAAGGCATCATGTCGGGCGTTATCGAGATCGAGCAGGGCACCAGGATGGGTCGGCGGAGCATTCTGCGCGTCAGCCTTGCCCCCGAACCTGAAGTTTCGGGCGCCGGCATCATCGTGATGCGCGGCAGGCTTTCCATTTGAGGCAATCGAGCAACCGCTCTAGACCGTTACGCAAATCCCCGTGGAAGGGAGCGACATGACCTGACCCGCCGCCAGTTCACCAAGGCTCGCCACCTCAGCTTTACTCAGCGGGTTCACAAACCGCCTTCTCAGAGGAGACCTCTGCCATGACTACGCCGACAGCTTTCGAAATCGCCATCCCCGAGGCCCAGCTCATGGACCTGAAATATAGGCTCCAGCACGTCCGCTGGCCTGACGAGCCGGCCGACGCAGGCTGGTCCACGGGCACCAATCTCGACTACATGAAGCGGCTGACCGACCACTGGCTCAACGACTACGATTGGCGCCAAGCCGAGGCGGCTTTGAACGCATTTGCCAACTTCAAGGTCGGCATCGACGGGATCGATCTGCATTTCGTCCATCAGCCTTCGAAGAACCCTGACGCGGTTGCGCTCCTGCTGCTGCATGGTTGGCCGGACTCGTTTTATCGCTACCACCGCGTGATCGCGCAGTTGTCCGAGCACTTCCATGTCGTCGTCCCTTCGATCCCCGGCACCGGCTTTTCCGGTAAGATCGCCCTACCGATGGACAAAGTCGCCGATCTGTTCGCCCGCCTGATGACTGACACGCTCGGGTATGGAAAATTCATCGCTGCGGGTGGCGACGGGGGTTCCATCATCTCGATGTCGCTGGCCCAGCGCCATCCCGACGTGCTGCTCGGCTATCACGTGACCGATGTGGGCTATCCCGACCAAACCACAGATTTCACCGTCCTGACCCCGCAGGAACAAGCCTATGCCGGCGCCATCCACCAATGGTTTTTCGCCCACGGCGCTTTCAATCTGGTGCATGCGACCAAGCCGCAAAGCCTGGCCTTCGCGATGAACGACTCGCCGGTGGGGCTCGCAGCCTGGATCATGAGCTTCATGGCCGGAATGGGTCATGGCGACGAAGCGGATGCGCGCTTTGGCCGTGATGAACTGCTCACCAATATCATGATCTACTGGCTGACTGAGACGGCGGCCTCGTCCTTCCGGATCTATAACCAGAACGTGGTGCAACCGCCGACCATCAAGGGCAAGAACACCGGCGTTCCGGTTGCGGTGGCCAGCGAGCTGCCCATCCCGGGTGGCGTGCGCCTTCCGCGTGAATGGGCGGATCGCCAGACATCAGGAAACGTGGTTCAGTTTCATGACATGGAGAAAGCAGGCCACTTCGCAGCCTGGGAGGACCCGTCATTCTTTGTTCGCGACATCCTTGAGTTCGCGGCGCATCTGAACCGCTGATCGCGGCGGGCCGAAGCCATGGGGCCAGGGCGCCGCTCGTCGACATGAGCTACCGACGCATCAGGAACTATTTGAGACTGCTGCGCCTCGAAAAGCGGGCGCAATCTCACACGCCGGGCACTCTCGATGTGTTCGCGCGCTTGGATCTCCGCGTCCTTGGCATCGCGACGCACGATCGCATCGATGATCGTCCCATGCTCGGCCTGCGCTGCCTGAGGCCGTCCGGCCGCGGAATAGGCTGTGCCGGGGAGCAGGCTTAGCGCATCGGCCAAACGGCTCGTCGCCTCGATTAGGTACTGATTGTGGGCAGCGGAATGGATGGCGTTGTGGAAGCGCCGGTTCGCCTTCAACAGGCGATCGGGAGCGTCGAGGAGAGTGCCCAGGGGTTCATGGATGCTCACCAATTCATCGATCTCGGCCTGTGACGCATGCTGTGCGGCAAAGCCTGCCGCAGCACCCTCAAGTACGCCGCGAAGCGCGTAGATCTGGATAACTGGCGATCGGCTGAGTTCCGTCACGACGACGCCACGGCTCGGACTGTTCGACAGCAGGCCTTCGACTAGCAACTTCTCGATCGGCTCGCGCAGGGGAGTTCGGCTCACGCCCAGCATCTTGGCGACGCTAGCTTCCACCAGACGATCGCCTGGCCGCAGCGTCCCGTCGCAGATGGGGTCGCGCAGGCGCAAGGTTATAGCTTCCGCCTCGGCCGTGCTTTCGCAAATCGTCTTCGGTGAGGGGCGTGAGCATTTCGATATTCCATGACCAGTGTCCATGCATCGCCGATTTGAGCCTCATTGCCGACTGCGCTCACACTGACGGTAATTCTGAAATCATCAAATGACGTTGCGGGCAGCATGGCCGCCCTGACCCTCATGTGCATGCCCGCCGTGACAGGAATTCATGATGAATCCAAAAGGAGCCCACCTGTCTGCAAATTGCTCGTTCGTTATGACTGCGGCTTGACATGAAGCTAAAAGGTTTCCTATAAGAGAAGGACATGAAACCATAAAGTTCCATATATGAATGATGAAGACTTGGTCTTTAAAGCTCTGGCGGATGCGAGCCGGCGCGGATTGCTCGATCGCCTGCACGGACGCGCGGGCCAATCACTTAGCGAACTTTGCCAGGGGCTGAAGATGTCGCGGCCGGCTGTCGCCAAGCATCTGCGTATCCTAGAGAAAGCCAATCTGGTGTCGGTTCAATGGCGCGGCCGTGAGAAGCTACACTTCATCAACCCCGTGCCCATCAATGACATCGCCGAACGGTGGATTGGCAAGTTCGAGCGGCCGCAACTGCGATCGCTGTCGGATTTGAAGGACCACCTCGAAAGTACATCCAAGAAGGAGAATGACCATGGCTGAAAGCCGCTTTGTTTATGTCACCTACATGCGCGTTTCGCCAGAGAAACTGTGGGAAGCCCTGACCACGACGGAATTCATGAAGTCGTATTTCTTCGGCGTGACTTTTGAAACCGAATGGAAGGGGGGGGCATCCTGGCGGATGATTTACCCCGACGGCACGGTTTGCGACAGCGGGGAAATCCTCGAATTCAGCCCGCCGTCCAGGCTTGAATTGTCCTGGCGCAATGAATGGCGCCCCGAAATGAAAGCAGAAGGCGAGAGCCGGTGTGTGATGGAGATCGAAGCCGCCGGAGAGGCGGCGAAGCTGACGGTTACCCATTCGATCGGCGTCGAGAATTCCAAGTTAATCGCAGGCGTCTCGGACGGTTGGCCCCGAATTCTGTCAAACCTCAAGTCGCTCCTCGAAACTGGCGCAACGATCTTGACGAGGTAAGCGCTATAGGACAGGTGATTTTCGGCAACCATTCGTTGTGCGCGTGCCACGGGCAGAACGGGACAGGCCAGACTTTCGAATTCTACTGCGATGTTCTGGGCGCCCCCTCATGGTTCAACGATTGGGGAGAAGGATGCGGGCTGTGCAGGGTTAAGGACGCGAGCCAAGCGGCTCTTCGTACAGATCGGACACGATGACGTGCGAAAGGGACAGGCCCAGCGGGATGATCGAGTGAGTTTGTGGACGCTTTCTCGACCTGGTGGGCCAATCCGCTGGTTGTCCGGTCCGAAGCAATAGGTCCAAAGTTATGGCTGCATCACCGGATCCGAGATAGCGGGTAGCGATCGTATGCTGGCGCTAATGGTGGGCGCAGAATCCTCAAGCCCACGGTTCGCCGCTAACGCGCCTCAACGCGCGAAAACAGACCTGACCTCCTGACAGCACAAACCTCATCGTGCCCGACAAAATAAGAAAGCAATATTTTAGCGTCCTCTTCTGCCTCGCATTCAAAACGCCATCCCCTGCCTCGTAGCCCTCACCCGCATTGTCTTCGCGGGGGATATACAATACGGCGCCTTCCATGGTGAGACCTTATGATTTGGCGGTATGACGCTAGGGGGCGAAGCTGATGCCCCGTGCGATGGTAGACCATTAGAAATGTGTACGTGACCAGGCAGCCTGCATCAGCGGGACCGAAGGCTGAACACCCACTCCACTTGGTGGACATCGAAGCGTTAGGAGTGCGCGAAGAGCCGTGCGGCAAGCCTTGTGCAACGCATTATACAGGGTTGGCTCCGCGACTTGCTCGCCGACGGCCAGACCATCTTTCGAACTATCCAGATACAGCATCCAGAACGGTTCCATCGTCTCATCTCCGCCGACGCGCGAGTAGCCACGGCTATCGTTGCTCAGCTCAGGGTCCGCTTCGTCTATTGCGTATGCGCTTCGGGGCCTGGACCTCGAGCGAGATTGTTTGCGGGCGTGCGTTACAACAACGCCGGATCTGCGATTCCTAATCGCGCCGTCACCACTTTTAGATCTCCTTGGGTACGGTTTGTTGCGACACCGATGCGTTGATGCCGCAATGAATCGGACGAAGCCGTCTTGCGCTCATTATTGTGCTTGCGGGCAATAGAGAGGAAGCTTTGAACCATGGGATTGCTGAGGGACGCGCGCTGCGCCTTGATCGCGATTTGAGTTTCCTTTTTGATCTCCGAAGGATGAATTGCGCGTATCGCCCCAACCGCTTCCCAAGGCTTCGCCATATGCGAAGGCAGGAAGCCTAAGTGACGGCCAGCCAACACCAAAAACAGTATCCCTTCGGTCTGGTGCGACGTCGCCCGCGGTTTAAGATCGAGTTTGGTGATCAGGCTGGTCTCCGCGGCCGAGTAGCCGTGCTGAACCAGTGTACATACATCGCGATAGCATGCCACTGGTGATTGCAGAATCGTCGATGCGGTACAATTCGTGATCGCGCCCGCAAAATAGATAGCTAGTCTCCTTCAGCACAGGAATAGAGACCACCTTTGTGGAACGATCCGAGACCATAGATACGCCAATATGAAGTCGGCGCTCCTGGACGGCACGATCAATCTCACTACCGGAACCGATGACTAATTTTAGCGTCAAGCCGGGGTGAGCTTTTACATAGTCCGACATGATCTGATGAAGTAACAAATTTTCATTAGTAACTAGATTTTCGATGAATCCTATATAAAATGTGCCTACAAGCTCGGAATGAAATGTATTAACTCGTGAGCGAAATTCCTCAAGCGCCACTAGGAGCTGAGTTGTTGAATCGTAGACAACTTGTCCTTCCGGGGTGAGTGCGAATCCACTTCGCCCTCGCTCGCATAGGCGGACCCCAAGTCGAATTTCTAAGTCAGTGACGTGCTTGCTGATTGCAGACTTGGTGAGCCCAAGCTCGACTTCTGCCGGCGAGAAGCCACCGCAGTCCACGACTGTGCGGAACACCCGAAGCAGCTTGAGCTCGAAATCGGTAAACTGGTTGGCAAATATGCGATGAGGCCAGCTCACGAATAGCACCTACGGCGAAATTCTCGTTCACGGTGTCGGACTTCGCTGGGCATGAGTTTTCCTAGAGTACGGACAAGTTGAACGCCCATCAGCTTATCTGATGAGTCGACGTTTTGTAAAGCGGATCCGTGAATATCCAGGATGCGCTTGTCGATTTGTGCGAGCGCAATGATGAAAAGACGCGATGGTCAGACGAAATGATGGAGTCGGACTTAACAAGTCTTTTTCGGCCCGTGTGACGTTATCGCACCAGGCAGCCATTGATGGACTCTGCCCACAATACACAGAGGTAACCGTCTGCCATTTCTGCAGGAAAGATTGGTTGCGCTTTTTGGAAAGTGGGGTTGCCATCTGCTGTGTGACGCTATCGTCTCGAGGCGATAGACTCC
Source organism: Mesorhizobium sp. M0618 (assembly GCF_040320765.1). Taxonomy (NCBI): domain Bacteria; kingdom Pseudomonadati; phylum Pseudomonadota; class Alphaproteobacteria; order Hyphomicrobiales; family Phyllobacteriaceae; genus Mesorhizobium; species Mesorhizobium sp. M0618. Next base: position 51,835 of record NZ_JAMYQH010000010.1, on the reverse strand, counting down.
GTCCCGTGCACCCTCTCACTATAGGATCCGTGCACGTGTTCTCATAATATTTTCGGAGCGCCATGATGAATGATCTGACCAAACGAGAGCCGATCTATGATCCCCAGGAGTTGGAGCGGCTGTTGGTATCTAGAGAGAACGCGGGTGATGTCGATGGCATGACCGCCCTGTTTGAGCCGGACGCAGTCATTGAACTCAACGACGGGATGAACGACGGCCAGCTATTGCGAGGTACAGAAGCGATTCATGAGTTTTTCTCCAAACTCCAGGTTACCGGGATAGGACCGGAAGGACGACGATTCAGGCTCGGGGAGCAGCGTCCAGCACTTATTTGCGGTGATCTGGCTCTCACCTCAACGCGGAGCATCGATGGTGACATAACGTCGGAGGTTGCGCGGCGCCAAGCGGATGGAACGTGGCTCTGGGTGATCGACAGGTATTCCGTCAACTGGTGACGGGCTCCAGTCAGACCACCGTCTGCCTGGGCTTGCCGCGCGTTGTTCCTACTTATCAGCTTGTCTGATAAGTAGGAACAACGCGCGGCTCGATTGAACGGAAACCGGAGCCAACTTATCAATGATTCTTCGTTCTTGGCATGGCGTCGTGCCCAGTCGACTCGGCGATGCATTCGACCTTTACTTTCGGAAAGTTGTCATCGATGAGATCGAGGACCTGCCCGGCAATCTTGGCGTGTTCTTCCGGCTAGAAACTCAAGGTGAGTTCACCCACATCTTTCTCATTACCTATTGGGATTGTTGGGCGTCTATCCGCCGGTTTGCGGGAGCCAATGCGCACATTGCGGTGACCTACCCAGACGATTTGAAATATGAGCTCATCTCCGACCCTATCGTGCTTCACCAGGAATGCTTAACGATCCAGCCCTGGTATGGAGAATCTTAGCGGCCTCAGAGGCGATTGCATCAGCCTCCCACCACCCGCGCGGAACAGATTTTTACACCGGGATCTGCCCTCAGAATCGGCGAGCGAACTCGACGATCTGTTTGATGGCCTCAGCGGTTTCGGGCGCTTCCAGCGCGCCGTGGTAAACGTGGGGCAGTCCTTCGGCGACATGGAGTGTAACGTCGACCCCAACGTTTGCCGCAGCCTCGGCGAGACGTTCGGAGTCGCTCAGCAGAACCTCGGCACCGCCAACCTGGATGAGCAGGGGTGACAGTCCGGTCTGAGAGGCAAACAACGGAGAAGCTGTCGGGCTGCGAGCATCGGCACCGTTCAGATGGGTAACTCCCAGGCTAGTGACCGCCTCCCGGGTAAAAACAGGATCTTGTTCGGCGCGCGTGGTCATGGAAGCACCCGAAGCAGTTAGATCGAGCAGTGGGGAGATCAGTAACGTGGCGGCTGGCAACGGTTCGCCAGCGTCGCGAAGCGTATGCAACAGTGCGAGCGCCAGTGCAGCTCCGACTGAGTCGCCGGCAAGGAGCACGTTGGCAGGATCGATGCCGCCGTTGGTTACGAGCCAGCGCCAGGTGGCCAGAGTATCGTCGAAAGCGGCAGGATAAGAATGCTCCGGGGTGAGGCGGTATTCAGGAAACAGCACCCGGCGGCCAGTGGCTCGACCTAAATGAGCAACCATCGGGCCATGACTGCGCAGCGACCCCAAATAATAGCCTCCGCCGTGCAGATACAACATGACCTTCGATGACGTGGCCGCCTCTGGCGGGGTCAACCAATATGCTGGGACGCCGCCCGCGTCCAGGATATCGACAGCGACGTCATCTGAAAGCGCGCGCAGCTGGCCGACAGGCGCGAAACTGTCGCGGGATACAGCAAGCGGCCGTGGCGGGCTGCTCGCGCGAATAATCCGGCGCTTCTTCAAGAAGTCGATGATTGTCTGCATTTCCGGACTGGGCATGGATGCATCCTTCTCGTGATCCACAAAGGTCACGGTTTGCCTGATCGATAGATCGCTGTTTTTTACGGACCGTCCCCGCGTCGAGATTAACAGCTGGACCGCACTTATTTAGAGGCTCGTTTATTGACCTTGCCGATAGCGGCAAGTTCCTCCACCAGGCGGTCGATATCCCGGGACGTATTGTAGAGATGTGGAGAAATACGGAAGTAATCGCGGCGCGGCGACACAAAGATTTGCTTCTCGACAAGTCGCTGGACAACAGTCTTGGATTCGATATGCGGGAACTTGCAGCTTACAATCGAGCTACGTGCCTCGCGAGACAGCGGGGAAACCACGTGAATATCGAGACCGGAAATCCCCCTGATTAGCTGGTCTGCCAGCGCCAAATTCCGGTTCATGATGTTGGGGATGCCGATCGCGTGTAGATATTCGATGCTCTCCGCAAGCGCTCCCGCGCACCCGTAAGCCATGGTTGAGAACTCAAAGCGACGAGCGTCGTTATGGTACACGCAACGCTCAGCTTGCAGATCGTAGATTTCGGAATGAGATCTCCAGCCGGTAATACCTGGGTCCATCGCTTGCTGACGCTTGGGTGATATGTACGCGAGGCCGACACCGAATGGGCCGCAGAGCCATTTGTAAGACGTAGTTACCAAGGCATCGATAGCAACTTCACGCACGTCGAGCGGCACTGCGCCAAGCGACTGCGACGCATCGACCATGAAAAAAGCACCAACGCGGGCCGCTGCATCCGAGATGCGTTTCAAGTTAAAGCGTTGGCCGGTGGAATACTCGACATGAGAAATGGAAACGACCGATGTTCGTTCGTCGATCGCGGCGATGAGCCCCTCTTCGTCAACGACGCCATCGCGAGCCGCAACGTAATGCATCTCAGCTCCCGTATGGCGTGCCACCCGTGCCCACGGATACGACGTGCTCGGAAATACGATATCGGTTGTTACGATCCGCGTTCCAGCTGGTGGCATGACTGCCCAAGCGATGGATGAGACAAATTCGCTCGCAGATGAAGCAACGGCGATATCATGGGGACCCGCGCCGATGAGCTTGGCAAACGCTCCACGAACCTTGTCGAACACAAGGTCTTCTGCAACCTCGTCAAAATTCAGCGAGCCGTTCTCCGCGATATCGCGCTGCCAGGCTTCGACATAGTCGGACGCGGCCCGCGGCATCAGGGCAACGTTGGCCGCGTTCAGGTATGTCAACTTGGCTGTGGCTGGAAAGTCTGTATCGATTGACATGTGCGTGGAACCGTTCGCTTGAGTTTATGGGCCTGTGCATTGGCACTCCGCTAACGATGTCACTTCGGCTGGATGAATTGGTTGCGCTTTTTGGAAAGTAGGGTTGCCATCTGCTGTCTGACGCCGTCGTCTTGAAGACGATAAAACACCGTTCCGTGCACGTTCCCACCACATTGGCGGAGTGTCATTGTGAGTGATCTAATCAGAAAGAGCAGGTCTACGATCCCCAAGCCACCGGCCTCGTGGATGGGGTATCAATTGACCCGCGCACGGCGCCGGCTCGAGCCGCATGCATGTTGCGTCCCGAGCCTAAGCAGCGCACCGCGTGGCAAGGAAAGTAGATCAAGCCCCTGAGCAACGATGTTCTCACTCAAGTCACCAGGGCCAACATTGAAGCCTTTGACGCATTGCGCGTCGTAGAGTTGGTCGAGCCCCCTACGCGGTGATTTCAATGGTCGCTTCCACCTCAATCGGTACACCTTGAGGAAGAGCGGCAACGCCAACAGAGGTTCTTGCATGCTTTCCCGCATCCCCAAACACCTCGACCATCAGATCCGAGGCTCCATTCATCACCAGATGCTGTTCCTTAAAATCTGGCGTCGATGCGACATAGCCGACGAGGCGAATGACGGAGGACACTTTGTCGAGGTCCCCGATTGCCGCCTTTATCTGCGAAAAGATGTTCAAGCAGCAGAGCTGTGCAGCCCTTTGCGCCTCCTCCACGTCGATATTCCTACCCAGGATTCCCACGAACGCGGTTTTGCCATTTAGGCGGGGCACCTGGCCGGCTATGTAGAGAATGCTGCCAGAAAGCTTGAAGGGGACATAGTTCGCGGCCGGAACCGGCGCTGTTGGCATTATCAATCCGCGCTGGATCAGCTGAGCTTCACGCAAGCCTGACATAACATTCTCCAAATCTTGCAACCCCTTCGCTAGAGATTGGCAAGTTCAACAAGCGTTCGAGCGAGCACGCGGGTCCCCGCCACCATGTCGTCGAGCTTTGCGCTCTCCGCTTCGTTGTGGCTTATGCCGCGCCAACAGGGGATGAATATCATTCCGGCCGGTGCGATCTCTGCAATATAGCGCGCGTCATGGCCGGCTCCGGAAGGAAGGCGCATGAACGAATAGTCGAGGCTTTCCACGGCGTTCAAAATCGCTTTCGGAACAGAGCCTTCGAAGGCAACAGGACTTGAATGACGAAGTTCACTTACTGTTACGCCACACTTCCCTACGTTTTCTCGCGCCACGACTGCTATCTGATCGCCCAGAGATCGGAGGGTTTCTGGATCCGGATGCCGAAAGTCGATCGTAAATGTCACTGATCCCGGAATAACCGCCATCGCGCTTGGAACCACATCCATCTCACCAACCGTAAAGCGAACGACATCGTTGGGGTCGTGGAAGACCTTCCGCAATTCGCTGAAAATCTGCATCGCGGCAACCAACGCGTCTTTTCTGAGCCGCTCAGGTGTGTTGCCTGCATGCCCCGCTTCCCCGGTCACCTGGACCTTGAAGCTTCGGTGACCTTGTATCGCCGTGACGATGCCAATGGTCTTGTCTCGCGATTCGAGTTCGGGGCCTTGCTCGATATGAGCCTCGACATAGTACGCGATAGGCGATTGGAATGCCCTGTGGCCGACGCAGGGATGGTCTTCCATCAATTCCGCGAGCGCTTGCTTCACAGGAATGTTCTGGTTGTTTCTGATCTCTAAAAGCCTCGGCAACTTGGAGGGGTTCGCGTAGGCTTGAGAGCCAAGACATCCAACGCCGAATTGGGCATCGGCCTCCTCTGCTGTCCAGATCACGGCTTCGATCGGGCGTCGTGTTGGAATTCCCGCATCGTCAATTGCCTCGAGCGCTTCGAATGCCGCCAACACCCCGTAAATGCCGTCGAACCGCCCGCCATTTGGTTGTGTGTCGCTGTGAGAACCACTCACGACCGGCTCCAAGTCCTTCTCACTCCCTTCCCGACGCACGAAGATGTTTCCAAAATCGTCCATCTCTGTTCCAAATCCTCGTGCGGTGGCCCAGGACAGGAACAACCGCCGGGATTCCGCGTCTTCCTTGCTGAACGGAAGCCGGTGTACGCCGCCCAGTGGGGTAGCACCGATGCTCGCCATGTCGAGGTGCCGCCGCCAGAGCCGGTCTTGATCGACGTGGCCCGCCAGCATTTGAAGGGAGTTAGAATTCGCATTTCTGGACATACGGAGACCACCTTGTCGGACTGGGTAACGAACCCAAGCACCTTGAACCATCGCTGCCGCGCTCGGCGTGCAATTCAGCCGATTATTGGCATTTCACGAGGTGCGCGCCGGTTCAACAAACTCACGCCATTCGCGGTAACAGCAATGTTTTCCTCGTGCACGGACACGTATCTGCGTGTCTCGCCGTCGACGTCGATTTGATAGGCCATGCTGGGTTCGATGGTCAGAACCATTCCAGGCTCGACGACTGTATCAACGCCGGGCGCGATAGACGGGCTTTCGCACATCCGCAACCCCAGACCATGCCCCATACGTCCAAGCTCAAATGGTTCGAACGGCAGGCCGAGTGCCCCTGAAGCCTGTTGCATCGAATCCGACATCTGCTGCCAGATGTCCCCCATCGTGCGCCCCGGTTCAGTCGCGTTGATTCCAACCTCGGTGGCGTTCCAAACAATCTCATAAATCCGCCGAAGCTTTTCGTTGAGGGGCCCGAATGCATACTCCCGATTGAAATCGCAGAAATACCCGTGTCGCGTGCTTCCCGTATCGATCACAAGGACGTCGCCTTTCGAAATCTTTTTGGCCGATGGATCCAGGTTGATGCAGGGGTAGCCGAAGCGTTCCGCCACTCCAATCACATAGGGAGAAGTTTCAGCGCCGCGCTCGAGCAATTCATGACGGAACGCCGTGCATGCCTCGCGTATGCTCATTCCGGGTCGCAAAAGGGCGGGCAGCGCCTCATATGCCGAAGACGCAATCTGGCCGATCGCCCGGATCTTTTCCACCTCAGCCGCCGACTTCAGCATCAGCAATTCGCGCAGCAAGGGATATGCGTCGACCAGCTCGGTGGAGGATATTTCGCGCCCCAGCCGAAGGAAGTCGCCGGCCGGCATTGTAAGACGACTTTCTGGACCGAGTTCGGCGCCGACCCGACCATAGCGCGTGGGTACGCTCCTGATGGCATCGCGAAGGAGCGAAATCCCGTCGTCCTCCGGCCGAGGTGAAATCCAAGTACGAACGTCCCTGACCCAGGAAGTGCGCAACGCGATCTCGGCATTGCTGGTCGGGATGATAAGGATGATTTCGCCTTGGCAGGGCAAAACTGCGTATCGCGGTCTCGTCAGGTTTACCCAAGTTGGGCTGTTAAACCCGGTGAAATACCTGAAATGGTCTTCGCTGGTGATCAGAATGGCATCAAGGCGGTCACGCAGCATAAGCGTTTGAGCCGCTTCAAGACGGTTCTCATACTCGACGACTTCAAAGTCAAACTCGCTCACAACCTATCCCTTTATAGTTTTTCCAACTCACCACGTGCTCACTTCGCGTCGAGCAATTTCTCAAATTCGGCTATTGTCGCGGCTTCGAACACGCGTGGTGACGCGTTTTTGGTTTGATCCATCCACCGTTGGCCCCCGGCAGTCAGGACACAAACCACTGGCCGATCACGGTCAAATCCATCAGCCCTGCAAAGCTTAGGCAGGCACGCAACCGGCAGCGCCGAGCTGCTTTCAACGTTGAGGCCCTCCTCGGCGAGCAAGCACGCTGCATTTTGGATTTCTTCTTCACTAGCAGATAGGCCAAATCCTGCGGATGCTCGGATTGCGTCCAGCGCGTCGTCGCTGCTGACCGTTTCGGAAGTGGATTTCGCCACACTTTGAAAGGGCGGCAATTCGATGGCACTGTTGGACCCACGTGCAAGGGACACCTCGATGGAGTTAGCTTTCTCAGGCTGGGTGGCTACAAGGCGAGGAAAGGTTGCTATGACGCCTGCATCTCGACAATCTACGAAACCTTTAAATGCGCCGTAGAGGCCATTTCCTCGCGCGCATGGGAATAGCATCGCACCAGGGGCTTCCCCGAGCTGTTCAACAACTTCATAGGCGAATGTGCGATAGCCCTCCACGCCGAAAGCATTTTGAACGGGTTTTGCCAAGAACAGGCCAATCGGAAACCAATCCGCCCGTCGTGCAGCCGTCTCAAGTGCGGCAAATCGTAGGTCCCGATCGGTAACGGCAATGCGCGCGCCATAGAAACTGGCCTCCGCCAGAATTCCGGCCGGTGTTCCGTGCGGCACGATCACCATGCTCTCCATTTCCAAGGCTGCCGCGTAAGCTGCAACTGAAATAGCGAGATTTCCCGTTGACGAGACCACGATCTTGCCAAAGCCGAATGACCGAGCGGCATTCGCGGACATCGCGACGAAGCGATCCTTGAACGAGGCTGTCGGGTTCTGCTGCTCAAGTTTGAAATAGAGGTGGGGAATTCCCAGCCGCTTGCCGATGATGCGGGAAGGAATCAATGCTGTTTCACCTGCGCCCAGTGACAGAAATGCGCCTTTGTCTTGAACCGGCAAAAAATCAAGCCAGCGATCGAGCCCTCGTCCGACACGTTTTGTGAAACCATCTGGATTGAGCGGAGCGGCACGCACCAGCTCAAGCAAACCTATTTTGCCGTGTATGGCGCATTCCGGGCAGCCGCGCACCATCGGGCCGACATCATAGACCGTGCGGCACGTTTGACACCGTAGCCGCCAGTCCATCTGGCTCGTGGAAATCATCTTAGTTGCTTCCTCATTTTCAAAAAATGCGCAAGGAAGGCCGTCCGCCGGCAAGGGCGCAACAATATTTTCCTTGTACAGGGGTGCTTAGTTTCGTTCTGGGTCGCCGTGACTCTCAATAACGCGAGCCGAGCTGAGAATGTGAGCGGCCATTGCCTCACGGGCTGCGATCGGGTCACGGCGTTCTATTGCTGAAAGAATTGCGAGATGCTCCTTCACATCGCGTTGCGGCATGAGCGGAGTCTCTCGCATCATCTTTTCCCGATACTCTCGCACTTGCACGACCACGAGATTTATCGATTCAGCCAAAACAGCATTGTGGGCGGCCGTTGCGATAGCCTTGTGGAACAAGGCATTCTGCTGAAAATAGACCCGGCCGGCTTGTACCTCGCGTTCAACGGCTTTGTGCTGTTGCCGCAGTTCTGTGAGATCTTCAGCCGTGGCGCGCCGCGCTGCAAATTCTGCAGCCTTCGTTTCAAGCGCTTCTCGAACATCAAGAAGATCCAGCAGAGCACGCCTATTGAGTTGATCGACGTCGACACTCCGTCGAATGGAGGCAAAGGGACTGGAGGCCTGCGTGCTCACCACCGCGCCTACACCTTGGCGGTTGGTAACCAGCCCGAGAGTGACCAGGCCACGCATTGCTTCCCTCACAGTCGAGCGGCCCACGGAGAAGGCTTCCATCATCAGTCGCTCCGATGGCAATCGCTCGCCCGGCTTGAGCCGACCATCTCGAATTTCCGCCAAAATCTGATCGAGCACATTTTGACTCATTGACGTGCGCGAGGGGGGTTTAAAGCGCGTCGGCTCTGGCCCGACGCGATCGCTGCTTTCCGCGTGACGTTCGGCCTCCGGCAAGGACTTAGATTTAGTTGAACGACCCACGGAAGTTCCTCCTCATTAAAACCATGCAGATCCGCTCCGGCGCGTGGCGGCGCCGACTGAACCTAATGCGGGGAAACCGCTGCTGTCACGCCACATGAAATGCGCACCGAAAGCCACGCCAAGAATTCGCCATCTGCTTATCAGACATGTTCGCTAAATGTAAAGCGAGAAAGTTTCTCAAGCGAGCAATTTTAGCTCGTTGGCAATGTGGACTGCCTCTTTATTGGGCTCACTTGCATCACACCTTCGCCGCGATACGGCCTGGCGCATGGGCGAACTTATGCAATATAACAACATCATAGAGAATCATCCCTCGTCGCATCACAGAAACGCAACTCCGTTTCGGCGCGATCTTCGTCATCAAGGCCGCCTCTCCCTATTTACAGATCGGTCACTTGTCTGATAAGCAGATACCTGCAATCGGGCTTTGACCCCAACAAAGGAGGGTAACTATGATTTCCAGGAGAACGTTTCTCGCGACAACGGCCGCTGCTGCCATGGCCGGCACTTTCAAGTCGCACGCCGGCTCTTTCGAAGGCCAAACCCTGCGCGTTCAATTCTGGGGCGGCAGTGACGGGCTTGCGATCCAAAAATACGTTGCTGATCCTTTTATGAAGGCCACCGGTGCCAAGGTGGTGGTGGAAGAAGGTGTGACCTCAGCGTCGATCGCCAAGGTCACGGCTCAGAAGAGTGACCCGCAAATTGACGTCGCGTTCCTCGACGACGTCGGCGTCTTCGCTCTCAATCGACAGGGGTTGCTTGACAAGATTGATCTGGAAAAAGTGCCGAATGCCAAGGATGTTTATCCAAACTTCATCCTCGACGGCGGATTTGGCATCGGATTCTGGACCTACATCACCACGATTCTCAACAATACAAAAAGTCCGGCGCCAACGTCTTGGGAAGACCTGTGGTCACCAGCCTATGAGGGCAAACTGCTTGTGCCGTCTATAAACGATACGCAGGCTCTCCTTCTGACCGTGATGGCAGCGCAGCTCGGCGGCGGAAGCCTTGAAAATCTTGCTCCCGCGTGGCCGAAATTGAAAGCGCTGAAGCCTCAGGTTTTCTCCTTCATCGAAAACCGAGCGCTTGACGCTCAGGTGCTGCAGGCGGGCCAGGCAACGGCAGCGGTTGATATACCTTCGTACTTCAAGCCATACATGTCCGAAGGGTCCGACATCGGCGTGACGACGGCCTTAAAGGAGGGCTATTTCGCGATTACGGGCGCTGCCGTACTTGTGAAGGGGTCGAAAGGCAACCGCGACCTTGCCCACGCCTTCATCAATCAGGCTCTTTCGCCCGAAGCTCAGGCCGGCTTCGCAACCGACATTTGGTATGGTCCCACCAATCAAAAGACAGTCGTTTCAGAGTCCGCCGCGCCCTACGTGGTCCATACACCCGAACAGCTCGCGAAGGCCATTCAAGTGCCACGTCTCGACTTGGTCAGCAAACGGCCTGAGATCGTGCAGAATTGGAACAAGGTCTTCAATAGCTAACTACAACGATCGTAATGGCTGGGATCTCATGCAGTTGAAAACGCGCCTTAAGACTGACTGGCATGCACTTGCTCTATTTGCTCCAGGGGTACTGGTTCTCGTACCACTGGTCGGCGCGTGCTGCATGTTAGTTCGATACAGTTTCAACGACTGGGATCCCATGGAGGCCATGGTGCCTACCTGGACCCTGAAGAACTATTTTTTCATCTTCACCGATCCTGCACAGATCAAGGGACTTCTCACGACACTGAGGATCAGCCTGACCGTCACGCTGGTGTGCCTTATAATCGGCTATCCCGTGGCGGTCGCCATTTCTCGATCCGGCCGCTATCGCGGCTTGCTCATGTTTCTCCTGGTCGCGCCTATGCTGACGGACGTCCTTATCCGGGCGTACGGCTGGATGGTGATTTTGGGGCCTAACGGACCGGTCAACAGCTTGATGACGGCGACCGGGCTATGGGCCCAGCCAAAAAGGCTGATCTACACAGAACTCGCTGTGGTTCTGGAGCTTATTCATGAAAACATTCCCTTCATGATCCTGCCACTGGCGGCAGTTCTGGAGCGAATTAACCCGGCCTTGAACGACGCAGCGATGAATCTCGGCGCATCACCTGCCCGTGCATTCTTTCATGTCACTTTGCCGCTGAGCCGCCCGGGTGTCATAGCGGGCACCCTGCTGGTGTTCGCCCTATCGACCAGTGCGTTCGTGGCGCCACTGGTTCTTGGCGGAGGAAACGTCAGCGTCATGACCACCCTTATGCAGCAGTCGATGCTTACGACACTCAACTGGCCGCAAGGCTCTGCGCAATCCGTTGTCCTTGTGGGGCTCGTCCTCATTCTGCTCACGATCTACGGATGGGTGCTTTCAAAGGGAAGGCGCGTCGCATGAGATTCCGCGTCACGAGGAATGGGCTCCTTCTGGCTTATGTCACGGCATTCTTCATTTATCTTGAAGGCCCGCTGGCCGTGATCGTGTTCGCCTCCTTCAACAGTGGCCAGATCGTTCGGATCCCGCCCGACGGCTTTTCGCTAAAATGGTACGGCGCGTTGCTCGATCTTGTGCGGAACACTCCGGGGATGAAGCCGGGTCTGATGGACGCAGTCTTCACCAGTCTTTGGCTGGGACTGGCGAGCACCATTGGAGCGGTGATCGCGGGGACGCTGGGAGCGTATGCGCTGCAGCGGGCTAAGCTGCCAGGGACCCAGATACTGCGGCAGTTATTCCTGCTCCCGCTGCTGTTCCCCCAAATCGTAACCGGCATCGGGTTGGTCCTGTGGTTCAGCGCGGTTGGTGGTGTTCCGACCTGGGTGCGACTGTTGCTCGGGCACCTGATCATCACGTTGCCCTGCGTCGTCATCACGGTGACCGCAAGTCTCGAGACTCTCGATAGGAGTTTGGAAGACGCGGCCATGAACCTCGGGGCAAATCGGGTCGCAACGTTTTTCTACATCACGCTGCCAAGCATTCGAGGTGGCGTGCTCGCCGGTGCGATTTTCGCATGGCTGACGTCATTTTCAAATTTCACTGTGACGTTCTTCTTATTTTCAGGTGAGATGAACCCGCTTCCTCCTTGGCTGTACCAATACATACAATACTACATCGACCCGGGCGCCGCGGCCCTCTCCACCTGCGTCCTTTTGATTACACTGTCCGTTCTGTTGATGATCAATCGCCTGCAAGCACTCGGTCGAGTGGTGTCGGTGTCCAAATGAGCGTTGTTCAAATGAATGTTTCCGGCCAAAGAAATCCCCGAGCTGACGCTAAACCTGTCTTGGAATTGCACGGCCTGTCCAAGTCGTTCGGGGCGATGAATGTCGTCAAGGACGTTTCTCTGGACGTCTGGCCGGGAGAGTTTGTTTCGCTCCTTGGCCCATCGGGATGCGGGAAAACGACCACGCTGCGAATGATCGCAGGTTTTATCCCTCCTAACGAAGGCCGGATCATCCTGGGCGGCAAAGACATAACCGAAGCGCCGTCATACCGCCGCGACGTCGGCCTGCTATTTCAAAGCTACGCACTTTTCCCCCACATGACGGTCCGGGGAAATGTGGGCTTTGGCCCGAAAATGCGTGGCGCAACAAGCAGCGTCATCGCGGACAAGGTTCGCTGGGCCTTGAGCCTCGTCAAACTCGAGGGCTACGAGGACCGCCGGCCGAATGAGTTGTCCGGCGGCCAACAGCAGCGGGTCGCGATCGCGCGTGTCCTGGCCGGCGGAGCGTCGATGTTGTTGCTCGACGAGGCGTTTTCCAATCTCGACGCAAAGCTGCGCGGGCGAATGCAGGAAGAGGTTCGCGAGCTTCAGCTTCGTCTTGGCATCGCGACGGTCCTTGTCACGCACGACCAGGAAGAGGCCCTCGCCATGTCAGATCGCATTGTGATCATGAATGGTGGCAAAGTCGAGCAAATCGGTACGCCCAAGCAGGTCTACAGTGCCCCATCGTCTTTGTTCGTCGCGGACTTCATGGGCCGCTGCAATCGAATCGAAGGAACACTGCGTCAGGATCGACGGGCAAAGACCTGGTACCTCGACTGTGGCGCCTCGGGGACCATCAAGCTCGAAACCATTCCTCATCCCGATGCACGGGAGGGCGAGAAGTGCCCGGTTTTCGTGAGGCCAGAACATTTGAGCCTTACCCAATCCCTGGAGAATCACGAGGGCGAAGGACTCAAGGGCAGGATCGACCGGGTGGTTTATCTCGGGTCGCGATCCGTTGCATATGTAACCCTGGAGGGAAATATTCCGCTCCAGGTCCATCTTCCCAGCAAGCCTGGCCTATCGGACGAGTTTTCCATGGATCAACCTGTAGTCGTTGTTCCACTGCCCGGCGCCGTCACTCCATTGCCTGAATGAGTTATCGGCTCGCTCCTAGCTCAGCTGAGAAACTTTTATTTGGATGGACGCGATGGCAAAGACGCCGAAAGACAGTTTTGACTACATCGTTGTAGGTGCCGGCACTGCCGGATCCGTGATCGCCAATCGTCTTAGTGACGACGGCAAGTCGAATATTCTAGTGCTCGAAGCTGGCGGACCAGATCGCAATCCCTTCCTCCATATCCCCGCAGGTTACGTCAAGACTCTAACCAACCCCCAACTAACCTGGCCGTTCAGATCAGAGCCAAGCCCAGGTAGCGGTGGAAGAGCAATAACTCTTCCCCAGGGGCGAGTTTACGGAGGTTCGAGCTCGCTCAACGGCCTCGTTTACAATAGGGGGCAAGCAGCCGACTTCGATGAGTGGGCACAGATGGGAAATTCAGGTTGGGGGTATGAGGATGTTCTTCCGTACTTCCGTCGATCGGAGCGACGCATTGGTCCGGGTGAAGCGCGCTACCACGGGCGCGAAGGAAATATCACTGTAAGTGACCCCAACTGGAAGGATGAGCTTTGCGAGGCCTTTATCGAAAGCGTGGAGACGACAGGAATCCCGCGCAATCCAGACTACAATGGCGAGGCGCAAGCGGGTGTGGGCTACTTCCAGCGCATGATTGGGGGCCGTTTCCGGATCTCGGCCGCCACAGGTTTCCTTCACCCCGCCCTGAAACGTAAAAACGTGCAGATCCGTCCCTTCGCGCAGGCGTGCGACCTCCTTATCGAAAATGGCCGGGTCTCAGGTGTCTGGTACTTCAAGGACGGCAATCCGTCGCTGCGCACGCTCGTGCACTGCCGGCGCGAGGTGGTCCTCTGCGCGGGTACGATCAACACGACGCGCCTCGTGCAGCTCGCCGGGATCGGCGACGGGGCGGTGCTCTCGAAAGCCGGCATTGAGACCCGGCACCATTTGCCCGGTGTGGGCCAAAATTTTCGCGATCACTACTTCATTCACATCAATCAACGGATGAAGAAGGGCGTGCTGTCCCTGAACCAGCAAGCGAAAGGATGGCGGCTTGGCGTCGAGATCTTGAAATGGCTGGCAGGGGCGCCGAACATCCTCTCTCTCAGTCCGTCGGTGGTATACGCGTTTTGCAAGTCGCACGCCTCGGTCGACAGGCCAGATCTACAGTACATTTTTACGCCCGGAAGCTACAAACCGGGTCATGTCTACGTTCTGGATGATTTCCCTGCGGTCACCTGCGGGTTCAGTCAGCACCGTCCTGAAAGCGTTGGGTACATTTCCGTCGCGTCGCCTGATCCAACGGCATCTCCGGTCATCCAGCCAAATTACCTTTCGGCTTCTACGGATCAAATCGTTGCAGTCAGAGCACTTCGGTTGGCTCGCACCTTTCTCGCTGCAAAGCCCCTCGCTCGTTTCGCGGAGGGCGAGGAGGAGCCTGGGCAATCCGTTCAAAGCGACGAAGCATTGTTGGAGTTCGCGCGACGCACCGGCAATACCGGCTATCACTTTGTAGGCGCCTGCAGCATGGGCCCGAGAAGCGACGCCCGAGCTGTGGTCGATCCGGAACTCAGGGTTCACGGGCTCACTGGGCTACGCATTGTCGATGCATCTGTGATGCCCACCATGCCATCCGCAAATACATATGCCTCCACACTCATGATCGCTGAAAAAGGCGCGGACCTCATACGAGGTATCTCGCACGCCTGATCGACACTGATGGCGGACGGAATAAGCGTGTCCGCTTGATAAGAGGATCTCAAATGTACCAAGACACCCTGCTGCACATTGATGGCACCTGGCGCTCGGGATCGGCCAGCGAGGCCATTTCGGTGATCAACCCTGCTACCGAAGAAGTGATTGGAACGGTTGCCAAAGCAAATGAGAGCGATCTTGAAGAGGCCGTGACTGCAGCCCACCGGGGCTTCTTGGTTTGGCGAAAAATACCTGCGCTCGAACGAGCAAGGGTGATGCTTCGCGCTTCTGCCTTTCTTCGCGAACGTGAAGGCAAGATTGCCCGATTGATCTCGATCGAACAGGGCAAGCCACTCCATGAAGCTCTCAACGAAGTTCGGTCGGCTGCAGAAACGAATGACTGGTTCGCCGAGGAAGCAACGCGCACGTATGGCCGTGTCATCCCTTCCCGTGGAGAAGGCATTCATCAGTTCACGGTTCGTGAGCCGATAGGCCCCGTTGCAGCTTTTACGCCCTGGAATTTTCCCACAATTCAAATCGTCTGCAAAATGTCGGCGGCATTGGCGGCTGGATGCTCGGTAGTCATCAAGGCGCCGGAGGAAACGCCGGCCTCTCCATCAGAACTTTTGCAAGCATTTATCGACGCGGGCGTCCCTGCAGGAGCGATCAATCTGGTTTTCGGCAACCCCGCGCAAATCTCAAAATATCTTATTTCACATCCGCTTATTCAAAAGGTCTCGTTTACGGGCTCAACCGCGGTGGGAAAGCAGCTCGCTTCGCTGGCAGGGCTGCACATGAAACGTGCCACAATGGAGCTTGGGGGACACGCGCCGGCGATCGTTTTCGCCGACGCCGATCTCGATGCGGCGGTCGATAGCCTGAGTTCCGCGAAATTCAAGAATGCTGGCCAGGTGTGCATATCGCCCACCCGGTTCCTGATTCAGGAATCCATATTCGAGGATTTCGTTGAAAGGTTCTCCGAGAAGGCGGCGGCTATCAAGGTCGGCAACGGACTGACCAGTGGCACGATGATGGGGCCGCTGGCAAATAACCGCCGTTTGGACGCCATTGATGCCTTTGTGTCGGATGCCGTGCAATCCGGCGGCGCAATCAGGACCGGTGGCAAGAGGATAGGTAACCGCGGCTATTTCTACGAGCCCACGGTGATCGCTAACCCTTCCATTGACGCCAGGGCGATGAATGAGGAGCCTTTTGGGCCTGTCGCCCTGGTCAGGCCCTTCCGGACATTTGATGACGCGGTCCAGGAAGCAAATCGGCTCCCCTACGGTCTAGCTGCCTATGCCTACACCGGCTCGGCAAAAACCGCCGCCGCCGTGGGATCGGCCGTCGAAAGCGGAATGGTATCGATCAATCATCTGGGCTTGAGCCTTCCGGAAACGCCTTTTGGCGGGATCAAGGATTCTGGCATCGGGTCCGAGGGGGGCACGGAGGGAATAGACGCCTACTTGTCCACCAAATTCATCTCGCAAATCTAGGATTTGAGACGTTGATCGCGGAGTGGTTTTGATGTTTCGGCGTTTCTCTCAGTTCACAAGTCGGGAATGGTACAGCTCGGATCGCGTCCATGAAAACATATGGAAAATCCGTGAGACGTACATAGACGAAGGTCACGGCTGCAATATGTGGCTGGTGCGAGGGCGCGACAGAAATCTGCTTTTCGACACGGGGTTTGGATTTGTTTCCCTGCGCCGCTTTATTGGCGAGGAAGTCAGCCGGAATGTCGTGGCGGTCTCGAGCCATAGCCATTGCGACCACATCGGCTGCAATCACGAGTTTGAGTGCCGTTGCGCCCACTCTGCCGAGGCCGGCGTTTTGGCGAACCCCACCGCAGCCAACACGATCTACGAGCCCTATGCGGTGCCGGAGATGGTTGGCGTTCCGATCGATCCCCTTGAGATCAAAGACCATAGGATCGCCCCCGCTGCACCGACAAGGGTCCTGGAAGATGGAGATGTCATCGACCTAGGTGATCGGGCGTTTGAGGTGATCCACGTACCTGGACATTCGCCGGGATCGATCATGTTGTACGATCGCGGAGACCAAATCCTGTTAAGCGGTGATGCCGTTCACAACGGGCCACGCGGAATTGGACGCACCAGATGGTACCACTCAGATCATGATCAGTATCTGGCGTCTTGCGAGCGGATCCGTAACTTGCCCGTACAAGCGTGTCATGCCGGGCATTACCCAAGTTTCGACGGCAAACGATATTTGCAGATCGTAGAAGAGTTTATCGATCGGCAGGAATGAGTTTCGGTTTTTCGATTTGAAATATTACGGCAGCCGTTCAAAGAGGAGGGAACATTGGCGCATTTATGCATAAACCCTGAAGGAATAGATGCTCCCAACAACTACACCCATGTCATAATAGCGCGAGGGAGCCGAATGGTGTTCATTGCCGGACAATACCCGGAAGACCCCAGCGGCAAGCTTGTTGGTAAAGGCGACATGGCGAAACAGGCGGCTCAGGCTTTCGCAAATTTGGACTTGGCTCTGCGCGCTGCGGGCGCCAAGCCAGAGGACGTAACGCGGCTTGGTATCTATGTGGCGAAGTACAAGCATGAATATCTGGCGATGATTGATCCAGGCCGTCGGGCCGTGTTCGGAAACCATCATCCAACGGACGTGCTCGTAGGCGTAGAAACGCTCGCATACTCGGAATACTTGATTGAAGTAGAAGCGATTGCAGTGATCCCGGACGACGCGGCGCCATAAACGCGCGTAGACCTCGCGGTCTGATGCTAAGAACTCTTGCATTTCTGCTGACATCTGCGCGGTTTCCTTAGACCCGCAATGTCAGCAGGCTCCGTGTGCGGGCGCTGCGTAATTGCAGAGTCGAGTTCGCCGAACCATTCCGACCTCGGCTTCCTTGTCCAAGATTGTCACTGTCCCGCCACCGGCAAGCTATCTGCGATTGATGGCCTCGGTCGCCGCCTTGCGCGTCGAAGCCCGACCGGTGCCGCGTCTTGATGGACATAGAATTCGTGCCGGCAAGCGAGCTTCATTGAAAGCCCGGATCTTTCACGATCGTGGCAGTTGCAGGTGTAAGAGATATTTGCGCTCAACCCGTCGGAAAACCGCGGTTATCAGAAAAGTAAGCGCCAGGTAGATGACGGCAGCGGTCAACAGGCCTTCGGAGGCGAGGTAATATTTATTGTTGAGCATCCTGCCTGCGCCGAGGATGTCGATAATGGTGATCGTGCTCGCAACGACACTGCTATGCAGCGCGAAGATCACCTCGTTGGACAGAGACGGCAGAGCCTGGCGCCAGGCTGACGGGAAAACGATCAGCCAGAATTGTTGCAGGCCGGACAAGCCTAGTGCTTTGGCAGCCTCCACCTGGCCCTGCGGAACGTTCTCAATTGCCCCCCTGAGGATTTCCGTCAGATAGGCGGCCGAGCAGATCGCGATGGAAATGAAGGCACACCACCACGCCTCACGGAGCACCGGCCAAAGAAAGGAGTGGCGCACGGTATCGAACTGGGCGGCGCCGTAGTAGAGAAGATATAGCTGAAGGAGCAGCGGAGTTCCGCGGAAGACATAGGTGTAGCAAAACACCAGCGGGCTAAGGACGCGGACCTTCCGTGCCTGGATCACCGCCAGGGGAATGGCGAGAGCGGTAGCAAGCAGCAGCGGTATCGAAACAAGCAGAAGCGTGTTCACCAGGCCTCGAGCAAACAGATGCCAATTGTCGAGGATCACTCTGAAGTCGATAGGCGAGACAGCTTGGAAGCGGGACAACGCCTCTACCATATCACACGGGACCCGAAATACGTAGCCGCCGCGTCAGGATACCCAGCCCCAGATCCGAGGCCGCCGTCATAGCCAGATAGATGACGAGGACGATAACGATGAACGAAAAAGGCTGATGCGTTGCCCGCCCGGCAGCGTTGGCTTTGTTGACGATATCCTCTAGTCCCATCACCGAGGCTAGAGCCGTTGTTTTCATAAGGCTCAACCAATTGTTGGAAAAGCTCGGCAGGGCGTAGCGGACGAGCTGGGGCCAGATAACCACCCTGAAGAGTTGCCATCTGCTCAGGCCGAGAGCTTTGCCGCCTTCGCTTTGACCCCGCGGGATTGCCAGATAGGCGCCTCTGAAGGTCTCTGTCATGTAAGAGCCGAAGATCACGCCAATCGCCCCAACGGCCACCGTAAATGGGTCGAGGTTCATCCGTGTCCACAAGCCCGTAGTGATACCAATCCAGTTCGCGAACGCCTGCCCGCCATAATAGAGAAGCAGCATCAGGACGAGGTCCGGGACACCCCGGACCAGCGTTGTGTATGTCTCGGCCGTCCTTCGCAGAGCCGTGACCGACGATGACTTGCCCCATGCGCCAAGCAATCCCAACCCTGTCGCAACCACGAGCGAGCAGACGCTCAATGCGACGGTGACGTAGATGCCTCGCAGAACGAATGGCAGGTAGTCGCCCGCGCTAGCCACGGTCAATCACCTTCCCCGCCTGTTTAGCGCGCCGGAGTGCGTTTGCACCGGGTCACTTGCCGTAGATGTCGTAGCTGAAATATTTGTCGTTAATGGCCTTGTAGGTGCCGTCTTCGCGGACTTCCTTGATGGCCTTGTTCAAGGCCTCGCGAAGCTCCGTGTCCTCTTTCCTGAGGCCGATTCCGACGCCTTCGCCAAAACAACCCGGGTCGCTGATGGAATCGCCCTGGAAGCCGAACCCTTTGCCGCGCTCGGTTTTCAAAAGGCCAAAGTCGAGCTGGATCTTGTCTGAGAAGACGGCATCCAGCCGGCCCGAGCTGACGTCAAGGAACATCTCTTCGGAGTTCTGATAGACTTGGATGGAGGCGTTCGGGTAGGACTTCTCCAGATAGCATTCCGACACACCTGGAACCGTGCCGACCTTCAGCCCGCCAAGTGTCTTGTCGGAAAAATCGATCTTTGTCTCATCGGGCGCAACGAAGGAGGCGGCGGTCTGATAGTATGGATCGGTGAAGTCGATCTGCTTCTTGCGTTCCTCGGTGATGGACATGGAGGCGAAGATGCCGTCGAACTTTTTCACCAGCAGCCCGGGGATCATCCCATCCCAGTTCTGCGCGACGAATATGCAGGTGCGATTCATTTTCTTGCACAGAGCCTGCCCCAGATCGACCTCGAAGCCCGCGATCGATCCGTCCGCGGCTCTAAAGTTGAACGGCGGATACGCTGCCTCGGTTGCGAGTGTTATGTCCGCGGCCGCCGCTACGATCGGGGTGAGAGCAATTCCGACAGCGGCAATGAAGCCAAGCAGTTTGTTTTTCATATTTTATTCCCCTCAGTTTAGTATCTTGGTAGCGAGTTGACGGACCGCCCCTTGAGCCCATCGGCAAGCCGAATGCTCACCGCCCTCTGTCTAGAGGGTCACTCGGCCGCTTCAGTCCATCTGTGGCTCTAACGTTGGTCAAGCCGACGTCGCGTGCGTTACCTAAATCCTCAAGCCAGGTTTCCAAACTCGGCAACTAATGGATGGCCTCATGTGCTAGGGCCGCGCAGGTCGATCTGAATTATTGTTTTGCTTGGGGAGATGAAGTTGACGCGAGTCGTGCCGCTTGAGCAGATCTTGAAGGCCCTGCCAGACATCGATGTCGTGGCCGAGATCGAGCGTGGGTTTGTCGCCTTGTCCGAGGGCAAGGTCGAGGTTCCTCCTGTCGGCGAACTACTTTTCCCGGACGAAAACGGCGAACTTCATATCAAGTATGGCGCCGTGCGCGGTGACGACGTCTTTGTCGTGAAGCTCGCGACGGGATTTTTCAACAATCCGCAACTGGGCCTGCCGCCCTTCTCCGGCTGCATGCTGGTGTTTTCCGCAAAGACTGGGCAAATCGTCTGCGTCCTGCTCGAAGAAGGCGAGCTAACCAATCACCGGACAGCGGCCGCGGGCGCCGTCGTAGCCCGTCATCTTGCGCCGCCGAATTTGCTAACCATCGGCATTTGCGGCTCGGGCGTTCAGGCGCGCCTGCAGGCCGACTACCTGCGCCGCGTGACCGAGTGCCGAAACCTCGTTCTGTGGGGGCGCGACGACGCGCGAGCGGCAGACGCGGTGCGCGATATCGGGCGGATGGGCTACACCGCACGCGTTGCAGCAAGTCCAGAAGAAGTAGCCTCCTGCGCGCAACTGATCGTCACGACGACCGCGTCCCATGAGCCTTACCTGCTCGCCAGCTTCGTGAGGCCGGGCACCCATATCACCGCGATGGGTTCGGATACGCCGGAAAAGAGCGAGCTCGATCCGATGCTCCTGAGAAATGCCAGCATGGTGGTTGCCGACAGCATACAGCAGTGCCTGCTGCGCGGCGAGATCCATACAGCGATTGGAGCCGGCGCCATAGACGGCGACCGCGTCGTCGAACTCGGGAATGTCATTTCCGGAAAGGTTGCCCAGCGCTCGCGCGCAGACATCACGGTCGCCGATCTGACGGGCGTGGCGGTCCAGGATATCATGATCGCCAAAGCGGTTGTCGCCCGTTTAATCTAGAGGGCTCGTATAATCTAAAGGGCTCGGATGAGAAGTCCGACTTTCGTCCCGGCGGAAGCCAGACACGTAGCGAAAACGGCGTCGCCGTACTGAACGGGGTGCGGAACAATGGAAACGACGCAGGCGCTGGCCGCATTTATGGTTCATCGACCGCGAGGGAGAACGACATGGTAGAACCGATTCACATCGACCCTGAACATGTCGAACGATTGATCCTCGACCTCGGCAGGTTCGGTGCTCATAGCGGGACCGGTGTCTGGCGCACGGTTTATTCGCCGGAGTGGGTCGAGGCCGCCAATCACTTCTCCGGCTGGTGCCGGAAATCAGGTCTTGCCGTGCATCAGGACGCTGTCGGCAATGTCTGGGGAAGACTCGAAGGCAAAGAAGCCGGGCCTTCCATCGTATCGGGATCGCACATCGACAGTCAGACGCCCGGCGGGCGCTACGATGGCGCCCTCGGTGCGATTGCGGCGCTGGTCGCGATCGATGCGCTGAACAAGCAATTCGGCAGGCCTCGTCGCACTCTGGAGGTGCTTGCACTTTGCGAGGAGGAGGGAAGCCGCTTCGCCGCCGCCAGCCTGTGGGGTTCGCGCGCCATAACCGGCTGCATCGAGCGGCACGAGCTCGACGAACTGGTCGATGACGACGACGTCTCGATCGGCCAGGCCATGAAGGATGCTGGCCTGGACCCGAATGCTTTGGCGACCGCCGAGCGCAATGACATCGGCGCCTTTATCGAGCTGCATATCGAGCAGGGGCCTGTGCTCGAAGCCGAAGACCTTGCGGTCGGTCTCGTCACTGCGATCAACGGCCTTCGCCACTACCGAATAGAATTGACCGGAGAAGCCAATCACGCAGGCGCCTTTCCGATGGATTCGCGCCGCGACCCGATGGCGGGGTTCGCCGAAATCGCAAGCGGCGTCATTTCAACTGCGGAACGGTGGGGACGACCGGCCGTAACAACCGTCGGCCAAGTCCGGGTCGAACCGAACCTGCCGGCCATCATTCCAGCGAAGATAACCTTCATGATAGATGTCCGGCATCCTGGTCCTGATGCCTTGAAGCGGCTTTATGCCTTGCACGAAACCCTGATCCATGAAGTGGCCAATCGCCGCGGCCTGGAAGTCAAGATTTCGGTGGTTGAAGACCAAGTGCCCCTCGTCTGCCATCCTGAAATCGTCACGGCGATCAAGGCCGCCGCGGGGGATCAAGGCGTCCAGCTGGGCGCGCTGTCAAGCGGCGGCAGCCACGACACACAGCAGATGTCCAAGCTCGCTCGCGCTGGGATGATATTCGTTCGTAGCAAGGACGGTAGAAGCCACACCCCGGAGGAATTTTCCTCGATTCCCGACATCGTCGCCAGCATCAAGGTGCTGGCAGGAACGCTCTACAGGCTTGCATATTTATAGAGCGGTTCGAATGAGAATTCCTTCGACACCTGAGGCGTTTTTCCGGCCGCGAGCTATTCTGGCTTTTCGAGTGTTGCTCGCTCACCCCTCATTCTAGGTGACCGAATCTCCTGCCGGTAATTGCATCGTCAGGACCAGACTTGAGCGCGTTGCCCCGCTACCTGCGTTCTGCGACCACTGAAAAGAGCGGAGCGAGGGATCGGGCTTCAACGCGAGTCCCGGTATTGCCGAACGATAGAACCGATGACATTGGTGACAATGCGCGCGGCGATGACAGCCGAAATCCCGTCAACATCGGCCGGGGGGAAGAATTCGACGAGATTGAACCCGGCGATTTTCGTCCGGCGCCTAAGGCCTGCGATCAGGTCGACAATCTGAATGTAAGTGAGGCCGCCGGGCGTGCGCGCCACGACGCCCGGCATGTCACCGGGGTCGATGCTGTCGCAATCAAGCGTGACGACGACGTGCGCTCCATCCGGAATGCATTGCAGCGCGGTTTCGACGCCGCTCGCGTGAACTTCACGAGACGTCACAAAGAGACTTCCGTATTGAAGCGCGTCTTCGACGTCGGCGGTGCGCGCGCTACCGACGCTCCGCAATCCAACCTGCACCATGCCGGCGACATGTGGCATCTCACTCGCCCGACGCATGGGACTTGAAGATCCGTAGCGTTCCCCGTCAATCTCGTCGCGCCAATCTATGTGGGCATCGATTTGCAATACCCAGATCGGCCCATGGTCTTTAAAGCCTGCAAGGAAGGGAATCGTTACCGAACAGTCGCCGCCGATTACAACCGGTACTGCCTGCTGCGCCAGTACAGCTCTCGTCTTCGCCTCGATCTCGAACCGGTTGCCTGTGTTGTTATGCATGGTGGTCTGGACGTCGCCAGCGTCGATGCAGCATCCGGGCTCACCGTTGAAGAGAGGCCCTCCAAGATCGAAATCCCAGTTCTCGACGTCCCGAGCGCCATCCTTGCTTGCGGCGCGAATGGCGTCGGGCGCCAACGCGTACCCTCTGGTGTCCGTCCCTGTATACGAGCTGCCGTGACCGACACCGAATAGGATGATTCGAGGCGAACGTTGGTTTGCAAGTCGTGCGGGCAAACCAAGAAACGAGGGTGATGCACTCATCAAACCAATCCCCGTGAGGCACGCATTTCCGTAGTCCTTATCTTTCAGCGATTCAAAAATCAAAGCTGCGCCGGCTGCCCGATAACGAAGAGCCAGTCGCTTGGTGATGATTTGGCTCGCGCCCGACTTGCCATTACAATGCCGTCGCAACGCGCACGGACAAAAGTGGCCGGTTCTGCTGGTCTGTCAGGCCGGTGCATCCGCGCGACAGGGGAACCGGATTTGACGTATTCCCCAAGCCTAACCAAGGGTTCGAACAGCCCTTCGCGCTTAGCGACCACATAACATTCGTCGGCCCGAACATCCACCAACTTCGGATGGATTAGCGTTGGTGGAGTTTCAGGCTTTGTTATCCCGACATGAGAAAGCAGTCTGTGCAAACCCTGCCGGCAAAGTCCAAGCGTCGCAATGCTCAGTTCGGCCGACCCGCCATACTCTCCGCTGATGCCCACGACGTTCTGCCGCAGCATCGCCGCATCTATTCCCACTTCCACGCCCATCGTCTTGAACCCAAACAGCATGCAGTAGTGAGCTCCGAATGCTGCGGCGAGATTCATCCTCCTCTGATCCCCGGCGGCATCACCGGTGACGACAAAAAGCGTGGAAGGCAGAAAATGGAGTATCTCCCCACCACAATGAAAATCGGCGGCATAGTCGGCGCGTGCTAATAGTTCGACTTCGATAAAATGGGCCAGTCGACTTGTGAAAGTTCCGTTGGGGGTACCAGGGAAGGCACGGTTTAAATTCATGCCATCCAGTGGTGTATTGCGCTGCCCCGCGAAACAGGCGGGACCATTCACGGTTGGCATGATAATGACTTGGCCGTTTACACGGCTTATATCAAGCGAGCGGCCAAGCTCCGCTAACGCGACCTGCCCCTCATATTCGTCCCCGTGAACTCCGGCGGTCAGCACCAATGTTGGCCCGACGCCAGAGCGCACCGAAACGATGGGCATCGCTATATCCTGAGGCTCGCATCCGTCAGCAGAGTCCAGAGATATGGAGACTGTGCCGATTTGCCGTCCTGGCGCGTCGAGATCGATGTCAAGCCGAATGCTCATCTCACCTGCACCGCAGCTTGCGAGCCGGGCCCCCTCCTTCTTCAGGTATGTCAGCCGGTAGAGAAGCATCGATGATGCCAAGATGTTCCATCAAATTCTGAAAATCCAATCTGCAAACATCAGGAGTGGTGTCGCCGAGGTAGATGGCGATGCCATTTGCTCTCCCAGAAATGAAAGCCACGGCTGATAATGAAGACCAACGTCATGTAGAAAGTCGCCGCAATAACGAAGCCGTCGAAGGCGAGATAATATTTATTGTTGAACTGCTTAGCCGCGCCGAGAATATCGATGATCGTAACCGTACTTGCGATCACGGTCGCGTGGACCGAAAAAATGACCTCATTCGCGTAAGCCGGAAGCGCACTTCTTAGTGCGCTTGGAAGTGTGATACGACGAAAAACCGTGAAGCCCGACATGCCGCAAGCCTTGGCGGCCTCGATCTCCCCCCGGGGTACGGCTTCGATCGCTCCCCGAAAAACTTCGGTGATGTAAGCGCCGCTACACAAGGTTAGGGAAATGAAGGCGCACCACCAAGCCTCACGCAGGATAACCCAAAGATATGAGTCTCGAACGAAGGAGAACTGCGCCGCGCCGTAGTATAGCAGGTAGACTTGGACCAGCAGTGGCGTACCCCGAAACAGATAGGTGTAGGCAAATACAAATGTGCTCAAGACTGGCGTGCGCATCGCCCTGGCGACAGCAAGCGGAATAGCGAGAAGGCTCGCGAGACACAGGGAGCCGACCAGCAATATGATCGTGTTCCGCAGGCCCAGCAGGAAGAGGTCGACATGCTTTGCTGCCAACATGAAATCGACCGGGGACCATGTCTCGCTTATTCTGGTAAGTTCTGCGGTGATATCGGCGAGGTTCATGATGCTTACGCCTGGTGCAGGTGAGCGCTATAGCGCCGATCGAGCCAACGAAGTCCTAAATCCGAGATCGACGTGAGGATCAGGTAGGTTACCAGCACAACGAACATGAAGGTGAAGGGTTGATGTGCGGTCTTGCCGGCGGCATAGCCGTTGTAGACAAGATCTTCGAGTCCCATCACCGACACGAGGGCAGTCGTCTTCATAAGACTGAGCCAGATGTTGGTGAAGCTGGGCAAGGCGTATCGGACCAATTGCGGCCATATTATGCGACGAAAGAGCGTCAACCGGCCCATTCCAACCGCGATACCTGCTTCGATCTGACCACGTGGTATTGCCAATAGGGCTCCTCGAAAAGTTTCTGTCATGTAGGATCCGAAAATGAACCCGATGGCCAGGAAGCCAGCGGTGAACGCATCGAGTTCGACATAGTCCCACAAGCCTGTGGCGGCGCCGATCCGGTTCAATGCCATTTGGCCACCGAAGTAGAGCAACAACATGAGAACGAGATCAGGCACGCCGCGCACGAGCGTCGTATAGAGTTCTGCGATCCGCCGAGCTCTCCTTGAACCTGAAAGCTTCGCCCAGGCGCCAAGGAGGCCCAGGGTAACGGCCACCATGACCGACAGAATGCTCAAGGCGATTGTCACCCTAAGGCCGGCCAACAGGAACGGGGAGAACTGCAGAACTGCTTCCACGACTATATGGTCCGATCAGTTGCCATAGATGTCGTAGCCGAAGTACTTCTTCGCGATCTTGTCGTAGGTTCCATCCTGACGGACCTCGGTGATCGCCTTGTTGAGTTCCCCGCGCAGTTGGGCGTCCTCCTTCCGGAGTCCAATGCCGGCTCCCTCTCCAAAGCAGCCGCGATCGGTGACGATCTTGGACGCGAACGCCATGTTCTTGCCGGCGTCGGTCTTGAGCAGACCAAAATCCGAAGCGACAGCGTCGGCAAAGATGGCGTCGAGACGGCCGGACGTCAGGTCGAGATAGAGGGCGTCGGCGTTGGGGTACGTAACGACTTTCGCCGTTGGATAGGTCTTTTCGAGATAGCAGAGATAGGTGCTCCCGGAGAGTGTCCCCACCGTCTTGGCTTTGAGCTGCTTGTCCGCAACATCGATGGTCACGCCAACCGGGGCCACGAAAACACCGCCGGACTCATAATATTTGTTGGAAAAGTCGATCTTTTTCTTTCTCTCCTCGGTGATCGCCATGGACGCGAATATGCCGTCATACTTGTGAGCGAGCAGGCCAGGGATCATACCGTCCCACTCTTGAGCGATGAATTCGCAGTGACGGCCCATCTTCGCGCACATGGCCATGCCGAGATCGATCTCGAAGCCCGCAAGGGATCCGTCCGGAGCCCGCTCATTGAATGGGGGGAAAGCTCCTTCGGTGGCGAAATGAATAGTCTGATCAGCCTCGGCTTCGCCCACCATGAGAAAAATGGCGGCCGCCGTCAGAAGAGCACCTGCAAATCGAGGTATCATAGTAGTCCTCCCGTGGTTTTATCACCGATGCGTTCGCGCGAGGAAGCGCTGGAAGTGGGGTGACGATGGGCGTGTCATGATCGTCCGAGGGTCACCCTCCTCTTCGATCTGCCCATCCCGCAAAAAGATGACGCGACTTGAGGCGTCGCGCGCGAAAGCCATTTCATGCGTAACGATGATCATTGTTCGGCCTTCCTCTGCCAGCGCGCGAATGATGGACAGAACTTCGCCCACAAGCTCCGGGTCCAGGGCTGAAGTCGGTTCGTCGAACAGCAGAACTTCGGGATCCATCGCGAGCGCCCGCGCAATCGCGGCGCGCTGCTGCTGGCCGCCAGAGAGAAAGGCTGGGTAGTAGTTCTTGCGATCGGTTAGCCCTACCTTGTCGAGCAAGCTTTCGGCGGTTGCGATCGCCTGAGCTCGCTCGATGCCCAGCACCTGGATGGGCCCCTCAATGACGTTCTCGAGCACCGTCATGTGAGACCACAGGTTGAAGCTTTGAAAAACCATGGCCAGTTTTGCGCGGAAGCGCTGCAACTGCTTTGGGTCCGCGGGATGTTGATTTCCGTTCGGGCCGACCTTGGTCCTAATCGACTCATTGTTAAGTGTGATCGTTCCGCTAGTCGGGGACTCTAGGAAGTTTATGCAGCGCAAGAATGTGCTTTTCCCCGAGCCGCTTGCGCCCAAGATCGAGATGACATCGTGCTCGTTCGCGTCAAGCGAGACCCCTTTTAAAACTTCCAGATTTCCGAAAAGTTTGCGGAGGTCGCGGACCTGAAGCTTGAGCCCGCCTTTACGCAGGGTGTCGGCGAGTTGGATCGGCGGTCTCTGATCGTCCAAGATTTAAAATCTTCCCCAGCCAAGTTTGGATGACCATCTTACAAAGTGGTGCCAAGATCGTTTTTGAAAATGGCAAGCGAAGTTTCCAAATCCTGAGATTTGTTCCTGGCGGAACTGCGCAAACTTACGCCCGCTCATGGCGAGTCATGCGCGCCAGCCCGGTAGTAGCAATGACCCGTTCTCGATCTGGGACAATACCAATCGTAGGAGCAACCGCAGTTTGGCGGCGGCGCCTCTACGACACATTCGAATTTCTGAATGACGTCCGGAATAGCTCAACCCAACAACAACTTTGTCGGTCCTTGCTTGGTTATGCGAAGAGGTTTGGCGCGACCAATCTTCTGGCGGGACCAATTCCGCCGCTTCATGCTTTGAGACATGAACAGGCCTCACATGTTTTGCTCGACGCTTGGCCAGAACAATGGTTCATGCGCTACTTCTCCAAGGGCTATCTTTTTCGCGATCCGACCATTCAACTTGTAAATCGCGGCAACGCGCCATTCCTCTGGAGCGAGATCGAAAAAGTGTCCAAGGTGGGCCCCCTCGGTCGTCGGATCATGGAGGAGGCGACCGAATTCAAGCTATGCGAAGGTCTGACGATACCATTCGCGACCTTGGAGGGGCAGCCGGTCGGATTCTCCATTGCAGGCGAAAAGCTGGATCCTGATCCTCACGACCGCCTCGCTTTTCAGTTCGTTGCCGCTTGTGCTTTCGGCTGCGCGGCTAATCTCGCCGATAGAAAATGGCACCCGAAACCGATACGTCTGTCTCCGCGACAAAGGGACGTTCTCAGTTGGGCCTCCGAGGGTTTCACCGTGGACGAAATCGCTGATCGCCTTGGAATCAGTCGTAATACGGCAGACACTCACCTGCGATCGGCGCGGGAGAGACTCGGGGTGGCAAACACCGTACATGCGGTCGCGGAAGCGTTTCGCCACGGTCTGATCGCCTAACTCACGCAATTGCGTGATGCCGCCATCCTCCGGAAACGACCATTGGTTGACCTCGAAACCGGAGGACAACCAACATGCTTCTTATCGTTACAGTGCAAAACGCGGTGAACTATCAGCGGGAAATGGACCAGGCTTTCCATCTTCGACACAGAGTGTTCGTCGAAGAAAAGGGCTGGACGGATCTGCGGCGCGAAGATGGTCGCGAAATTGATGGCTTCGACGACGAGCATGCAGTTCATATGCTCTTTACTGTCGAGGAGCGCGTCGTCGGCTACCAACGGATGCTCCCTTTGACCCGACCCCACTTGCTGTCGGAGGTGTTGCCGGACCTGTGCGATGGCGCCAGGCCTAGCGGAGACAACATCTGGGAATGGACGCGATACTGTGTCGAGCCACAGTATCGCGAACGCGGACGGATGCTCAGTCCTGTCGCGAACGCGCTTTTGTCCGGTATTGTCGAGTGGGGCTTGGGCCGCGGCGTCGACACAATCATCATCGAAATGAACCCGCTTTGGCTGCTGCGACTTGTACAGCTGCATTTCAGGGTCACGCCGCTCGGCCTGCCGCGGATCGTCGGCAACGAGGATACGTTGGCCGTGACCGCGAGCTTTGACGAGCGGACGCTTGCTCGATTGCACGCAGTGCGGAAGCCAGGCCCACAGGCTGGCGCAATCGACAATTAACACTCGCGACACAGCCTGAGAGAGTGCTCCCCCAGGGGGTTCAACGCGGCTGGTGGGCGGGGCGACTCAGCAGCTCGCATTCGTGAACGTTTGGGTCATAACTTCTCCAGATGAGGGAGGGTCGATGCCGCGACGCGTCCAGCTCGTTACGCTTGACTGCGCACTTGTCATCGCTGAGGAAGGCAGCTTTCTCGCCGCCTCCCGACGCTTGGGGCTCCACCATTCCGCTCTCAGCCGGCGCATCCGTGACCTTGAGCACTCGCTTGGAACGGTCCTGTTCGAACGTCGCACAGGCGGTGTCCGACCAACCCTGGCCGGCACCGAACTCCTGCGTAACCTTCGCCGCGTTCTGACTGACCTCGACGATACACTCGCCATGGTCAAGACGGTCCGAGAAGGACAAGCCGGCAGGGTGTCGAGCGGCTTCGACGCGTCCCTGCAGGCAACGGAGTTTCTGGATGCAGTTACAGACTTCATTCGGAGCAGGCCGGATATCGCCTTGCGCTTCGTGGAAGAGAAACGAGCCGCGTCCCGTTTACCCTGACCTAGTTTCGCGCCGGGCTCGGCTGAACGCGCGATCGGTCGTCATGAATCGTGCCAGCATCGGCGCGATCAGCTTTGCCGGATCGACAACTTTCTGGCCCGTCTCGCGTCCGAGCACTTCGGCGTAGGCGACAAGATCGCGGTGAACGGCGGCGGGCAGCTCGACCGTGATCTTAATGGGCCGGTCGTCGGGAATGGCGGAGAGCTTCAGCTTGGTCATGATGGTTCCTTCGGCGCGGCATATGGTGCCAGCACAATGTCGCGATTGACGATCACGCGGACCGGGAAACCCGGCCGGATTGTCAGCGTTGGCTGGACATCGAGTTGGCGGCCCACGATCTGCTGACCGATATTGCTCATTGAATTCTGCGTGCTTTCACGGATCGCCTTGGCTATATCGCTCTCGTTGTTGTTGGAACCGAGGCTGGTGCCGACGCCCAATAACGTCGAGAGCGCCGCTGCACGAAACAGCTGACCCCAGTGATGGTCGATCTCGTCCTCCAGCCCGGAAAATCCTTCCGTGTCCGCGCCCTGCTGGCGCTCCAGCACGATCGAGGTGCCGTCGGGCATGATCAGTCGGTTCCAGACCAGAAGCACGCGTGACTGACCGAAGGCGACCTGGCTGTCATACTTGCCGATCAGCCTCGCACCCTGCGGAATCAGCATGTAGGATCCTGATGGGCTGTCGTAAACGTTCTCCGTGACCTGAGCGGTGATCTGACCGGGTAGATCGGAACGGATACCGGTGATGAGTGCAGCCGGAATGATCGTGCCGGCCTGTACGACATAGGGCGAAGCCTTGTCCACCAGACGATCAGGACTGACGGTTCGGCGATCCGGTGCGGTATCGACGAAGGCCAGTTTGCGATCCTGCATGTTTTGAGCGGAGCCTGGATCGAGCGCCGAAGGCTCGGTTGGGGGTATCAAACCCGACATGGTGTCCGCGACGATATTTCCCGCACCAGTATCCTGCCGCACCGGATTTCCCCGCGCATTGGTGTCGGTGAAGAGTTTCGCAACCCGCGCGGCCTCGATCTCCGCCAGGCGGCGCTGCTCCTCCGGATCGGCGCGCGGCGCACTGATGTTCGGCACCGCCACCGGCTGTCCACGCTCCTGCGCGCGCAGGATCGGCCGGCCGAGATCGCCGGGCAAAGGCGGGCCGATTCTTGGCACACCGGAATAGTCCTTTGGCAGGGTTTGGAGCCCGTCGGCAGTGGTGCGGTTTTCAGTAGTAAAGAGTTCGGACGGCTCGTCGTTGCTGCGCCGCCTGGTGTCGAGCGCCCAGATCAGTGTGCCAAGGATCGCAGCGCTGGCCACTCCGCCTAGACCGATCAGCACCTTGCGCGAAAGGCGCGTGACCCTGGCGGGCTCAGGCCTCAGACGCAGGTCGGCCCTGATGTCCACGTTGGGGGGATTTGCAACGTCGTTCATCGGAACAGCCCCGCGCTGCGCGGCGGTCTTTTCCCATCGGTGCGCACAATCCTGACACGCCGCTCCGAATCTTTATCGCCAAGCCTCAGTTCGGCCGCGGCGAAGAGGCGGTCGACGACATAGTAGTTTTTCCGGGCGCGGTAGTTGACCAGTTCCGAGCCGCCCGATGGGCCGATGACGAAGAGCGGCGGCATCTCACCCTGACCGATACCGGACGGAAACTCGATATAGACTTTTGAGCCGTCATCGAACGCGCGTAGCGGCTTCCATGGTGCCGCGTCGCCCTCGATGCGGTAACGAAAGTTGAGTTTCTGGATGTCGATGCCGGCAGCGACCGGCTGGGCTGCGGAAGCCTGCGCGTTCTGGCGCCGCAGCGCTATCAGCTGATCCTGAGGATACTGCCACGACACAGAGGCCATGTAGGTGCTTTCGGTCGATCGCAGCTCGAGATGATAGGTGCGACGGTCGCTGTTGATGACAAGGTTGGTCTGGAGATCGGACCTCGTCGGCTTGACGAGGATGTGGACCTGAAGCCGGTCCGCTGCCCCACTCTGCGTATCGCCGATGATCCAGCGCACGGTGTCGCCGGCGGCGACGGGTCCGGAGCCAACGAGCTGCTCGCCGGGCTGCAGCGCGATGTCGGTGACCTGACCAGGTGCTGCATAGATTTGATAGAGCGCGCCTTCACTCCAGGGATAGAGCTGGATCGCGTTGATAAAACCGTCGCGGACGGGCTGCATTCGTGCGGCCTCGTTCGCCTGGCTGATCCGCTGTTTCGGATCGGCTGGTTCCGCCTTCGCCTTGCTGGTCTCTATCGGCTTCAACTGACCGGGCAGTGGAAGCGGTTTCGGCAGTTCCACCACCTTCACCGGACCAGGCGGATCGACCTTCTGCACGGCAGGCACCGCATCGTCGTAGTCGATCTCCGGCGGAATGTATTTTTTCGAAGCGCAGCCGGCGAGCGCCGTCGCCGACAGCAGTGCCAGGGCAAGCACCCGAGCCTTGGTCATGTTGCGGGTAACATGTCCCCTTGCTCTTCCTGCTTGTATCGCGCGCTTCATGAAAGCTCCTTCGACCAGTTGATGGCGTTGACATAGACGCCGAGCGGATTGGCCTTCAGCCGGTCGGCATCGCGGGGTTGTTGAGTGACGATCGTGAGGATGGCGGTCCAGCGTCCGGTGCTGGCCAGACTACCGTTCTCGTAGCGGCGCTCGATCCAGGCGACACGAAACGAGTCCGGCGAGGCACGGATGACGCTGGAGACCTCGACCGCGATCTGGATTTTGCCGACCTTGGCAAAAGGGTCGTTCAAGCGGGCGTAGTCGTTCAGAGAAATGGCGCCACGGTCGGTCGTGTAATCGTAGGCGCGCAGCCAGTTCTGGCGGACAACGACCGGATCGTCCGGGATGCTTCTCACCTGCTCGATGAAACGAGCGAGATGCCACGCGATCTGCGGATCGGTCGGCTGATAGTCAGCAACGGCCGCGGCGACCACCTGCGCCTCGCCAAACTTGTCGACCTGTACGACCCAGGGAACCACGGAGCCGCGCGTCGACTGCCAGACCAAGGCGGAAGCGAAGCCGCTGGCAAGGACCAACGAACCGAAGGCCATCAGCCGCCAGTTTTTCGCTTGCACGCGAGCCGAGCCGATACGTTCATCCCAGGCTTGGGCAGCACGTTGATACGGCGTCTCCGGCTGAGGCGTCGTTCCGTAACGAACGGAAGGTCGTTTGAAGAGGTTCATCGGCGGTCATCCTGATTGAGGGAAACATTCGTCGAGCCGCCGCCGTGATCGCCGGATCGGACGGAATGCGCGGCCATGCTGGCGCCATGGCTCATGGCCTGGCCGGGCTTCATGCGATTGGCCCATGCCGGCGGCGATTCGGCACCAGATTCAGCAGTCGACGCACGCCCTGAAGCAGCTGCTGCTGGCTGCTCTCCACCCGTTGCGGTCCATGCGGCCGAGCGGCCAGCCTGCTGGCTGGAAGACAGGGCTGAAGCCGCGCGCGACATTGCCTGCTTCACCGGCTGAACGGCAGTGCCGGCACCAGCCTTGGCGACACCGGCAATGCCGGCGGTGATCGAGCCTGCACCGCTCTGTCCGGATGTTGCGGCGGCGAGGCCGTAAGCTGTCGAGGTGCTGCCGGCCAAATGCGCGCCGCCACGTGCGGCGGCCGCCGACATGCGCCCACCTGCGCTGAGCGCACTTGCGCCGCCGCTCAATCCGGCGCGGGCGCCCATGGCTCCGGCAGCACCAAGGCCGGCGGCAGCGAGGCTGGTGCCCACAGCAGCACCCGCGCCGAGTTGCGGCGCGCCGGAAACAAGACCTGTCGCGATGCCGGGACCGAAGATCGAAAGCCCCATCAGCGAAAGAGCACCCAGCACAAGGGACAGCGCATCAGTGATCGTCGGTTGTTCAGCGCCAAAACCTTGAGTGAACTCGCCGAAGAGACCCGAACCGATGCCGACGATGACGGCGAGCACGAGAATCTTGACGCCGGAGGCGACGATGTTGCCGAGCACTTTCTCGGCGAGGAAGGCGGTCCGATTGAAGAGCGCGAAGGGGATCAGCACGAAGCCGGCCAGCGTCGTCAGCTTGAACTCGATCAGGGTTACGAAGATCTGGACGGCGAGGATGAAGAAGGCGATGAGAACGATCGCCCAGGCGATCATCAGCACCGCGATCTGAACAAAATTCTCGAAGAAGGAAACGTAGCCCATCAGCTGGCTGGCGGCCTCAAGGATCGGATTGCCGGCATCGATGCCGACCTGGGCGACGCGCCCAGGCTGCAGCAGTGCGGAGCCGGAAAGTGCTGATCCTCCCGCCTTCAGGCCGAGCCCGGAAAAACTCTCGAAGACAATGCCAGCGAGACGATTGAAGTTGCCTATGATGAAGGCGAAGAAGCCGATGTAGAGCGTCTTCTTCACCAGCCGGTGCAGTACGTCCTCGTCAGCGCCCCAGGCCCAGAACAGGCCGGCGAGCGTGATGTCGATGACGATCAGGGTGGACGTGAGAAAGGCCACTTCGCCGCCGAGCAGGCCGAACCCTGAATCGATGTACCGGGTAAAGGTTTCCAGGAAGCGGTCGATGACGCCGGTGTCATTCATGGCGTCACCGTGTTCGGGCGGCGTTGATCTTGCTCACCCTGAGGCATCGAGGACTGAAGGGGCAGGAGCCGGCTCTGGTCTTTGTCGACTGACGGAACTGCGTACGGTGCCGCGGACCGTGTCGGCTGAAGGAAACGCCGGCGGTTTTCCGCCCAGGCCTTCCTGCAGGCTTCGTCGGCTATCGCGGCCATGCCGATGTTCCGGCATCGCGCAAGTTCGACTCGCGCCGGCTCGCCGCCCGGATGTGCGGAGCGCGGGGAGGACGCGTCCTGCGGGCCGTCGCCACGCAACGCCATGAAGGCGGCGGTCATGGCGGCGCCAAGGGCAAGAACGGCTGTCATCCGGGCGGCGATCTTGAGATCCATGCGACTCTCGCCTCAGTCGTGGAACATCTTCACGAATGACGGGCTGTAGCCACTGCCTGTCATGAAGCGGCTAAACTGTTCACGTGCTTGTTCCTGTGCAGCTGCCCGCCTCGCCTGCTCCAGTGCGTTGGCGCGTCCCTGCGCTGCCATCATCGCCGTCAGGTCCGACACCTGCCTTGCCTGGACGGCAAGAAGCTGGTTGCCGGCTTGCGTCGCCTGTAGCACGCCGACGGCAGACTGGCTGGCGCCGACCAGCGCGCTCGTCTGTTCCTGTGTCCCCTCGATGTTGTCCACGGCGACGGCGCCGGTCTTCAGCGAGTGCTCGAAGGCCGACACCGATGTCTGCCAGCGTTCACGCGCGCCATCGACAAGCTGCTGGCTGGAGAGATCCGAACTAAAACTCTCGTACGTCGAGGTGAACTGGCTCTCGATGTCCTGGACGCTGTAGGCGAGCTTGTCGGCCTCGCCGAGCAGGGTCTTCATCTGAGAGAAATTGCCTTCGATCTGGCCAACCAGCGAAGTCGGCAGCGACGCGAGGTTCTTGGCCTGGTTGATCAGCATCTGCGCCTCATTCTGCAGCGAGGTGATCTGGTTCTGGATCTGCTCCAGGGCGCGAGCGGCCTGGAGCAGGTTCTGGCTGTAGTTGGTGGGATCAAAGACGATGAACGCCGACGCCGGCGCCGATGACAGCGCGATCCCGGTTGCGATGACGCTGGCTGCTGCCATGTGACGAGCGCGAAGACATTTGCGAACGGAATTCATGACGAGGTCTCCTCTGCGGATTGGTCGATGACATTGGTGAGATCGGGAACGAGGTCGGCCGCCCAGGAAAGACCGCGATCGGCAAGCCAGGCCTCGAGAAAGTATTGCCGACCGCCCTCGGCGATGACCCGGTCGATCGCCGCCTGATCGGATTTGGACGATGCGGCGCACAGCGCCAGCCCGATCGGACCAAGGCCCAGTTCGAACAGCCGGTTGCCGCGCCGCGACTGGCAATAATAGTCACGCTTCGGCGTCGCCCGGGCGACGATCTCGATCTGGCGATCGTTGAGACCAAAGCGGCGATAGATGGCCGTGATCTGCGGCTCGATCGCCCTCTCGTTCGGCAGAAAGAGCCGCGTCGGACAGCTTTCGACGATGGCCGGTGCGATTCTGCTGCCGTCGATATCGGAGAGCGATTGCGTGGCAAAGATGACGGAGGCGTTCTTCTTGCGAAGAGTCTTTAGCCATTCCCGCAGCTGATCGGCGAAGCCGCCATCGTCGAGCGCCAGCCAACCCTCATCGATGATCAGCAGCGTCGGCCGCCCGTCCATCCGCTGCTCGATCCGATGGAAGAGATAGGCAAGCACAGCCGGAGCAACCCCCGTGCCGATCAGGCCTTCGGTCTCGAATGCCTGGACGGACGCCTCACCCAGCCGCTCGTGCTCGGCGTCGAGCAGCCGGCCATAGGGACCCCCGATACAGTAGGGCCGGAGTGCCTGCTTCAGTGGCGAGGATTGCAGCAGCACCGACAGGCCGGTCAGTGTCCGTTCCTGAACCGGCGCGCTGGCCAGCGAGGTCAGCGCCGACCAGAGATATTCCTTGACCACCGGCGTAACGGGGACGCCCTCGCGCTGAAGAATGTC
Source organism: Mesorhizobium sp. M0618 (assembly GCF_040320765.1). Lineage (NCBI taxonomy): Bacteria > Pseudomonadati > Pseudomonadota > Alphaproteobacteria > Hyphomicrobiales > Phyllobacteriaceae > Mesorhizobium > Mesorhizobium sp. M0618. The sequence continues at coordinate 15,042 of NZ_JAMYQH010000010.1, read as the reverse complement.
GACGAGCCAGTCGGCCGCCCAGGCCCGCTCCGACGTGTGGTGGATACGACCAAGCGGCTGCAGCGAAACGGCGTCGAAATCATCCGACAGGTCCGCCAAGGTGAGCAGAGCGAGCGGATCGTCCGGCCCTTGCCCGCTCGACGCATTGCCGCCGAGATTGTGCCAGTCGCCATCCATGGCAAGCATGGCCGCGCGGATCGAGCCGCCGAAGTCGAATGCAAAAATCTGGTTGTTCTCGTACCGCCGAAACTGCAGCGCCATCAACGCCAACAAGACCGACTTGCCGGCACCGGTGGGGCCAACGACGAGGGTGTGGCCGACATCGCCCACATGCAGGCTGAATCGGAACGGCGTAGCGCCTTCCGTCCTGGCAAAGAACAGTGGCGGGGCGCCAAAATGCTCGTCCTCGACAGGTCCCGCCCAGACCGCCGAGAGCGGGATCATGTGGGCGAGGTTCAGTGTCGACAGCGGCGGCTGGCGGACGTTCGCATAAACGTGGCCTGGGATGCTGCCGAGCCATGCTTCGACGGCGTTGACGCCCTCGACGATTGCTGTGAAGTCCCTGCCCTGGATGATTTTTTCCACCAGCCGAAGCTTCTCGTCGGCGATCGACGGATCGGCATCCCACACCGTCACCGTCGCGGTGACATAAGCTTGGCCGATCTGGTCGGAGCCAAGGTCCTGAAGGGCGGCGTCAGCATCGGCTGCCTTGTTGGCGGCGTCGGTGTCCAAAAGAACGGATGCCTCGTTGGTCATTACCTCCTTGAGGATGGCGGCGACCGACTTGCGCTTGGCGAACCACTGCCGGCGGATCTTCGTCAGCAGCTTCGTGGCGTCAGCCTTGTCGAGCATGATCGCCCGGGTCGACCAGCGATAGACAAAGGCAAGCCGATTGAGATCGTCGAGGATCCCCGGAAAAGTTGTCGTCGGGAACCCAATGACGGTGAGCGTGCGCAGATGGGCATCGCCGAGCCTCGGTTCCAATCCACCCGCGAGCGGCTGATCGACCAGCAGCGCATCGAGATGCATCGGCGTTTCAGGAACACGGATGCGGTGACGCTTGGTCGAGACCGTCGAATGCAGGTAGGTCAGAGTCTCGGCATCGTCGAGCCATGCGGCCTCCGGGACAAAACCTTCAACCAGGTTGAGCACCCGGTCGGTGCGGTCCACAAAACCCTTCAGGAGTTCCCACGGATCGACGCCGCTCTTCTCCCGACCTTCGTAAAGCCAGCTCTCGATGCGAGAAGCTTCCTCAGCCGGCGGCATCCAAACGAAGGTGAGAAAGTAGCTGCTCTCGAACAGCTCCCCGTTCGGCCGGCGACCGCCCCACTGGGACGATTCCTGGTCGACCTCACCCTCGAACTGTTCACGACGTTCGAGATCGACCAACGCCGAGGCCCTGTCGGGGAAGAGACCTTCGGGATAGTGCTGCGCGGCAAGCCGAACGGCTTCGACGAAGATCGCCCAGCCGGAGCCGAGACGGCGCAACGTGCTGTTCAGCCGCGCCGTCGTGCCGACCAGTTCCGCCGGCGTCGCACTGTCGAGATCGGGACCGCGAAAGCGGGCGGTTCTCTGGAAGGAGCCGTCTTTGTTCAATACAACGCCCGGCGCGACCAGTGCTGCCCAGGGCAGGTAGTCGGCGAGGTTGGACGAGCGTTTGCGGTATTCGGCGAGGTTCATCATGGGCGAAAAACCTCTCAGCAGCCGAAATGCGCGGGATAGCGCAGGTGCCGGCGAACGACCTCGACGAACTGCGCATCGCGTTTTGCCGCCCAGACGGCCGCGAAATGGCCAATCGCCCAGATGGCGAGGCCGACGATCCACAGGCGAAGTCCCAATCCGACCGCGCCGGCCAGCGTGCCGTTGGCGATGGCGACCGCGCGCGGCGCGCCGCCGAGCAGGATCGGTTCGGTGAGCGCCCGGTGTACCGGCGCGAAAAAGCCGCGGACTTCGTCGACTTGCAGCAGGGACCCTGTCATCAGACGAGCGCCCCGCCGCCGAACGAGAAAAACGACAGGAAGAACGAACTCGCCGCGAAGGCGATCGACAGGCCGAACACGATTTGGATCAGCCGGCGGAATCCGCCCGACGTGTCGCCGAAAGCCAGCGACAGGCCGGTGACGATGATGATGATCACCGCCACGATCTTAGCGACTGGCCCCTCGACGGATTCGAGGATTTGTTGAAGCGGCTGCTCCCACGGCATGGAAGAACCGGCCGCGTCAGCGCGCGTGATCATCATGGCCGCGACCGCAGCAGTCGCCGTGGCCAGCGGGAGCACCGCACCGAGCTTACGGATAGATGACGAAGTGAAGCGGATCGGATTCATTCTGAGACTCCATAGGGAATCGGGGATTCACGGTTGGTGTGGCCTCGAGCTTTGCCTCGAGCGTACGGTAGTCGCGGGTGGCAGGATCGAGCCCGTCTACGAGAGCGATCTCAACGAGCCGGCGGGACGAGCCTCGGCCGGCGAGCACGGCAACAATGTCGATCGTCTCTGCAATGAGGGCGCGCGGGACCGTGACGACTGCCTCCTGCACGAGCTGCTCGAGTCGACGGAGTGCGCCTAGGGCGGAACTGGCGTGGATAGTGCCGATGCCGCCGGGGTGGCCGGTGCCCCAGGCCTTCAACAGGTCAAGTGCTTCCGCGCCGCGTACTTCGCCGATCGGGATGCGGTCGGGGCGAAGTCGCAACGATGACTTCACCAGATCGGAAAGCGAGGCGACGCCATCCTTGGTGCGCAGCGCCACGAGGTTCGGGGCGGCGCATTGCAGCTCGCGCGTGTCCTCGATCAGCACGACGCGATCGGCGGTTTTAGCCACCTCTGCCAAAAGCGCGTTGACCAGCGTGGTCTTGCCGGTCGACGTGCCGCCAGCGACCAGCACGTTCTTCCGCCTTTCGACCGCAAGCCGCAGCACGCCGGCCTGGCTCTCTGTCATGATGCCGGCCGCGACATAATCTTCGAGCATAAACACAGCGACGGCCGGCTTGCGGATGGCAAAGGTCGGCGCCGCGACGACAGGCGGCAACAAGCCCTCGAAACGCTCGCCGGTCTCCGGCAGTTCGGCAGATACACGGGGGCTGCCGGAATGCACTTCCGCACCGACATGATGCGCGACCAGCCGAACGATCCGCTCGCCATCGGCCGGGATAAGGATTTCGTCGGTGGCGGACAGCCCCTCCTTCAACCGGTCGACCCACAGCCGTCCGTCCGGATTGAGCATCACCTCGACAATCGCCGGGTCTTCAAGGAAGCCGGCGATGGCGGGGCCGAGCGCCGTGCGCAGCATGCGCGCGCCGCGCGAAACCGCTTCCCTGCCAGGCTGATGACTGGTTGCCACGATGATCCCCATTCCTCGCGGCGAGTTGGTCGTGCCGCTGTCGGGGATGATTAGAAGAGGCAGGACTATCGGCCTTGCAACAAGCAAAACCGGCGATCGTGATGCGACGTGAAAAGACTTGCGAAATGCGGTGCGGCGGAAATGGCGAACTCGGCTCAGACCTAACCCGCAGACAAATCATCCGTGTCGGCCGGCGGTGCCGCGGGCACGTCCTCGGCGATTTCCTGCCGGAGCTTTGGTCCTTTGCTCAGCCTGCGACCGAGCGCGTCGACAAAACCATCGTAGCGCTGCAGGCCCTTCGCGCGAGCTTCGGCCTGGGCGGTTTCCGGCAAGGCCGGAGTTGAGGTGAGCCAGAAGCGGACGAATAGCGCCAGCGTCTCGATGGCGATGCCGACGTCGCGCTCGACTCGCTGCACGCGCCGGTCGATCTGGTCCAGGCGTCGGGCGATCGCCGCTTCCTTTCGCTCGTCGGCGTCCGGCGAAAGCAAGGAGGCGATTGCAGCCTCGGCGATCAGCGACAGTGAGACGTCGCGCCGCGCGGCGTAGTCGGCGAGCGCGTTCATCACGTCTGGATCGAGATAGGCCGAGAGCCGTTTCTTCTTCGCGTTCTTCACAACTCAATGCCGTCGTTGGGATCAAGGGCGGCCTGCCGTGCGGCGCGCCGCATGATCTGGTCTACCGAGCGCCGACGAACAGCGTCGTCGTCAGGTTCGTCCTGGTCAAGGTCGAACTCGTCGTCGCGCTGTGTTGTTCGCTCCGGTGCAATGTCCTCATGCTCGGGAATCTCGGGCTGGCGGCGGATGCCGCCATTCGCCGGATCCTCGTCCTGTGGATTCATGGCCGGCTTCGATTGCTTAGGATTGTCTTTCGACGCCGGAAGGACTGTTGTGCCGGTCCAGTCGTCGGGGCGCGACATTCCCTGGGCCGTTTCTGGCTTCGGTGGCGGCAGGACGCGCTCGGCAAGGCGCGGATCGGCGAAGTACCGCGCCTTCTTCGCCCGGATCGGGAACAGACCTGACACCATGACGATGGCATCGGTCGGCGGAAGTTGCATGATCTCGCCCGGAGTCATCAAGGCGCGCGCCGTCTCCTGCCGCGAGACCATCAGATGCCCGAGCCAGGGCGACAACCTGTGCCCGGCATAGTTCTTCATGGCTCGCATCTCGGTTCCTGTTCCCAGCGAGTCCGACACTCGCTTGGCCGTCCGTTCGTCGTTGGTGGCAAAGCTCACCCGCACATGACAATTATCGAGGATGGAATTGTTCGGCCCATAGGCCTTTTCGATCTGGTTGAGCGACTGCGCGATCAGAAAGCTCTTGATGCCGTAGCCCGCCATGAATGCCAGCGCGCTTTCGAAGAAATCGAGACGGCCGAGTGCCGGGAACTCGTCGAGCATCATCAGCAGGCGCTGGCGATGATCCTTCGCATGGAGATCCTCCGTCAATCTGCGGCCGATCTGGTTGAGCACGAGGCGGATGAGCGGTTTTGTGCGACTGATGTCTGACGGCGGCACGACCAGATAGAGTGTCGTCGGCCGCACGCCCTCGACAAGGTCAGCGATCCGCCAATCGCAACGAGACGTCACCTTGGCCACAACCGGATCGCGGTAAAGGCCCAGAAAACTCATGGCGGTCGAGAGCACGCCGGAGCGTTCGTTCTCCGACTTGTTGAGCAGTTCCCGCGCCGCAGATGCCACGACCGGATGCGGCCCGCCCTCACCCAGATGCCGCGTCAGCATCATGGTGCGCAGCGTCGTCTCGATTGGCCGTTGCGGATCGGAGAGGAAGTTCGCAACGCCGGCGAGCGTCTTGTCCTTCTCTGCATAGAGAACATGCAGGATGGCGCCGACCAGGAGTGCGTGACTGGTCTTTTCCCAATGGTTCCGGCGTTCCAACGACCCCTCGGGATCAACGAGCACGTCGGCCACGTTCTGCACATCTCGCACTTCCCATTCGCCTCGCCGGACTTCCAGCAGGGGATTGTAGGCAGCCGATGCGGGATTGGTCGGATCGAACAGCAGCATGCGGCCAAAGCGCGACCGCCATCCGGCCGTCAGTTCCCAGTTCTCACCCTTGATGTCGTGGACGATCGCCGAGCCCGGCCAGGTCAGCAGGGACGGCACAACGAGGCCGACACCCTTGCCGCTTCGGGTCGGCGCGAAGCACAGAACGTGTTCAGGACCGTCGTGACGGAGATATTCGCGGTCGAGTTTTCCAAGCACAACGCCATCCGGACCGACCATGCCCTCGGATTGGATCTCCTTGCGCGTCGCCCAGCGTGCCGAACCATAGGTGGCTGCGTTCTTCGCCTCCCGTGCCCGCCACACCGACATCCCGATGGCCACAGCGATCGCAATGAAGCTGCCACTCACCGCGACCAGCGCACCCTCCAGGAAAATCTCTGGCGCATAGGCGTCGTAGAAAAACCACCACCAAAAAAATGCAGGCGGTGGATAAATAGACTGGCCGGCAAGCTCGAACCACGGATGGCCAAGTTGCGGCTGGAAGCCTAACCGCCACGCCGTCCACTGCGTCGCGCCCCAGGTGGTGAGGAGTACGATCAGAAGGACGGTAAGGACCTGACCCCACAATATCCTGGTCGCCGGCACGTCTCGTCTCTCGGGCTGCATAATCGGGAGTGGATAGAGAATGTCGAGTTTCCGGATATGCAAGGCTAAAGGGCAGGTCAGGACAGCATGGTGCGCCCGGACCTAGAGAGACGTGCTGGATGCGGTGCCGGATTCCGGGTTGTTACCTTGGTTCAGGGGCCTGTCGATGTGAGAAGAAACCCGCCTCCGATGGGAAATGGCCCTCGAAGAACTTTTCCTTGGGGCGACCGCTGCTCTATTCGACAGGCATGGATGCGGACACAGGGATGTCGCTGTAGTACCATTAGAGATCAACCTGTCGCTGTGAACCATCGTTCGCATAAAGGCTCCGGCGCATCGTCCGCATAAGGCTTCGCGTGATCGCCGAGGGATAGCCCCTTGTCAGCCTTTGCGGCATCCCGTCGCACGTGTACATTTACGCCCATGACGACTCAACTTAGAAACCTGCGCCCTGTGATCACGCAACCCGAACACGAATTCGGCCTGTTGCTCGGCAAGGTTCTTTCTCCCGCCCAGCCGTTGCAGTCGGAGGAGTTCCTTAGAGGCCGCGAGGAGCAGCTCAGCGGCATCAAGAGGGCGCTCTACCAGTCGGGACGGCACGTCCTGATCCACGGCTTCCGGGGCGTAGGGAAATCGTCGCTGGCGCAGACCGCCGCTTACGGGCTTTCGGCAGGCGCCGATCCCATCGTCATAGGCTGCGACAGCAAGAGCACTTTCGGTAGCGTCATGCGCGATATGTTCGACGAGGCGGTCAACAAGAATCCGACGGTCGAGAAGAAGATCAAGGAATGGGCAGGAGGCTTCGCCAGGTTCGGCATCGCCGCCGGAGGCAAGATAACGACCTATGAGACGTCGGCGACTGAGCCGGGTTCGGTAAACGAAGCCGTTCGTCTGGTGCAGTTCCTCTGCGACAGCTACGCGGGCAGCCCTGTTGTCGTCATCGATGAGTTCGATCAGATCGGCAGCAAGGAGGAGCAGGAGTATTTCACTAACTTCATAAAGCAAGTTTCAGACAAGCATGTCACTGCGAGGTTTATCTTCTGCGGCATTGGCGAGAGCGTCGATGCGATCATGGCTGCGCACGGCAGCGCTGACAGATATTTCCATACGGTCGGGCTGGCGCAACTGCCATGGGAGGCCCGCTTCGACATCGTGACGGTCGCGGCCGACAGGCTGGGTATCGAGATCGACGACAACACTATCTACCGCATCGCCAGGATCAGCGACGGTTTCCCACACTACGTCCACTTCGTGACCGAGAAGCTCTTCTGGCGCGTGTACGGGGCCGACAACGAGGGCAAGGTGACCGGAGAGCTGTTCGAACTGGCCATGTCCGATGCCGCCAGCTCTATGGAGATGAGGCTGAGGGGCCCATACGAGGAGGCGACCCAGAAGTACAACAACGATTACGAAGGAGTCCTTTGGGCGGCCGCCGACGGGCACGAGCTGCGACGGCGCAGCACGGACATCTTCGACTCGTACCAACGGATCATGAGGGATCGTCCAGAGGACGCGCTTGACCGTGACAGGTTCAACCAGCGCATCAACAGCCTCAAGCAGGCCAGCCATGCGCGAATCCTCACCGGAACGAGGGCAGGCTGGTACGAGTTCACGGAGAAGATGATCCGGGGTTACGTGCGCCTGAAGGCCGAACAGGCGAATGTGGTCCTTGAGGTCGATCATCCAGCGGTGAAGAGCCGGACGAAGAACTTCCAACTTTCCGAAAGGTGACGAGCCTCACTTAGCGTTCCGCTTGGCTTCCTGATCGCCACGACCCACTTGTGCGCCGAGGCGCGCGTCGATTCCGCGGAGTGTTCGTCGTGGTATGCGCGAACGATCCGTATGAAGCCTCCATGATGTGCTAGACCGAGTGCCAGTCCAAGGGCGCGACAGCAACAACAGGGAGGGGCAGGCATGCTGGATATTGAGAAGGACACAGCAAAGCGGATTATCGACGCGATCGCCATGTCCATCGACGGCAAGCCTTCTTCGGCGAAGAGCTTCGATTCTTATCCGTACGAAAACCTCGCCGATTACGGCAACTGGGGGCAGGACAACAACGACTCCAAGCATGATACGCCCCGCACGCGAGCACTGTTTTTGTCGTACCTTGTCTTCGCTGGAGGTCGCATCCCGCTGCGCGGCATTGAGATGCATGGTACATGGTTTCGTCCCGACAAATGGGTGGCCGGAGCCCTCGTCAAGAAAGGTTACCTGACAGTTGACGAAAGCGTCGGGGAATTCCTAGTCACGCAGGACGGCTGGGCGTTCGTCGCCGAGACGCTCGAAGGACTCGGGAAATAGAGCCATGCAATACGCCTTGGTCGACGGTAACCGCCGGGAGGCCTTTCCAGGAGGTAGGGGCAGCTGTCCCTCATGCGGGTCGGCGATGGTATCGAAATGCGGTCCTCGCATCCTGCATCACTGGGCGCATTTCGGCCGCCGGAACTGCGATCCATGGTGGGAGAACGAAACCCCGTGGCATCGTGAATGGAAAAGCAGGTTTCCCGAGGAGTGCAGGGAGATCTCCCACGTCGCGCACGACGGGGAAATCCACCGCGCCGACATAAAGACTTCGACAGGGATCGTGATCGAGGTGCAGCACTCATCGATGACGGACGACGAACGGCTGTCTCGTGAGACCTTCTACGGCAACTTGGTCTGGGTAGTGGACGGCAGCGGGTTCAAACATAACTTCGACATCTACCACGAGCTTCCGGCTCCGGAGTCTGAACTGGGTCAAGATCTCGTGTGGGAAAAGGCCGAGCGGCACATGCGCGGGGGGACCGTCGGAATGTGCGTCAAGCTTTCCGAATGCAGGCAGGAATACCCTGAAGCCACGAAGGCGCGCACTCGTGGCGGGACGTATTATTTCATGCACCAGATCAGGCAACAGGTGATCGAGTCCTACCGAGGGCATCACCAGTACGACTGGATCCGGCCTCGCCGCACATGGCTGGATGCCACTTGCCCGGTCTACATCGACCTCGGCGGCGAGCTTATGGCCAGGCTTGAAATCTATGACGAGTCAGGGCTGCCTTGCATTTATTGGGTGAGCAAGCGCAGGTTCGTCCACGACGTCATAACGGAGGTCGACGCGCGCGACATCGCGACACGGTTTTCTCCGATTCCAACGACGTAACCACCTGTTACTTCCCCAATGCGTCGGCCAGCTGCGTCGACACAAGCAGCATGATCGCAGCGTCGGCCAAGGCATCCCCAGTGGCTCGCCCGGTCCATCGTAGCTGCCTGTTTGTCACCGTTGATCCACTACAGTCCGAGTCCGCGCTTCCTTCCGAAGCTCCAATCCACACCGCCGCCATTGGCGCGCATAACACCAGCAACGTGACTGCCGAGTTGCTTCTCGACCGATGGTGACCAGGGCACGAGCTGGAAGCCCAACCCGTCATCGATCATGGCGAAGCGGCCGGACGCGAGCGAGAAACGTTGCCGGTAGATGCCAGCTACCTGGTCGCCTTCCGAAGCCTTCGTGAACGGCAGTCCGATCTTGGCAGCGAGCTGAGCGCCGAATGTGTTCACCTCACGGTCGCGTAGCGTGTCGATCAGATTGCGACCGAAGACGATGCGTTGATCTTCGCGCCGTGCGAGGCCCTGCTCAATAAGGTGGTCGGCGCGATCCCTTAGCGCCTGCTTCACTTCCCTGCCGAAGCCGCCCTCCCCAATTTCGACGGGTGCACGCGCGACAAGCTGTCGGTCGAGCCAGGTCGCGCCATGGGTATGGATTTGTTCTTCAATCGAGGGGTCGGAGCGGACGGCGAGTGCAACGCGGCCGCAGCCCTTTGCATCCTCGTAGCGACGAAGCTCGACGATCGAGCCCCGGGCGGAATCGCCGGTAGCGTCTAGATCTTGAAACCGGATGTGATGGGCACGACCGTCTATGCCGTCCACGATGGCATAAGCCGAGCCTTGTAGCTCATCGTCGAGCCCCCGCTCCAACAGCCGACCGATGATAGGTGTGTCGATCTGCTCAGCTGCAAGGACATAATCGGCTGCGCCTTTGTCGATCCCATGGCCGGTTAGGCTGCGATGCATGCGCTTGATGATGTCGCCGCGCTCGCCAAGCGCGCGCAAGGTGGGTTCGGCTTCATCCGCCATGATCCAGTGGCCCGGGCCGACCTCGCTGGCGAGGCCGAGGCTTTCAAGCTTGCGGAGCCGCCCGACCTTGAGCGTCAGAAATTCGTCCGGCTGGCCATCAGGGTGAAGTGCGAGATCGATAATGCGATGGCGATCGGCATCACGAACAAGCTGGCGGTCGAGCTGTGTCCACCGTTCGCTGTCGATCTGCCGCTCGATTGTTTGGCGGATGTCGTGATCGGTGCGTAGCCCAAGTGTCTGGGTGAGGATGTCGCTCGCCCGGTCGCGCATGCCCTGGCGGATGTAGTCACGCGATATGACGAGGTTCTCGCCGTCATCGGCGACACCCCGAACGAGAATATGGACGTGCGGATGTTCGGTGTTCCAATGGTCAACGCCCAGCCAATCGAGTTTTGTACCGAGATCGCGCTCCATGTCGACCATCAGATTGCGGGCGAAGCCTTTGAGGTGGCCCAACTCGTGGGCATCGTCAGGTGAGACGATGAAACGGAAGTGGTGCCGGTCGTCCTTGCATCGCTCGGAGAAGGCATCATGGTCGGCCTTGTCCGTATCCGGGCCAAACATCTTCGCCTTCTCTCCGTCGCGCGTCACGCCCTCGCGCCGGAGATATCCGAGATGGGCGGCGAGCGGAGCCGAGCCTCGGAACTGCCGGACCACCCGCGCCTTGACGACGGCACCGCGTGAGCGGCCGGTGATGAGGCGATTTGCGCGGATGCTTGCCGATCTGCCGCGACCGAACGTCGAGGCGCTTGGGGAGGTGATCCGGCCTTTTCGCGAGATATGACCACCCGCCCGCTGTGCCGCTGCGAGCGCCTGGAATATGAACGGGCGAGCGCGCTGGCCGGTGCGGGAGCGGATACGGCCGGGGCGCACACGAAAACTGTCGTCACGATTCATAGGCGCTGAGCCCGCGAGGTGCGATTTCCATTGTAAATCTTGAGAAAACAGCGAGCGTGCACATCGCCAATTACGCGAGCACATCGCAAAGCGAGACAAAAACCATAAGAAAAACAACCAACCGACCGAGCCGCACATCGCGGCCCTTTATCCTGCCATCCCTCTTCGTCCTCTCTCACGGCCAACCCTCCTGCCGCAATTTCCACGACGGAACAGGTCGGAATGCGATTGACCAGGAATGCTGAGGTCATTGTGGAGTGGCGGCGGAGGTCTGCACAAACGCACTGCGAATAGCGGAGTTCGGAACTGATACATCTTCACTGCGCGAGCCGTCCGGTTGAGGTACGAGCGCCGCAAGATCGGTGACCGCTTTGTCCACGGGTGCTCGCACGCTGGGTGAACGGATCGCCGTGAAGACGGTCTCAACGGAAACATTAGCCTCGCGCTCACCCTGCGGTGCCGAGCTATTCCGTGTGTTCACGACCTGCGCGAATATCGCCGCTTCGAGTGCGCTCGCCCTGCCCGCTCCTTCACGTGCACGCATCGGAATGGCAACCGAACCATTGATCAGGGGCGCGAGTTTCCTGACGTAGTCGATCGTCTCACGCGGGAGCGGCCGACCGGTTGCAAGGTGCTCTTCGTATCGCCCAGGACCGGCATTGTAAGCCGCGAGGAAGCCCTTGCGACCGAAGCGGTCGAGCATCTCGCGGAGATACGCTGCACCTGCGAAAATGTTGTCGCGCGGCTGATAAGGATCATCGCCGAAGCGATACTTGATGCGCAGTTCCTCCCATGTCGCCGGCATGATCTGCATCAAGCCCATTGCGCCTTTGCCCGACACCGCATGAACGTCACCAACGCTCTCGACATGCATGACAGCGCGGAGCAGCCGCTCGGGAATGGCAAAGCGTTTGGCAGCCTCGCGGATATACGCCGACCAGGGATCAGAAGACGAGATGACGCTGCCGAAGTGCGCCGGCCGCTCACGATGCGTGGAAGGCTCTGCACGGACAGTAGACGCTGGGAGGGCGAGCATGACGCTTGCAGACAGTGCTGCAATGGCTCGGCAGATAAAAGCACATGCACCACGATCCTGACGCGCCTGCAGCCTGCCACCGTGCTCGCTTCCGTCAAGGGCAAGGCTTCGCCGGCCGGACTTGCTTGCCGCCAACCGCGTCGCCATGAACGTCTTGAACGACGGGCAAGCGTTCAGCCCCCCTTGACCTTCGCTGCGCGCGGCGGCCGCCTGACGGGCGATCGGGTCGGAGGGTTTGAGCGGCGCCCAATCGATCAAAGGGTTTGTCGCAGAAAGTTCGCTGAGGCGAAATCGGAGCATCCGATCAGCCCCGTTCGTCGCGCTTCGATTGCCTGCTCCAGTGCAAGGCCCAGACACTTTTCTCGGCATCGGACTGGAACAGATTGGCGCGGATCGGTTGCGTGAAGGATGGATCGTCGATGGAGACGGAGAGATAGGCACCGGCCTTCTCGCCAGTGCGATCCCACGCCGCGCCGATCTCCATGCCTTCGCAGAAGACGCGATGGTCGGGAGCGTTCTCGACGTCCGATTTCTCGGCAGGCAGGATGGCGAGTTTCGCGTCGAGCGTCAGGGTCGAAATATTGCCGAAGAAGCCGTCATCATTGCGGGTGAAAGTACCGATCTGGGCCATTGCAGTGCTCCTTTCATGAGCGTTCGTGAGGGTTGGTGCGAGCCGTCACCGCTCGCCGCGATCCGCTTCCCCAGAATCATCTGGTACCGGCGAAATGCCGTCTCTGGTCCAGACCGGGACCGCGCGACCGATGATCGAATTGAGCGGGAGTGGGCCGAAATACCTGCCGTCGAAACTGTCACCCGAGTTCCAGTTCATGAGGAAGACTTCTCGATCGGCAATGATGTGGCAGCCCTGCCAGACGGGCAGTGGCCGGCCCCGACTGTCACGCTCATGCGCATGTCCAAAGGTCACGCCGCGGACGATAATGGCTGCGCTTTGCCGGCAGACCGTCGTGCCTCCGAGTGCCAACACGTGCTTCAGCAGCGGCACGCCGTTCGGCAGGTATTCGCGTTGGGCAAGCAAGTCCGCCAGTGGCTTGGGCGGCATGACGACGGCGATATCGGAAACGCCGATCCTGTCGACAGGCTCGACGCGGTAGAGGCCGACCGGGACGCTCGCTGACGCGTTCCAGATCAACTTCGGTCGATGGTCGATCCATGCCGGTGCGGCGACGAGGACCGCGCCGCCGAACATCGCGACGATGATCGTTGCGCGCATGCTCATGGCTCAACTCGGCGGCGCAGGAGCCATGCCTCATGGCGCTGGCGAGTATAGGGCCTGGGCGACTCACGCGCGGCGAGCCGGCTGTGGGCATGCCGCCAGTAATCCGGCGACACATCAACGGCATCGATTCCGATCGCTTCGATAGCGTCGATGATCTTCAGCACCTTCTCGACGTTCGGCCATCCGATAGCTGTAAGCAGGAGGCCGGCGCCAGGCCGCACGTAGGCGACAGTCGAGCTGCGCTCGCCGGTGGCAACAGCGCGTAGGATATCGATGCGGGAAGCGACAGTGCCGAAGTCGTTCGCTGTCCAGCGAACAAAGGCGAAGATGCTGCCTGGCGTAAAGGAGACGACACGACGGCTACGGTCGATGCTCCTGTTGGAAGCAACCTGGCCGAACCGGATGTAGTTCTCGATCCGCTTCTTCAGCCACACCAGTTCGACATGGGTGAGATTGCTCATGCTGGCCGCCATGACCGGAGGCCAGCAGTCAGTGCGGCGCAACGAGGGGCGAAGAAAACAGTCGTGCTCCACGAGGGACAACGGACAATGATTATTCTCGGCCTGGCCGAAAGATCCTGGCTCCGCGGTCGTCCACAGCCTCGTGGATGAGCGCTTTCCGTTAGAAAGAATCCGAAGGATTCACAGTTAGAAACGTTAGAGGAGCGGGTTCGGCAATCGCTGCAATGGCTTAAGCCCGATTCCGGTTCCTGATAGCACGGGAATCCGGTTCCTGATGGCACGGGTGTTGCGGTTCCTGATAGCACGGGCCTGTCCACAGTCATTTCACAGCCCTAGTGGTGCGGCCACGTGGCGCGCACGGCGTTGCGCTGGCGCTCGCGAATGGATCGACCGAGTTGAGTTGGAAGTTCAGGCGTGACCGACCGTCGGGATCGATGGAGAGTGCCAGCCGGTAGCCCGGCAGTGGCTGGCGACGGACGATCTCGCGCAGGTCGAAGGTGAAGCGCTTGAAGGGCGACAGGCTGCCCGACTTCACGTGGAGATGGCGGAGATCAAAGCTCCAACCATAGGTCTGGCGGCCACCGTGCTTGCGGACGAGACGGTAAAGCCAGCGCTCCAGGCCGCCCGTTAGCCCGAAATATTGGCGGTCGATCGTGAGAATAAGTGCATCGTCGATGACGCCGGCATAAAACCAGTCGGGCAGGATGAGCTCGATGCCGAGTGGGCGCCCGCTGACGTCCATTCGCTCCTTCCATTCGTTAATCCAGGAGAAGCGATGTCGCCGTCGCTCGGACGACTGGCGGATAGATGTGGCGACCGTCGTCGATTGCAGGCGGTCCAGCGCGGCCTTCAGTCTGTCGTAGCTATGGGCGGAATCGCCCCGCTCGATGAAGGCAAGGATCTCATAGGGCGTGGCCGTCATCAGACGCGACGTGCGAAGGCCTTTGTCACGTGCATCAACAATCTGACTGGCTGCCCAGATCAGGATGTCGGCGTCCCAGATCGTCGCCATGCCATGTTCGATCGTCGCCTCGACGCGGATCGAGACTTCGCCCATGCGAAAGTCAATCGGTGTCACACGGCGGGATTTGGCGAGCGAGAAGAAAGGCCACGACATGAGATCCTGCGCGTCGCGTGGCGTGATGACGCTGGGGCGCGCGCGGAACAGATCAAGCTGCCCCTCATCAGTCGAGCGAAGCTGCATTCTCCTGGCGCCGCAGATCAGGAGACGCGGTAGCCCCCGCCCGCAAATGGCCGCGCGGTGGCGGGCTTGGGGGTGGGCGGGGGGACCAACGTGGCCGTTGGCTGGCGGGGTGGGGGTCGGGCGCCCAACGCTGGGTCGTTTT